>NZ_JAUSWJ010000001.1:3240000-3540000 GCF_030815145.1 Kaistia geumhonensis | reverse complement strand
GCCAGCCCTCGATCAGCGGCACGCATTCGGCGATGGTGCGCGGGCGGACATCGGGCTGGATGTCGAGATGGTGCAGGCCCGTCTCGGTGGCGATCTCGAGCACGCTCTTGAGATCGTCGACCGTCCTGGGGAAGCACTGGCCCTCGGCGACCATGCCATGCGGCTTCAGCATGGCGGCGATCCGCTTCGAGCGCTCGCGGTCGCGCCAGTCGGTCGAGACGCCGCCATAGCCGGCCTCGATGATGATCTCGACATTCTTCTCGAGCGTCCGCTCCATTCCGTCCGGCTGCCGGCGCTCCATCGCCCAGAGCGACTGCATCACGATCAGCTTCTGCATGGCGGTCCCCTCCCGTTCAGTGTTTGCCGCCATAAAGCAGCCTCGCGACCCAGCCTGTCGAGAGCCCCTGCACGATCACGCTGAAGATCACCACGGCGTAGCAGATGGCGGTGAGGATCTCGTGATAGGCGCTCGGCGGCAGCGCGAGCGCCAGCGCGATCGAGATGCCGCCGCGCAGGCCCGTCCAGGTGAGGATCGAGACGGCCGCGGCCGCGTCGCGCGGTTGACGGCGGCCGAGCGAGAGCGGCACCGCGACGCTGACGAGGCGGGCGGCGAGCGCCAGCGGGATCGCCGCCAGCACCGGCCAGAACCCGGCGGCGCCGAGCGGAATCTGCAGCACCTCGAAGCCCATCAGCATGAAGAGCAGCGTGTTGATGATCTCGTCGATCATCGACCAGAAATCCTTGATCCGCCGCCGCCAGGGGGCCGCCTCGTCGCCGGCGGCGCGGAACTGCGTCAGCACCAGGCCCGATACGACGACCGCGATCGGTCCGGACAGCTCCAGCCAGACGGCGATGCGATAGGTCGCGAGGACCAGCGCCAGCGACAGCGTGACCACGAGATGCTCGGCGCGCACGCGCTGCATCGCCTTCAGCGCGAGCCAGCCGGTGGCGAGGCCGAGCAGCGCGCCGCCGCCGCCGGCATAGAGCATCGTGCCGACGAGGCGGCCATGGCCGACGACCGAGTCGGCGCCGGTGGCGGTCGCGAGCGCGGCGAAATAGAGCACGACGGCGGCGCCATCGTTGAACAGGCTCTCGCCGGTGATGATGTCGCGGATTTCCTGGGGAAGGTTGACCCGCTCCAGCAACTGCTCGACCACCACCGCGTCGGTCGGCGCCAGGATCGCGCCGAGCACGAGGCACCAGCCGAGCGGCACCTGGACGCCCGCGAACGCAAGGGCGGCGTGGATGCCGAAGGCGAAGATCACCATCGCCAGGACGACGCCGAGTGTCGCCAGCAGGAAGATCGGCCGGGCGCGACGCTTGAGGCCGGTGACGTCGGTGCCGAGGCTCGTCGCGAACAGGAGCAGCGCCAGCACGCCGTCGAGCAGCACGGCGGAGAGGTCGGAATCGGCCAGCCTCGCCTCGGTGCGCGCCGCGAGATGAACGCCGGGCACGAGGGCCGAGAAGAGAATGAGCCCGAGCGAGACGGCCAGCGCGCCGATCAGGAGCGCGATCGGGCGCGGGATGCGGATGAAGCGCTCGTTGAGGAGGCCGATCACCGTCGCGAGGACGAAGAGCATCGAACCGTAGTCGAAGCTCGACAGCATTCCGAATCCCCCTGCCAAAACCCGTGTCGGAAAGGCTCTAGGGAAGGGCGAGCGGTTTGAAAAGCGTCATATCCGGTAATGAATTCTAGTCTAGTGCTGGTACGATCACGGCCAGGGCCGCGCCGGCGGCGCCACCATGTGAGGAAACGGACTATGCAGCTTGGGATCATCGGACTTGGCCGGATGGGCGGCAACATCGCGCGGCGGCTGATGAAGGACGGCCATACCACCGTCGTCTACGACCGTAGCGCCGATGCGGTGAGCGCCCTTGCGGCCGATGGCGCGACGGGCGCGTCCGGGCTCGAGGATCTCGTCGCCAAGCTCGAGAAGCCGGCGGCCGTCTGGGTCATGCTTCCGGCCGGCGCGCCGACGGAGGACACGATCACCGCCCTCGCCGGCATCCTGAAGCCGGGCGACACGATCATCGACGGCGGCAATACCTTCTACAAGGACGACATCCGCCGCGCGAAGACACTGGAGCCCAAGGGCCTCAACTATATCGATGTCGGCACGTCGGGCGGCGTCTGGGGCCTCGAGCGCGGCTACTGCATGATGATCGGCGGCGACGCGGCCGAGGTGCAGCGCCTCGACCCGATCTTCCGCACGCTCGCCCCCGGCCTCGGCACGATCGACCGCACCGCCGGCCGCAACAAGGCCGACGACCGCGCCGAGCACGGCTATATCCATGCCGGCCCGGCCGGCGCCGGCCATTTCGTCAAGATGGTCCACAACGGCATCGAATACGGCATCATGCAGGCCTATGCCGAAGGCTTCGACGTCCTGAAGATGAAGGGCTCGGACCACCTGCCGCCGGAGCAGCGCTACACGCTCGACATGGCCGACATCGCCGAGGTCTGGCGCCGCGGCAGCGTGATCTCGTCCTGGCTGCTCGACCTGACCGCGCTGGCGCTCGCCAACGACGCCGAGCTGTCGAAATATTCGGGCTCCGTGGCCGACAGCGGCGAGGGCCGCTGGACGGTCGAGGCCGCCGTCGAGGAGGCCGTGCCGATCCCGGTGCTCGCCACCGCGCTCTTCGCCCGCTTCCGCTCGCGCGAGGAGCACACCTATGCCGACCGCATGCTCTCGGCGATGCGCTTCGGTTTCGGCGGTCATGTCGAAATCCCGCAATAGGCGGCGATCCTGACGACCGGATCGGGCGCCTGCGGGCGCCCGGTTCATTTTCGGCGCGGGTGTCGCCGCCCTGCGCTGGCTCCCCTCCTCCGGCCGCGCTAATCCTTGGCTCAACCGGCCCTCGAAGCGCCGGGCATCCGGGTGGAGAGCCGATGAAGATCACCGCGATCACGACGCATGTCGTCAACGCCGAACTGCGCAACTGGCTGTTCGTGCGCGTCGAGACGGACGAGGCCGGCCTTTATGGCTGGGGCGAGGCGACGCTGGAATGGAAATCGCGCGCGGTCGAGGGCGCCATCGCCGATCTCGCGCCGATCCTGATCGGCCATGACCCGCGCGACATCGAGAACGCAGCCCGCGCGGTCAGGAAGCACGGCTTCTGGCAGCCGCTCGGCGTCATCGGCATGACGGCGCTGTCGGGCATCGAGATGGCGCTGTGGGATATTCTCGGCAAGTCGCTCGGCGTGCCGGTCTGGCGCCTGCTCGGCGGCAAGGTGCGCGACCGCGTGCCCGTCTACACCCATCTCGGCCTCGGCGAGATGAACGCCGTCTACAACACCATGGACGCGTCCTCGCTGGTCGAGCGCGGCCTCGCCGTCAAGGAAAAGGGCTACCGGGCGATGAAGGTCGTCAACGTGCCCTATACGCACTACACCGCGACGCCGCGCGCGCTCGCCGATTTCGAGGCCAGCATGGGCGCGCTGCGCGAGGCGGTCGGCCCCGAGATCGAGCTGATGGTCGATTTCCACGGCCGCTGCGCCTCGGCCGGCGCCGCGCTGGCCTTCCTCAAGGTGCTGGAGCCGTTCGGCGTCATGTTCGCCGAGGAGCCGATCCCGCCCGGCGACGTCGCCTCGATGAAGGCGATCGCCATGGCCTCGCGCGTGCCGATCGCCCATGGCGAGCGGCTGACCAGCGCGCAGGACTTCGCGCCCTATATCGAAGCCCGCGCTATGACGGTCGCGCAGCCCGATCTCTGCCATTGCGGCGGCTTCAGCGAGGCCCGCCGCATCGCAGCCCTCGCGGAGGTGGCCGGCATCGGCCTCGCGCCCCACAATCCGCTCGGCCCGATCGCCGGCGTCGCGGCGCTGCATTTCGACATCGCGACGCCCAATGTCGTCATCCAGGAAGAGATGACCGGCGCGGTTCCGTGGTATTTCGAGGTCGTCGAGGGCCCGATCCGCCGCGTCGACGGCTACTGGCAACTGCCCGAGGCGCCCGGCCTCGGCGTCGAGGTCGATCTCGCGGTGGCCGCGCGTCATCCCTTCAGGCAGGAGCCGTTCCCGACCCGCGCGGCAGCCCTCCCCGACGGCACGATCGTGGACTGGTGACAAGCATGACCGGACGGCTTCAGGACAAGGTCGCCATCGTCACCGGCGCCGGACGCGGCATCGGCGCCGCCATCGCCCACGCCTTCGCACGGGAAGGCGCCCGGGTCGTCGTCGCCGAGAAGGACCCGGCGACGGGTCCGGCCACCGCGGCGGCGATCACCGCGGCCGGCGGCGCCGCCGAGTTCCTCGCGACCGACGTGACCGGCGCCGGGAGCGTCGAGGCGACGGCGGAGGCGGTGGTGGCCCGCCACGGCCGCATCGACATCCTCGTCAACAATGCCGGCATCAATGTCTTCCACAAGCCGCACGAGACGACGGAGGCCGAATGGCGCCGCTGCTTCGATGTCGATCTCGACGGCGTGTGGCGGATGTCGAAGGCGGTGCTGCCGGCGATGCGGGCCGCGAAGGCCGGCGCGATCGTCAACATCGCCTCCTCGCATTCCTTCACGATCATTCCCGGCTGCTTCCCCTATCCGGTGGCGAAGCACGGGCTGCTCGGCCTGACGCGGGCGCTTGGCATCGACTATGCCGCCGAGGGCATCCGCGTGAACGCCATTGCGCCCGGCTACATCGAGACCGATCTCGCCCTCGACTACTGGAACACCTTCCCAGACCCCGAGGCGGAGCGGCGTCGCGTCTTCGACATGCACCCGCCGAAGCGCATCGGTCGGCCCGAGGAAGTGGCGATGACCGCGCTGTTCCTCGCCTCGGACGAGGCGCCGTTCATCAACGCGGCCTGCATCGTCATCGATGGCGGCCGCTCGGTGCTCTATCACGACTAGAGCCTTTCCTGGCTTGCTGGAAGCGCTCTGCCGGTCTGATCCGGGCCAAGGTCGAGGGCTTTGGCGAAGGCCGTACCCGGGGTACGGCCGAGACGAAGACCGAAGGATTTGGCCCGGAGCAGGCCGGCCCTTCGGGTTTCCCGCTGGCGGGCGCCCGCCGTGTCGGCTGCCTTGTCCGATGCGAAGGCATCGGGCTGCGGCACCCTCCTTGCGGATCGCGCGCGCCAGCGGAGAAACAGAGCGCTTCCATCAAACCAGGAAAGGCTCTTGCGCATCCTTCCGGGCGGCACGGCGTTGGTCCTGCATCAACAGGAGACGCGCCATGTCCATCACATCGGAAATCCGCGAACATGCCGAAATCATCGGCGCCGACGGCGTCCATATCGGGACCGTCGACAAGATCGAGGGCGACCGCATCAAGCTGGTGAAGAAGGATAGCGGCGAGGGCCACCATCGCGGCCATCACCATTTCATCCCGCTCGGCCTCGTCGCCGACGTCGAGAACGGCACCGTCCGCCTCTCGGCCAATGCCGACGTCGCCGTGACGCTCGAAGAAGAAGAGACCGGCAACACGGTCACCGGCTGAGCGGCGGGATGGCGCTCGATCATGATCGAGCGCGAGACGACGACGGCCGGAGCCTTTCCGGAGAATCGGAAAGGCTCCTTCGCCTCAGCCCCGGGCGACCGCGGCGAGGCCGGCGGCGATCTCGCCGAGATTGACGCCGTTGACGAGCTCCAGCGTCGCCATCATGTCGCCCGGCGCGTTCAGCGTCGGCGACCAGGCGGCGACGATGGCCCCTGCGATGAGGGCGACCGTATCGCTGTCGGCGCCCTCGTTCGCGGCGGCGACGATGGCGCCGAACGGATCCTCGCCGACTGCGACCGCGAGACCGATCGCCGTCGGAACGGCCTCGGCCATCGGCAGACCGGCACCGATTACCGCGCCCAGTTCCGTCATCGCACCTTCCGCGTCGCCGCGATAGCGCTCGCCGATCGCCGCCGCGAGTTCGATCCGCTTCAGGACGCTCGGTCCGGCCGCGAGGCGACCGCGCGTTTCCGCGAGCTTCAGGCCCGCTTCGGCGCCGGCCATCGCCACATCCGCCACTGAAACGCCGCGCACGCCCGTGAGCCCCATCGCCACGGCCGCCGCCACGGCGCCCGCGCCGGCATAGGCGATCTGCGTGTTGTGGGTCGGCGCCGACAGCGTCGCCGCCACGTCGACGGCGCCCTCTATGTCGCCCGGCCGCACGCAGCCCGCCACCGGCGCGCGCATGGCCGCGCCATTGGTGGTCCCCATCGCGACCGAATAGCGCGGCGGCGTCGCGACGAGGCGCGGGTCCTCGCCGGCGCGCATGCGGTCGATGGCGGCCTGCGTCGAGGGACCGGCGAACTTGCCGAAGCCGCGCGGATCGTCGGCCCAGGCGATCAGTGCCCGCGCCGCGTCCTCGATGGTCGGATCGCCATTCGCCTCGATGATGATCCGCGCCATCGCCAGCATCTGCGTCGCGTCGTCGGTAAGCGAGCCCGGCGCGGCGCCGTTCGAGAAGGGCGCGAGCGGCGGTGCCGGCACGAAGCTGGTGATGCGGCCGCCGAAGACCTTGCGGATCTCCTCCGGATGCATCGCCTCGGGCGGGGCGCCCAGCGCGTCGCCGAGACAGGCGGCGGCGATCACGCGTTCGATGCGGTCGGCGAGGGTGTCGGTCATGGGGACTCCTGATGAAAGCGGGGTCAAAGGCCGAGGCGGGCGGGATCGACCCTGCCATGGGCGAGGAAATCGGCGGCAACGCGCGTGGCGAGGCCGGCTGCGGCGAAGAGATCATGGCCATGCGACAGGCCGAAGGCGAGGCCGGCGAGGAAGGTGTCGCCGGCGCCGGTGGTGTTGACCGCCTTCACCTTGACCGCCGGCACATGCCGCGCCTCCTTTCCGTCGAAGGCGAGCACGCCCTCTGCGCCGAGCGTGACGCAGGCGCGGCCCTCGGCGCCGGCGACGCGCCGCGCGAAACGTTCGGCGCGGGCGAGCAGCGGCCCCTCGAGGCCCTCGCGCTTCGACCAGGCGTCGAGCGTCGGCTGGTTGGTGCAGGTGATGTCGGCGGCGGCGGTGACGGCGAAGGCGGCGTCCCAGCCGAAGATGCCGATGCCGGTCGCCTCCATGTCGATGATCGTCGTCGCGCCGGCCGCGCGGGCGCGGCCGAAGACGCGGACGATCTGCTCGGGATGGAAGAAGTTCGCCGTGACGATGTCGCCCGCCTCGGGCGCGAGGCCCTCGCCGAGCGTCTCGACCAGTTCCCTGGCGATCGGCGCCAGCACGATCGCCTTCTCGCCGGTGCGGTCGACGAGGATCGCGCAATTGGCCGTCGCGATGCCCGGCAGCCGCGCGATGTCGACGGAAAGCCCCGGCACGGCCGAGAGCTCGGCGATCAGCCCGGCCCCGGCGAGATCGTCGCCCACCGAGCCGACATAGGTCACGGGCGCCCGAAGCGCCGCCAGCGCCCGCGCGACGAACACGCCCTGCCCGCCCGCGCCCTCGTGAAAGCCGGTCGCGAAAATCTTCTCGTCATGGCCCGGCAGATGATCGAGCTCGAAGACGCGGTCGAGATCGACGGTGGAAAGGCAATAGATGCGGCTCATGGAAATTGTCTCACAGACCCGGGGGGCCGTCATGGCCGGGCTTGTCCCGGCCATCCACGACTTGCTCTCGACGAGACAGGACGACGTGGATGCCCGGGCCAAGCCCACGCATGACGGCTGAAACGGTATTGCCTTCCGAAAGGACCGTCATTCCTCGATCAGCCGGAACGCGTCGACGTCGAACATGCCGCGGTCGGTGATCTTCAGATGCGGAATGACGGGCAGCGGCAGGAAGGCGATCTGCAGGAACGGCTCGGGCAGCGTGCAGCCGAGGCCATAGGCCGCCTCGCGCAGGTGATGCAGCTTGTCGCGCACCGCGTCGAAGGAGAGGTCCGACATCAGCCCGGCGATCGGAAGCGCCAGTTCGGCGACGACCGCGCCGTCCACCCCCACGACGAAGCCGCCGCCCGTCTCGCGCAGCCGGTTGACGGCCACCGCCATGTCGGCATCCGAGGCGCCGATGACAGTGATGTTGTGGCTGTCATGGCCGACCGAGGAGGCGATGGCGCCGCGCTTCAGCCCGAAGCCGGTGACGAAGCCGCGCCCGATATTGCCGTTCTTGCCGTGCCGCTCGACCACGGCCACCTTGACGATGTCGCGGCCGAGGTCGGGCTTGCTCTCGCCGTTCTCGACCGGCAGCACCGCCTTCTCGTGGCTGGTGATGATGAGCCCGGCCTTCACGCCGATGACCGAGGTCTCCTGGTTGCCGCGCCGTCCCGAGACGGCGAAGGACGCGGCGGTGACCTCCGGCGCCTTGACCGAGCCGAAGCCGACCGGCGGGACGCTGTCGCGCGCGGCGAACAGCGCGTCCGTGACCGGCCGTCCGGCGGCGATCACCTCAGAGACGCGGCACTCGCCGAGATCGTCGAGAAGGACGATGTCGGCCCGCCAGCCGGGCGCGACGAGGCCGCGATCGCGCAGCCCGAAGATGCGCGCCGCCGACCAGCTCGCCGCGCGATAGACGTGATGCAGCGGCCGGCCGCGGGCGACGAGCATGCGGATCAGCGCATCGAGATGGCCTTCCTCGGCGATGTCGAGCGGGTTGCGGTCGTCGGTGCAGAGCGCCATGAAGCTCGAGGAATTCTCGTCCAGCACCTCGGCGAGCGCCGCGAGATCCTTCGAGACCGAGCCCTCGCGGATGAGCACCGCCATGCCCTTGGCGAGCTTCTCGCGCGCCTCGGCGGCGCTGGTCGCCTCGTGATCGGTGCGGATGCCGGCCGCGAGATAGCCGTTCAGCGCCATGCCGCGCAGAAGCGGCGCATGGCCGTCGATATGCCGGCCCTGGAAGGCCGCGAGCTTCGCCAGCACGCCCGGATCGGTCGCGAGCACGCCGGGAAAATTCATCATCTCGGCGAGGCCGATCACCTTCGGATGGTCGGCGAAGGGCAACAGATCGTCGATCGATAGCGCAGCGCCCGCCGTCTCGAAGGCGGTTGCCGGGACGCAGGACGAGAGGTTGACGCGGAGGTCCATCACCGTCCGCTCGGCCGCGTCGAGGAAATAGCGGATGCCCGCGCCGCCGAGCACATTGGCGATCTCGTGCGGATCGCAGATCGCCGTCGTCACGCCATGCGGCAACACGCAGCGGTCGAACTCGAACGGCGTCACCAGCGACGATTCGACATGGAGATGCGTGTCGATAAAGCCCGGCACCGCGTAGCGGCCGGCCCCGTCGATGACGTGCTCGCCCTCGTAGCGGCCATGCGTGCCGACGATGCGGTCGGCGACGATCGCGATGTCGGTCGTCTCGACCGCGCCGGTGACGAGATCGAGCAGCGCCACGTCGCGGATCACGAGGTCGGCAGGCTCCGCGCCCTGCCCCGCGCGGATCATCCGCTTCAGCCCGTCAGCATCCGTCATCCCGGTCCTTGCCACCCCGAAGTCCTTCGCCGCCCCGAAGACCCTTGCCACCCGTCCGCCGCGCCGGCCTTTGCGAGCGCCGGCGCGGAAGCCCGACCGTAGCCGAGCCGGCGCATCTGTCCAGTGCCGCGCGCCATCCGACAACCGCATTGACTTTGTCATACAATCTGACAATGCTTACCGAACGAGCACGAGGAAAATCCATGCAGCAGGACTTCGAGCAGGCCCTCCGGACGGCGTTCAAGGAATATGCGGCCTTCTACAAGGGACGCGGCTTCATGCGGCGCCTCGGCTATGGCAAGCGTCCGGCGATCGTGAATGTCGATCTCGCCAAGGCCTGGACGACGAAGGGCAGCGCCTTCGCCTGCGACGGCATGGAGACGATCATTCCGGCGACGCAGCGGCTCATCGCAGCCGGCCGCGCGCTCGGCCTGCCGATCGTGTTCACCACCTGCGCCTACGAGATCGTGGACGGCCCCTTCGCCGACACCGGCCTCTGGGGCAAGAAGATCCCGCTGGAACATCTGAAGGCCGGCAGCCCGCTCTGCGAGATCGACGACCGCCTCGAGCGGCGGGCCGACGAACTCCTCGTCGTCAAGAAGCGGGCGAGCGCCTTCCAGGGCACCGATCTCGCCGGCTACCTCACCTCGCTCGGCGTCGACACCGTGATCCTGACCGGCGTCACCTTGTCGTCCTGCGTGCGCCTCTCCTGCGAGGACGCGCTGTGGAACGGCTTCCGCCCGATCGTCGTGCGCGAATGCGTCGGCGACCGCATCGCCGGGGCGGTGGAATGGAACCTCTTCGACATCGACGCCAAGTTCGGCGATGTCGAGCCGCTCGAAGGCGTCCTCGCCTATCTCGATAGCCTCTCGCCGGAGGCGCGCTGATGGCCTCGATCGGCGTCGACGTCGGCGGCACCTTCACCGACCTCGTTCTCGAGCGCGACGACGACGGCCCCGGCGGCCGCCGCGTCTTCGTCCACAAGGTCCCCTCGACCCCGGCCGACCAGTCGGTGGGCGTCGTCGACGGCATCCTCGCGATCTGCCGCATCGCCGGCCTCGATCCGAAGGCGGTCCGCCGCGTCGTGCACGGCACGACGGTCGCGACCAACATCACGATCGAGAAGAACGGCGCCGAAGTCGGCATGCTGACGACGAAGGGCTTCCGCGACCTGCTGCACATCGCGCGCCACAAGCGTCCGCACAATTTTTCGCTGCATTTCGACGTGCCCTGGCAGTCCGATCCGCTGGTGAAGCGGCGCAACCGCATGCCGATCACCGAGCGGATCATGCCGCCGGACGGCCGCGTCGAGACGCCGATCGACCTCGACGAGGTGCGCGCCGCCGTGCGCGAGATGAAGGCGCGCGGCGTCGAGGCGGTGATCGTCTGCTTCCTGTTCTCGTTCCTCAACGACGCGCATGAGAAGGCGGCGCTCGCCATCGTCCGCGAGGAGATGCCGGAGGCCTTCGCCTCGGCCTCTTCCGAGGTGGCGAACGTCATCCGCGAGTTCGAGCGCTTCTCGACCACGGCGATGAACGCCTATGTCGGCCCGCGCACCGCCCGCTATCTGCGCAATCTCGAGACGCGCCTGCGCGACGAGGGCATGGATGCGGAGCTGCGCATCATGCAGTCGAATGGCGGCATCGGAACCGTCGCCACCTGCTCCGAGCGTCCGGTCACCATCCTCATGTCCGGCCCGGCCGGCGGCGTCATCGGCGGCCGCTGGGCCGGCGCGATGTCCGGCGTCGGCGACGTCATCACCATCGACATCGGCGGCACCTCGGCTGATATCGGCGTCATCGCCGATGGCGCCATCCGCATCATGAACCCGCGCGACACGGTCGTCGGCCAGCATCCGGTGCTTGCGCCGATGCTCGATCTCGACACGATCGGCGCCGGCGGGGGCTCCATCGCCTTCCGCGACGAAGGCGGCGCGTTCCGCGTCGGCCCGCGCTCGGCCGGCGCCATGCCGGGTCCGGCCTGCTACGGCAAGGGCGGCACCGAGCCCACCGTCACCGACGCCCATGTCGTGCTCGGCCGGCTCGATCCCGAGCGCTTCCTCGGCGGCGACATGGCGATCGATCCCTCGCTCGCCGAGAGGGCGGTGCGTGAAAAGATCGCCGAGCCCTTCGGCATGACGCTGGAAGAAGCCGCGCTCGGCATCGTCACCATCGTCAACGCCAATATGGCGCTCGCCATCCGCTCCAATTCGGTGGCGCGCGGCTTCGACCCGCGCCGCTTCTCGCTGATGCCGTTCGGCGGCGCCGGCCCGCTGCATGGCGTGGCGCTGGCCGAAGCCGTCGCGGCGCGCGACGTCATCGTGCCGCCGGCGCCGGGCATCACCGCCGCCATGGGCCTGCTCGCGACAAAGCTCGCCTACGAGTTCACGCGCTCGACGCCGACCCTCGTCAGCGGTCCGGCGATGGGCGATTTCGGCGCCGCCAACGCGACGCTCGCCGATCTCACGGCGCTCGCAGCCGAGCGGCTCGCCGCAGACGGCGTCGCGCCCGAGGCGATGATCTTCGAGCGCGTCGCCGAATGCCGCTATCAGGGCCAGGGCTTCGAGCTGCGCACCCCGCTTCCCGATGGTCCCGTGACGGCCGAGAGTGCCGGGGCGATCGTCGCGGCCTTCCACGGCGTGCACGAGCGCGACTACGGCTATCGCTTCGACGATACGCAGGTCGAGATCGTGACGCTCCGGGTGATCGGCTCCGCCGAGGTGCCGCCACTCACCTGGCCGGGCCTCGCCGATGCCGCCTCGCCCGATCCGGCGGAGGCGCTTCTCTATGTCCGGCCGACGACCTTCGACGATCGCCAGCGTCTCGACACGCCCCGCTACGACCGCGACCGCCTGAAGGCTGGCCATGTCGTGCCCGGCCCGGCGATCATCCTGCAGCACAACTCGACGACTCTGGTGCCGCCCGGCTTCACCGCGCGCATCGAGAAGGCCGGCAATATCCGCATCGCCCGCAACCAGCAGCCTTCCGCCGAGGTGGCGTCATGAGCATCGATCCCGTCACGCTTCAGGTCATCGGCGGCGCGCTGCACACCATCGCCCGCGAAATGGCCTATGTCCTCTACCGGATGTCCTTCTCCTCGATCATCCGCGAGAGCGAGGATCTCGGCGCCGGTCTCTTCGACCGCTCCTTCGCGACGCTGTGCGAGAGCGACAACACCCCGCTGCATATCGGCTCGATCCCCGGCTATCTGCGCGGCATCGAGGCGTCGATGACGACGCCCTGGCGCGAGGGCGACGTCGTCATCCACAACCATCCCTATTTCGGCGCGAGCCATTCGCCCGACATCGCGGTGGTGGTGCCGGTCTTCTTCGAGGGCCGCCATATCGGCTTCGCCGCCAACACCGCCCATCACGTCGATATCGGCTCGGCGACGCCCGGCCTCATCGTCGACATCCAGGACATCTTCGGCGAGGGCATGCTGCTCAAGGCCGTGAAGCTCTACGAGGGCGGCGTCCGCAACGAGACGGTCTGGAATTATCTCGCCAACAATTCCCGCGTCGGCCGCCAGCTTCAGGACGATCTCGGCGCGCAGATCGCCTCGGCGCAGCTCGGCGCCCGCCGCTTCCAGGAGCTCTACGCCACCTATGGCGCCGAGACCGTCGAGGCCGCCTCGGCCGAGCTCATGGCCTATACCGAGCGGATGCTCCGCAAGCGCATCGCCGAGATTCCGGACGGCGACTATGTCGCCGAAAGCTGGCTCGACGACGATGGCCGCAATCGCGGCGTGCGCCTGCCGATCCGCGTCTGCGTGCGCATCCGCGGCGACGAGGCCGAGGTCGACCTGACCGGTTCCTCGCCGCAGGTGCCGACCGCCTTCAACGTGCCCTTCGAGGGCTCGACCAAGGTCGCCTGCTACGTCGCCTTCCGCTCGCTGCTGCTCGACACCTTCACGGCCAGCGTCCCGATCCCCGCCAACGAGGGCTCGTTCCGGCCGATCAAGGTGACGGCGCCGAAGGGCACGATCTTCAATCCGATCTTCCCGACCGCCGCCTCGGCGCGGTTCTCGCAGTGCAACCGCATGATCGACTGCATCATCCGCGCGCTCTCGCCCGTGCTGCCCGAGGCCGCCATCGCCGGCTCCTCGGCCTCGCTGTCTTTCGTCGCCTATTCGGGTCTCAGGAAGACCAGCGGCGACTACTGGGTGTTCATCGAGGTCAACGAGGGCGCCTATGGCGGCCGCCCGCGCTCGGACGGGCCGGATTCGATCGACAATCTGATGGCCAATACCCGCAACAACCCGATCGAGGATCTCGGCATGCATCTGCCGATGATCTGCGACCGCTACGAGCTGCGCGACGATGTCGAATGCGGCGCCGGCCGGTTCCGCGGCGGCATCGGCGTCGTCAAGCATCAGCGCCTGCTCGAAGGCGGCTGGCTGACCCACGAGGCCGAGCGCCACACCGACAAGCCCTGGGGCCTTTTCGGCGGCCATGACGGGGCCGAGGGCCGCGTCGACATCTTCAATCATGCCGATCCGGCCGGGACCACCGAGCCGCAGCATGCCAAGATCTCCGGCGTCGTGATGAAGCCGGGCGATACCATGGCCTTCTATTCGCCCTGCGGCGGCGGCTTCGGCGATCCCCTCGACCGGCCGGTGTCGACGGTGCTCGACGACGTGCTCGACGGCTTCTGCACGATCGCCTATGCCCGCAGCGCCTATGGTGTCGTCATCGACGACGCGATGCGCATCGACCACGAGGCGACGGAGGCGCTGCGCGCCGGAATGGCGGCGGCACGATGACCCTTTCCTCTCTCCCCGGCCTTTCCCTGCGCCGCCAGTTCGTCTTCGCCGAAACGACCTTCTCCGAGATGGGCCGGCCCGGCGAGCCGCCGCTGCGCAAGGTCGCGGTCGTGGCCGTGATCGCCAATCCCTATGCCGGCCGCTTCGAGGCCGATCTCGGCGCCTTCGTGGCGGCGAGCGCGGCGCTCGGCGAGGCCATGGCGGCGGAGGCCGTCGCGGCCATGGCGCCCTACACGGTCGAAAGCTACGGCAAGGGCGCCGTCATCGGCCTTGCCGGCGAGCAGGACCACGGCATCGCGCTGATCACGACGCCTTTCGGCGACGCGCTGCGCCGCGGCGTCGGCGGCGGCCGCGCCTGGATCTCGTCCTTCTCCAAGCGCGCCGCTCCCGGCGCCACGATCGACGTGCCGCTCGCCCACAAGGACGCTCTCTATGTCCGCTCGCACTATGACGGCGTGACCGTGCATCTTGCCGACGCGCCGCTGCCGGACGAGGTGGCGATCATCGCCGCCTTCGCCAATCGCGGCCGCCTCAACCATCGCCTCGGCGGCCTCGACGCGGACGCCATCCGCGGCGAGGACGGGCTCACCTGATGACGGCCGGCCTTTCTTTGCTCTCCGTGCGCCAGCAGGTCTCGGCCGCCATCCGCGCCGCGATCTTCGACGGCGAGCTGAAGCCCGGCGCGCGGCTCACCGAGCGGCAGATCTGCGAGCGGGCCGGCGTCTCGCGCACCATCGCCCGCGAGGTGATCCGCGAACTGGAGGCCGAGCGCCTCGTCGAGAGCAATCGCCGCCACGGCTTCGTCGTCGCCGCCATGAGCCTCAAGGAGGTCGCCGATCTCTACGAGGTCCGCATCCTGCTCGAGGCGCGGGCCTGCGCGCTCTGCGCCGCCGCGATGACAGAGGAGCTCGCACGCCGGCTCGACGCCGCCATGGAGGCGATCGAGTCCGCCGCGATGTCGGGCGACCGCGAGGCGCAGCGCCGCACAAACACCGCCTTCTACGAGGCGATCTTCGAGGCTGCGGATAACGTTGTTCTCGGCCAGATCCTGCATGCGCTGCATGGCCGCGTGTCCTATCTTCGCTCGCTCTCGATGTCGCAGGGCGGGCGGCCGCTTCAGAGCCTCGGCGAACTGAAGGCGATCCTCGCCGCGCTGAAGGCCGGCGACGGCGCGGAGGCGTCCCGTCTCAGCACGCTGCATATCGAGGCCGCGCGGGCCGTGGCGCTGAAGGCGCTCGGCGAGGAAGCCGCGCGAAATACCAAACCCGCGCTGGAGGCGCCGCGACCATGAGCATCCTTGTCACCGGCGCGAGCGGGTTTCTCGGCCTCAACATCCTCGAGCAACTCCTCGC
The DNA here is from genome assembly GCF_030815145.1 of Kaistia geumhonensis. NCBI lineage: Bacteria > Pseudomonadati > Pseudomonadota > Alphaproteobacteria > Hyphomicrobiales > Kaistiaceae > Kaistia > Kaistia geumhonensis. The sequence continues at coordinate 3,524,551 of NZ_JAUSWJ010000001.1, read as the reverse complement.
CGAGGGCGAAAGCGTCGTCGCGGTGGCGGACAAGCCGCTGCCGCTCCTCGCGACCAGCGTCTTCTCGGAATTGCCGGGCCGGCTCACCGAGGCGGTCTGCGATGTCCGCCAGGAAGACCCGATCCGCCGCCTCATCGCCGGCGAGCAGGTGACGCATGTGCTGCATGCGGCGGCGATCACCTCCAATGTCGCGCGCGAGCGGACGGAGAGCGGGCGCGTCGTCTCGGTCAATCTCGGCGGCCTCGCCGCGGTCGCCGCCGCCAGCGCGGCCGAGGGCGTCGAGCGCTTCGTCTTCGTCTCGTCCAACGCCATCTTCGGCGGCGCGACGCCCGATTACGTCATGCTGGACGAGGACTATCCGAAGGACCCCGGCAATCTCTACGCCCTCACCAAATGGCAGGGCGAGATGATCCTCGACAAGATCGGCGCCGCGACCGGGCTCGACTGGGTCGCCGGCCGCCTCGCCGGCGTGTTCGGCCCCTGGGAGCACCGCACCGGCATCCGCGACACGATGAACCCGGTCTTCCAGGCGAACGGCCTCGCCTTCGCCGGCCGGCCCGCCTGGCTCCCGCGGCCCGGCCACAGCAACTGGCATTTCTCGCGCGATGCCGCCGCCTCGCTGATCACGCTGCTGCGCGCGCCGGCCCATCGCCACGCGGTCTACAATCTCGGCACGCCCTATCTCTGGTCGATCGGCGACTGGTGCGAGCGGCTGGCCGCGCTCTTCCCCGATTTCTCGATTGCGATCGGCGGCGATCCGGGCGAGGCGACCGAGATCAATCTCTATGGCGATCATGACGGCGGCGTTCTCTCCTGGGAGCGCTTCACCGAGGAGTTCGGGCCGACCGGCCTCTACGATCTCGACGCCGCCTTCGCGCATCTCATGGAATGGCAGGCGCGGCACCAGCGCTTCGGCTTCGAGGAGGGCGGCGCATGACGGCGATCTATCGCGGCTACGACCAGGAAGGCCTCGACAAGCAGTATGAGCGGCTCGTCGCCGACGACGCCTTCGAGACCTTCGACCGCTGGCGGGCGCGCAGCGACGAGACAGCCGCCCGCAGGCCGGCCCGCCTCGACATCGCCTATGGACCGTCCGGGACGGAAAAGCTCGACATCTTCCCCGCCGCCGATCCCGCCGCGCCGATCCTCGTCTATATCCATGGCGGCTACTGGATCTGGAAGGACAAGGCGGATTTCCGCTTCGTCGCCGAGGGCGTCGTCGATGCCGGCGTCACGCTGGTCGTCATCAACTATGCGCTGACGCCGGACCATGACATGGACGAGATCACCCGCCAGGTCCGCGCCGCCCTCGCCTTCACATGGAAGAACGCCGGCGGCCTCGTCCCCGGCGATCGGAACCGCATCTTCGCCGCCGGCCATTCGGCGGGCGGTCATCTGACCGCCGTCGTCACCACGACGGACTGGCCCGCCTTCGACCCGGAGCTGCCGCCCGCGATCCTCGCCGGCGGCGTCGCCGTCTCGGGCATCTACGATCTCGAGCCGATCCGCCTCTCCTATCTCAACGAGACGGTCGGCCTCGACGCGGCCATGGCCGGGCGCAACAGCCCGCTCCATGCCGTCCATGCCGGCATGCCGCCGCTCACCCTCGTCGTCGGCGGCGACGAATCCGACGAGTTCAAGCGCCAGCAGGCGAGCTTCGCCGCCGCCGCCACAGCGCTCGGCAACACCGTCGAAACCCTCGAAGTTCCGGCCCATCACCACTTCGCGGTGATCGAGACCATCGCCGACAGGGGCAGCCCCCTCAACGCCGCGGTGCTGAAACGCCTCGGCGTCTGAGGGGCTGCGCCCTTCCTACTTCGCCTGCGACTTGGCTTGCGACCGGGCGATCGCGCGGCGGGCGATGCTGGCGGCGAAGAGCGGCGTCTCGCGGCGGTTGTGGTCGCCGCCGGCCTCCTGCCGGGCGGCCGCCGCCTGCTCGAAGCTCTGGCCATGCGCCGCGATGAAGTCCATGAACACGTCGGTCGGGTGCGACGTCACGCTGTTGGTATAGCGCGCGCGCCCGCCCTCGATGGCTTCGGCGGAAAGTTCCCAGATGACGTTCACCTGCGTGCGCCCGACCGGCGTGAACACGTCGGAGATCGAGTTCATCCGGCAGTAATGGGCCGTCGCTTCCTCGGCGATGTAGTGCTGGATGACCAGCCCGGTGCCGATCATCTCGACATTGATGACCATCGGACGGCCGTCGTCGGTCGTCGTGATGCCGGAGCCGATATGGTCGGGCGGGCAGCAGCGCAGATATTCGGCTTCCGGCAGGTGAAACAGCCACTCGGCAATATCGATGCTGGCGATCGGAGCGTCCATCTCGGCCGTATAGGCGGATTTCGAAAGAAGCTTGTCAGAAATGATTTTCACGGTCTTGCCTTTATTGGATTGGCGTTGTCGACATCGATGATCGATTTTCTGGACGCCGCCAGGGACGCCGACTGATCAATGATCGTAGGCAAGTTATTCGCAGCCGTGAGCGCGAGTGTATTTCGAGAAGCCACGAACGCGGCCGCGGCCGTCACGCCGCTTACGCCGCGCGCGTCGTGCCGTCCCGCCGCTGGACGATGAAGGCGACCTCGTCGGTGTGGGCGGTTCCCCATTCGCAGAGCGGCGCCAGCACCTCGGCGAGGCTCCGGCCGAACGCCGTCAGCTCGTATTCGACATGCGGCGGCACGGTCTGGAAATCGATGCGGCGCACGATGCCGTCCTCGGCGAGTTCCTTCAGATGCTGGATCAGCATCTTCTCGCTGACATTGGTCACCAGCCGGCGAAGCTCCCCCGTCCGCTTCGCGCCCGGGGCGAGATGATAGAGGATCAGCGGCTTCCACTTGCCGCCCATGATGTCGAGGACCGCCTCGAGGCCGCATCGGTAGGTCTTGCCGGGATAGGTCCTGCCGGTCACGACGATCTCCTCGTCTGGATACTTACAAAATAGTCGGTACTGGAGCGGAGGTTCGTTTCGTCCTAGCTGGAACGGGCGGCGATGTCGACCGGCAGGAGACGCGCCGGCGCGCACCGAGCGGACCACCCCCAGCGAAAGACCATCATGCCCCGCATCCTCGTCACCGGCGCCACCGGCAATATCGGCCGCCTGACCCTCCGCCATCTCCTGAAGCGCCGCCCGGCCGGCGATCTCGTCGGCCTCGCCCGCGATCCCGCGAAGGCGGCCGACCTCGCCGCCGCCGGCATCGAGATCCGCCGGGGCGACTATTTCGACCGCGAGGGGCTGGCGCGCGCCTTCGCGGGCATCGACACGCTGATGCTCGTCTCCGCCACGGCGTTCACCGACCGCGACACGCAGCATCGGAGCGCCGTCGAGGCGGCGGTCGCGGCGGGCGTCCGCCATGTCGTCGCCATGCCGATCATCCGCGAGCCGGGTTCGACCTTCGTGATGCCGCAGGTGACACGGGAGGATCGCTTCATGGAGGAGCGGCTCGAGGCCTCCGGCCTCGGCTGGACGCTCCTCGCCCACCCGCCCTTTCTGGACAGCATCGAGTTTTTTGTCGGCGGCGACGCGCTCGAAAGCGGCGTCCGTGTCCCGCCCGGCGCCGGCAAGGCGGGCTTCGCCGCGCGCGATGATCTCGCCGAGGCGCATGCGGTGGTGCTGGGCGAAATCGCGGACGGCGAGAGGCGCCATGACAGCCGGGCCTATGCGCTTTATGGCGACCCCGCCGTCTCCTTCGCCGACACCGCCGCCCTCCTCTCGACCCTCGCCGGCCGCGACGTGCCTTACGTCACCGTCCCGGACGCCGACTACATCGCGCGCCTCGTCGCCAAGGGCCTCCCGGAACCCGCCGCCGCCTTCGCCCTCGCCTGGGTGCAGGGCATCAATGAAGGCGCCTGGAACGGCGCCCCCGGCGACCTCGCAACCCTCCTCGGCCGCAAGCCGGTGAGCGCGGACACGTTCCTGCGGGCGCGGTTTGCGGGAAGCGAGCGCTGAGGCGGCGGCGGGAGGATCGCGCCGGCGACCCCGCCCTTGGCCCGCGACACCCTACCAGCTTCGTCATGGCCGGGCCCGACCCGGCCATCCACGTCTTGCCTGAGACCAGTCGCAAAGGAAGACATGGATGGCCGCCGCGACGAGAAGGCGGTAAGGGCGCTTGCGCGGCGGGCTGGCGCGCCGCAAGGGCAGGACTGCGATGGGCATCCGGAATTATCTGGTCGAAGGCGGCTCGGGCACCGGCAAGACCTCGGTCGCGACGGAGCTCGAACGGCGCGGCCATCACACCGTGCATGGCGACCGCGTGCTCGCCTGCCAGGGCGATCCCGAGACGGGCGCAAGGCTCGACCCAGGCCTGATCGCGGCGCATGGCAGCGATCCGGCCTTCGTCCACGACCATCACATCTGGGACGTCGCGCGCGTCGAAGCCCTCGTCGCCGACCGCACCCACGCCGCCACCTTCTTCTGCGGCGGCGCGCGCAACACCGGCCGCTTGATCCATCTCTTCGATGCCGTCTTCGTGCTCGAAATCGACCGCGCCACGCTGGAGCGCCGCCTCGAAGGGCGGGCGAATGAATGGGGCTCCGAGCCGGCCGAGCGCGCCCTGATCTTCCATCATCACGAGAGGCGCGAAAGCCGTCCCGAAGCCGCGATCCCCATCGACGCCACCGCTCCGCTCACAGCGGTCGTGGACGAAATCCTCCGCCGCTGCGGCTAGCGGATCGGCCGGCGCGCGCTGCCTCGCCATGCATCCCATCCGTCATGGCCGGGCTCGACCCGGCCATCCATGTCTTGCTTGGGGCGTGAAACACCCCTTCAGGCCGTCATGGCCGGGCCCGACCCGGCCATCCACGTCTTGCTTGGGCCGTGAAACACCCCTCAGCTCGTCATGGCCGGGCTCGACCCGGCCATCCACGTCTTGCTTGCGGACGATCGGACAAGAAAGACGTGGATGGCCGCGACAAGCGCGGCCATGACTGCGCGGTGGGCAGAAAGGTGATGCCCCGCCACCGCCTGTCTTGCAAGGGCGCCGGCCCGTCACCGCCTCTCCCTCAGGGAGAGGCCGCCGCGCCAAGCGCGTCGGGTGAGGGTCTTCGGCCACTCCGGATAGGCAGCAACCTGGAGCCAGTTCTCCGGCTGGCCGTCTGCCGCCACGCAACCAGAGGTGAAGACAGCGGCTACCGTCTGTGAAATTATGTACGAGACTTGGCAAGCCCTGACGTAGAGCAACCTTTCGAAAGGTTGATGCTCACAGGCTCCAGTGACAGACGCCGCGCTGTCGTGAAAGGTACAGCTAAAGGGCTAAATTGGTTTGCTGTTCAACGGAGTGATTCAATGTTCGATCAGTTGAGTGGAGATAAACCCCTTAACGGACCAGATAGTGATAGACTCGGTTTTAGGGCAGGAGCAGACGCCCTTGCTCGCTCCTTGCTCAACCAACGGGCCGTTGACGGCTTAGTTGTCGGCGTAGAGGGACCATGGGGATCTGGAAAGTCCAGCTTCTTAAACATGGTAGTCGCAATACTTCGCTCTGATATAAATTCATTTACATACGCTATCGAATATCGTCCATGGCTCATCGGCGATAGTAAAGACATGCTATTGTCTCTATTTGCCGATTTGGCAATTGCTGTCGACGCAATAGAAGCTATCGACGGCGATCCATCTAGCCAAAACCGTCGGCAAGTCGGAGATACTGCAACGCAAATCACTCGGTTTGCTCGACGTCTTGGCGGTGTTGGCATGCTAGCAAGAGCGGCGGGAGTGCTAGTACCGGGCGCCGCAATTGCAGGTGACATACTTCAAGCACTAGCAGCGACTTCAAATGACTGGCTCAGTGATCGTTCTCTACTCGGTGAGAAGAACGATATCCGTAAGCGATTGTCGAAATTGAAGAAACGGATAGTCGTTGTAATTGACGACGTTGACAGGCTTGAGCCAATTGAGATACTAGAGGTATTTCGACTAATTCGTTCTGTCGCCGACTTTCCGAACGTAATTTACATATTGGGATACGACGCAGATATTGTCAAGAAATCGATCGGAAGTGTCATACAACTGGACAGTGGCCAACAATATCTTGAAAAGATAGTCCAAGTCAGTATAAATGTCCCAAAGCCCGAGCCCCTTGATCTACGATTTTGGTTTCGATCGGAAATAGAGGCCTTACTACCCGCCCCAATAGATGATCTCACTCAAATATCTAACTTCGATTCGATCATCGATTTTGAGGTTGGTCGCTACCTAAAGACTCCACGACAGGTCGTAAGATGCCTCGACAGCATCAGAATTTTTTGGGATCTATTGATTTATAAAGTAGACATTGTTGATCTCGTTTGGATTAATGTAATAAAGGCCGGCAATATAGATCTTTATAACTGGATAGAACGGTACATTTCAATTGTATCGGTGTACGCTACCGGACAGTATTTAGTAGACGAAGGCGACAAAGCTGAATTGATCAATAGATTGCAACTCGCTCTATCAGTCGAAGGCGGACAAGCCGATGCAGTAGCGGATCGTCTAGTCGAATTTCTATTGGGAATAGAAGATAATATCATCGGCGGAACCACAAAACTAGATATCTTTGCCGATTTCTCACGAGAGACACTATATAATTTTATACGAGCCAAGAGGCTCTCAAGCCCAGATCACTACCGGCTGTATTTCGCGCTTGACCAGCCAAAAAACTCTCCGACAAACGATGACTACGCAGCCTTAATTGAAGCTGCAGCAGATTCAAGCGAACGTGTGGAGTCTATACTTATAGAATGGCTTCAAATACGACTCTCAACAGGGATTAGCAAGGCCGAGATTATAATAGCACGACTATCGGACAGCTATACTAATTCGAGCTTCCACATATCCGAGTCCATTCTCTTTGCTATGAGCAATAATCTGGACTTGACTAGCAATATGAATATGGATGAGCCAAATATATGGTCGGAGGGGCGACGGCTGACGAAGCGCATAATAGGGGGACTTGGCCATGAGCGGGAAGAGACTCTGAAGCGTTTGTTCCAAGGTCGTGCGATTGAATGGCTGACGACAATACTGCGCAGCGATCTATTCGCGCATGGCAGGGTCGATCAGAGGCCGAGGAGTTCCGAAACGCTGCTAGAACCGCATGAACTAGATATGGTCTCGCGCTTGATGATCGATCGATACCGAAGAATGGATCTCGCTAGCTGGCGCAATCTAAAACGTCCCCTTAATGGTCTATTTGCCTGGCTTCAAGCGGGGGACCCTGACGAACCTAAAGCATTCCTCAAAACGGCGAGCCGCACCGACGATGGTTTTGTAGCCGTCCTCGAATTATTATCGTCTAGAGTTTTTACGGCAAAAGGATCTCGACCAACCCTCCAACGGACAACTCTATCTCATCTGCTAGACTACGATCTATGCCGCGATCGTATCCAAGCGCTTGCCATGAGTTCTACAAGTCCAGAGCTTCAAACGAAGGCCGGCGAACTGCTTGAGATGTTCGAACGCGGCGAGCGGAGTTGAGTAGAGTGCCTCCCCCTACCCCTCCTTCCCAAACCGCACCGGGCTCACCCCCACCACCCGCGTGAACGCCGTCGTGAACGCGCTTGCCGAGCCATAGCCGACGCGCGCGGCGATTTCCGCGACGCCGGCCGCCTCCCGGCGAAGCAGGTTCTTCGCCAGCGCCATGCGCCAGGCGAGGAGATATTCCATCGGCGCGAGGCCGAGGGTGCGGGTGAAGCGGTCGAAGAAGGCGGAGCGCGAGAGCGCGGCTTCGCGGGCGAGCGCGGCGACGCTCCAGGGTTCGGCGGGGCGCTCGTGCAGCGCGCGCAGCACCGGCGCGAGGCGCGGATCGGCGAGGCCGCGCAACAGGCCGGGCGGCGCGTTCGGGCCTGACGAGTCGCGCAGCGCCTCGACGAGCAGCACCTCCATCAGCCGTTCGAGCACCACCTCGCGCGCCGGGCGCTTCTTGCGCGCCTCGTCATTGACCAGCGCCACGAGGGCCCCGAGCCGTTCCTCGCCGGTGACATGGATGATTTCCGGCAGCAGCGAGACGAGCAGCGCCGCATCGGGCGAGGCGAAGTCGAAATGGCCGACGAGGAGGCGGGCATTCGGCGGCGCGTCCGGATCGCCATGGCGCATCTCGCCGTCGAGGCAGTGCACCGCGTCGGCGCCGAGCGGCGGCCCGGAGGCATCGAGACTGGCGACCGCGAAGCCGCAGACGGCCGGGATCAGCACGAAATCGCCGCGCGTCAGCTCCAGCGGCGCCTGCCGCTCCGCCGTCAGCCGCACGGCGCCGTCCATGACCACGGCATAGAAGGGCTGGCAGCTCGCCGGCCGCTCGACCCGCCAGGCGCCGGCCCCGCTCACCAGCTTGCCGAGCGGTGCGCGCGGCTGCAGCAGCCGCACGACATCGCCAAGAACGTCGCCAGGCTCAACATCACCAGACGCGACGTCGCCAGACGCGGCGTCGCCGGCAGCCACATCACGCGCGGCCTCGTCGCCGGCTTGCGCAGGACGGGGCGAGCCGGCGCCACCGTCCGCCCCGGCTTTGCGCCTGTCGCTCGATTTCGGGTGGCTCGCCGCTCCGCCGTCCATGCCTGCTCCAAGCAAAACCGGACTCTCGATCATGAAAGCCGGATTTCTGATGATAGGGAGTCCGGCCCTCCCCGTCTAGGCTGCGGCCATCCTCTCCAACCCCTGGAGCCACCCATGAAGACCGCTCTCGTCACCGGCTGCTCGTCCGGCTTCGGCCTCGCCATCGCGCGCGATTTCCTGGAGCGCGGCTGGCGCGTCGTCGCCACCATGCGGAGGCCGAAGGAAGGCCTCCTCCCCGCCTCCGACCGTCTCACGCTGCTGGAGCTCGACGTGACCGATGCGGCGAGCATCGCCCGCGCCGTCGCGGCGGCCGGGCCGGTCGACGTTCTCGTCAACAATGCCGGCATCGGCCTTTTGAACGCGCTGGAGGCGACGCCGGTCGAGACGGCGCGGGCGCTGTTCGAGACCAATGTTCTCGGCCTCGTCGCGATGACGCAGGCGGTCGTGCCCGCCATGCGCGAGCGCGGCGCCGGCATCATCGTCAATATCGGCTCCAGCGTGACGCTGAAGCCGCTGCCGCTGCTCTCGGTCTATACGGCCAGCAAGCATGCGGTGAACGGCTTCTCCGCCGTGCTGGCGGAGGAACTCGCGTCCTTCGGCATCCGCGTCGTGACCGTGCTGCCCGGCCGCGCGCCGGCGACCCGCTTCGGCGAGAATGCGAGGGCGCTGCTGCCGGCCGAGAGCCCCTTCCCCGCGCCCTATGCGCCGCTCGTCGCCGCCTTCATGGCGGGCTTCTCCGACGCGGATGCGCCCTCGACCCGCGAGGAGGATGTCGTCGCGGCCGTCCGCCGGGCGGTGGAGGATCCCGAAGCGCCGCTCCTCATCCCGGCCGGCGCCGATGCCGTGGCGCTCGCCGGCTGACGCTCAGCCCATCACGTCGCCGCCGGAGACGTTCAGCGTCGCGCCGATGAAATAGCTGGCCTCGTCGGAGGCGAGCAGCAGCGCGGCGCCGGTGATCTCGTCGACACGGCCGAAGCGACCGATGGGCAGCGCCCCGGCGACGCGCGCCTTGATGTCGGGCGGCACGCCGGCGCTCATCGGCGTCTCGATGATGCCGGGCGCGATCGCGTTGACCGTCACCCCCTCGCGCGCCACTTCGAGCGCGAGCGCGCGGGTGAAGCCGATCAGCCCGGCCTTGGAGGCGACGTAATGGGCGAGCAGCGGCGCGCCCTTCAGCGCCAGCTGCGAGGCGATGTTGATGATCCGCCCATGGCCGCGCGCCCGCATGCCCGGCAAGACGGCCTGCGTCGCCAGGAACGCGCCGCGCAGGTTGACGCCCATCACGCGGTCCCATTCGCCCGCCGTCATCTCGGCGATCGGCGTATCGCGCAGCACGCCGGCATTGTTGACGAGGATATCGACGGGACCGAGCGCGCTGTCTGCCGCCGCGAAGGCGGAAGCGACCGAGGCCTCGTCGGCGATGTCGCAGGCAAACGCCGCCGCGCGGCCGCCCGCCGCCGCGATCTCGCCCGCCACCCGCTCGGCGCCCGCTTCGTCTCGGTCGAGCACGGCGAGCGCCGCGCCCGCGGCGGCGAAGCGCAGCGCGATGCCGCGGCCGATCCCGCTCGCCGCGCCCGTGACGGCGGCGACGCGTCCTGAAAGGCTGGTCATGCCGCGGTCCAGCCGCCGTCGATCACCTGCAGCGCGCCGGTGATGTTGCGGGCGCCGTCGGTGGTGAGGTAGAGCGCGAGCCCGGCGATCTCCTCGACGGTGACGAACTGGCGCGTCGGCTGCGCGGCGAGCAGCACGTCGCGCTTCACCTGTTCCTCGGTCATGCCGCGCGCCTTCATGGTGGCGGGGATCTGCTTCTCGACGAGCGGCGTCCAGACATAGCCGGGCGAGATGGCGTTGACCGTGATGCCGCTTTCGGCGACCTCGAGCGCCACCGTCTTGGTGAGCCCGGCGATGCCGTGCTTCGCCGCGACATAGGCCGCCTTGTAGGGCGAGGCAACCAGCGCATGCGCCGAGGCGGTCGAGATGATGCGGCCCCAGCGCTTCGCCTTCATGCCGGGGATGACGAGCCGCATGGCGTGGAAGGCGGCCGAGAGGTTGAGCGCGATCACGAGGTCCCACTTGTCGGTCGGAAACTCGTGCACCGGCGCGACATGCTGGATGCCGGCATTGTTGACGAGCACGTCGACGGCGCCGAAGGCCTCGACGGCGTCGGCGACCATGGTCTCGATCTCGTCGACGCGGGTGAGATCGGCGGCGCTGTAGCGGACCTCGACGCCGTGCTCGGCCGCGATGCCGGCGCGCAGCGTCTCGATCGCCGGCGCATCGCCGAAGCCGTTCAGCACGACATTGGCGCCGGCCGCCGCGAAGGCGCGGGCGATGCCGAGCCCGATCCCCGAGGTGGAGCCGGTGACGAGCGCGGTCTTGCCGGCGAGATGGCGGTCGTTCGGCATGAGAAGAGGCTCCCGCGTGAAGAAGAGGGGTGAGAAGCGCCGCGCCCGCGACTATATTCCGGGCGAGACGGGCGCGCCGAGGCGGCCTCGCTCATGGTAGAACGCGGCGCCGCGGCATGGGAAGACGACCCGCGCGCGGCATTTGAGGCGGAACGCGATGGACGAGGCCGGGCTGACCAGCGAGGCAGGGACGCCGCAACAGGCGCCACACGAGCATGGCGAGCACGACCATGACAGCTGCGAGCGCGGCGCCATCGCCCATGCCGAGGCGGTGTCGGCGGCGACGGGCCTGCGCTTCACGGAGCAGCGGCGCAAGGTGCTGGCCGCGCTCGCCGAGAGCCATGTGCCCGCCAGCGCCTATGAGGTGATCGACCGCCTCGCCCGCGACGGCCCGCGCCCGGCGCCGGTCAGCGTCTATCGCGCGCTGGAATTCCTCGTCGAGAACGGCTTCGCCCACCGCATCGAGAGCCGCAACGCCTATATCGCCTGCACGCGCGGCCAGGCCGGCCACGATCACGCGCACGAGCATGCCGCCCATTCGAGCGCGCATGACGGGCCGACGGTGTTCCTGCTCTGCGAGGGCTGCGGCGCGGCGGCGGAGGCCTCCTCGCCCGCGCTCGCCGGTGCGCTCGCCGCCATCGCGGACAGCGCCTCCTTCGCCCCGCGCGCCCCCGTCATCGAGATCCGCGGCCTCTGCGCCCGCTGCCGGCAGGGCGCGTGATGCCGGTCCGCTCCACCTTCTTCTCCCCCATGAGGCCGTCATGAACCTCGCCGCCCCGATCACCGCCTTCCGCGTCGCCGATATTCCGGACGGCCCCGCCGCGCGGCGGCCGAGCGTCGGCGTTGCGGTCGGCAAGGTGGTGATCGGCGGCCAGGCGCCGGTCGCCGTGCAGTCGATGACCAACACCGACACCGCCGATATCGAGGCGACGGTGAAGCAGGTGGCGAGCCTCGCGCTCGCCGGCTCGGAGCTGGTGCGCATCACGGTCGACCGCGACGAGGCCGCCGCCGCCGTGCCGCATATCAAGGAGCGCCTCCTCGCGCGCCGCATCGACGTGCCGCTGATCGGCGACTTCCACTATATCGGCCACAAGCTGCTGACCGATCATCCGGCCTGCGCCGAGGCGCTCGACAAATACCGCATCAATCCCGGCAATGTCGGCTTCGGCGAGAAGCGCGACCGCCAGTTCGGCACGCTGATCGAGCTCGCGATCCGTTATGGCAAGCCGGTGCGCATCGGCGTCAACTGGGGCTCGCTCGACCAGGATTTGCTCACCCGCCTCATGGACGCCAATGCCGCGTCGAGCCCGCCGCTGACGGCCAATGCCGTGATGCGCGAGGCGATCGTGCAGTCGGCGATCCTCTCGGCCGAGAAGGCGGAGGAGATCGGCCTTGCCCGCGAGAAGATCATCCTCTCGGCCAAGGTCTCGGGCGTGCAGGATCTCATCGCCGTCTATCGCGATCTCGCGCGCCGCTCCAACCATGCGCTGCATCTCGGCCTCACCGAGGCCGGCATGGGCACCAAGGGCATCGTCGCCTCCTCGGCCGCGATGGGCATGCTCCTGCAGGAGGGCATCGGCGACACGATCCGCGTCTCGCTGACGCCGGAGCCGAATGGCGACCGCACACGCGAGGTCCAGGTGGCGCAGGAACTGCTGCAGACCATGGGCTTCCGCGCCTTCCTCCCCGTCGTCGCCGCCTGCCCCGGCTGCGGCCGCACGACCTCCACCGTCTTCCAGGAGCTCGCCAAGACCATCGAGGAGGACCTCCGCAAAGCGATGCCCGAATGGCGCGCCCGCTATCCCGGCGTCGAGGCGCTGAAGGTCGCGGTCATGGGCTGCATCGTCAACGGCCCCGGCGAATCCAAGCACGCCGATATCGGCATCTCATTGCCGGGAACGGGCGAGACGCCCACGGCGCCGGTCTTCATCGACGGCAAGAAGGCGGCGACGCTGCGCGGCCCGGGGATCGCGGAGGAGTTCCGGCGGATGGTCGGGGCTTATGTGGAGCAGCGGTTCGGCGTCTGACGCGCGGAGCGCGCCATGATGCGCATCGCCGTCAGCGGAACGCATGACACCGGCAAGTCCACGCTGATCGAGGATTTCGTCGCCGCCTTTCCCGACTTCGAGGCCGTGTCCGAGCCGTACTGGACGCTTGTGGAACGGGGCGTCGCCTTCGCGGCCAGGCCAGTGATCGCCGATTTCGAGGCGCAGCTCGGCGAGAGCTGCCGCCTGATCCTCGACGAGGCGCATGGCGAAAATGTCGTTTTCGATCGCTGCCCGCTCGATTTCCTTGCCTATCTCGATGTCATCGGCGCCGGCGAAGGCTTCGAATGGCTGCCGCAAGGCAAGCTGCTCGCGCGCATCAGCCGCGCGCTGGCCAGCCTCGACCGCATCGTCTTCATCCCGCTCGTCCAGCCCGACGAGATCGCGAGCCCCATCGAACTCGCAACGCTCCGCCGCCGCGTCGACGCGCGAATGAAGAGCATGATCCGCGACGACGATCTCGGTCTGTTATCCGGACGAACGCGCGTGATCGAGGTGACGGGCACGCGGCCGGGGCGGCTGGAGACCCTGACATCGGCGCTGGGCTTGGCCTCGCAACCTTGAAGGCGCCGAGCGGCCGGTAGCATGGGGCTATACCGGAAGGGCGCGTCCGCTATCCCGGCGTCGAGGCGCTGAAGGTCGCGGTCATGGGCTGCATCGTCAACGGCCCCGGCGAATCCAGGCACGCCGACATCGGCATCTCCCTCCCCGGCACCGGCGAAACCCCGACCGCCCCAGTCTTCATTGACGGCAAGAAAACCGCGACGCTGCGTCGTCCGAGGATCCCGGAGGAGTTCCGGCGGATGGTGGCGGAGTATGTGGAGGGGCGGTGGGGGTGAGTAGCCAATTCAAGCTTTAGCTGCTGTCAAAGCGCTGCCCCCAAGGCTTGCCGGATAGCGCTGTCTAGCGAACACTTGGTCGCCTATCTTCACAAATAACGGCCATCGCGCGGCTCCGACAGTGGCATAAGCGAAATCGTGGCGCTACACTCTTGTTATAGATGGCCAAGGTGCTACGAATGTCATCCGAGCCCAATTCGACATTACAGCCCCCCGACGAATTGAACTCCCGCAATTTAGAGGCGGCGTTCGAGAAGGACTATCCGAGGCCGATTAAAATCGACATAAGCTTCTTCTCGTATAAGAATCGTAAATCTACACTATTAATCGGAAATGTACTTCCAGAAAACAACATGAAAGCTAGGCGAGCTTGGCTCGACTTTGATTTCAATGAAGTAATATATGTTACGGAAATAAGGATATTTGCCACTGAGTACGAACCGTATCACAGAATGGAGCTGAGTTATGTTCCCTATCTGGACAATGACAACGAAGTTAAATTAACGGAGACATTTCTGGACGGTTCTTTTACGTTCAAGATTAATGACTTTACGAAGGGGTTTGGCCTGCGCCCCACTGAGCCCCTAATTAGGTCAGCTGAGTTGTTGAAAATAGACGTAAGAGGCGTAGAGAGACACCTGATCTCGGATATTGTCAGATTTGTGGACAATATTGATTTCGAGAAGAATTCGGCTTTAGCGCAATTTAGTTCCTATCAGGAGAAAGCCAAGGTCGCTTACGATCAAGTGCAGGAGCACCAACGCCAACTTGATCGCATCGATCAGCACATTGAATCAAGCAAGAATTCGTTGCTAGAGCTTGAAGAAAAAATAGAGTCTGCTTCATTTAGCTACAAGAAAAGTCAGGAAGAAATTGAGGTAGCAAAGACTGTAATTAATGAACAGTCAGCCAGACTTGAAAATCTGACGCAATCTATTGATAAGACCTCTCAAGAAAGGAGAATTCTTACCGAACAGATCGTTGACGCAGAGCGCCAATTGAGCGAGCTGAAATCAAATATAAATCTATTTCCAACAGATCTAAATGGATATGTTCGCCAAGGAGCGCGCAATGTTCGATTGTACGCCGCATTGGCTGTAATACCGTTGCTCGTTATAGTAGGAGTCACTCTACGTCTTTTCAGCAATTCGGAGAGATTGCTCGACACTGTTTCGCAGCTTCAAGGGATAAGTATATTTGATTTTCTATTATCTCGCGCCCCATATGTATCTGTCTCCATAACGATACTTGGTATATGTTATGCTATGATAAAGTACATATTATATGAGATAATTGCAATCAATAGACGGCGACAAGAGCTATATAAGATCAGCATCATATCTCAAGACGTTTCTTACGCGTCTCAGGACGACCTTGATCTGACGACTGAAGAAAAATATGACCTTCGCACTCAGACCAAGATGGAACTCCTGAAAGAGCACTTGCGACAGAATGTAGGAGACGAGTATATATACGCCCCTCGACGTACTTTTCTTGAGCATCTCAGAAAGTTCCCGCGAAAAGCCGGAGACGCTGTGCAGCCCGACAATGTTCAGTAGCCGCGCCTTTTACCCTGCAATGTCGGGCAACGCTCGACGGGCAGCTTGGAAGAAGCTGTGCGTACTTCAGAGCCGGATCTTGCCCGCCGTCATGGCCGCACTTGTTGCGGCCATCCACGTCTTGCTTGCGGAGTCTGACGCGTAGAAAAGGAAGACGTGGATGGCCGGGTCAAGCCCGGCCATGACGGGCTGAGATGCCAGAGCGTGGCTGACGCCGTTGACAAAGCCCCAAGCGCCGTCAGAGCCCTTCCTTCCCCTCCGCGTCATGGCCGCACTTGTTGCGGCCATCCACGTCTTGCTTGCGCCGCTACACGAAGCAGGGTGAGGCGTGGATGACCGGGACGAGCCCCGCAATGACGGCTGCTGCGGCGGCGCCCCAGTGGTCGCCGTAGGAGCCGCACGCAGACCGCCGCTCTACCCGTTCAGCACTTCATACAGATCATCCCAGTCCGGGTTCATCTGGTGAATAAGGCGGACCTTCCAGGCGCGCGGCCAGTGCTTCATGGTGCGCTCCCGCTGGATGGCGGATCGGATGTCGTCGTGCCATTCCGCCCAGACGAGCCGCGCGATGCCGTAGCGCTTGGTGAAGCCCTCGAGGATGCCCTCGCGATGCTCGAAGGCGCGGCGCGCGATGTTGTTGGTGACGCCGAGATAGAGCGTCCCATCCTTGCGGTTCGACATGAGATAGACGTAGCCGCCCATGCCTCAGCGGAGCGCAAGATACGGCTTGTTGCAAGCGGAGGTTGGCTGGTTCGGTGCGATCGGCCCTCGAAGCAAGACGTGGATGGCCGGGTCAAGCCCGGCCATGACGGGCGTTGGGGCGGTGCGAGAACGCAACGCTGAGGAAAGCAACTCCCTTTCCGACCCCGAACATCCCCTCCGCGCGTCATGGCCGCACTTGTTGCGGCCATCCACGTCTTGCTCTGGTTGCTTCGGGATTTCGCGGGCGACCGGGTCGAGCCCGGCCAAGGCGGTAGAAAGTGAGCCGCTCGCCGTCCGCCAAGCGGCAGCCCCGACACACGCCGCCTCCTTCCCCCTTGCGCGGAGGGAAGAGGGGCACGTCCCCGGCGGCAGAAGTTCGGCGCGTTTCCCGATTAGCGCCGGGCGTCGATGCCGTGCCGCAGCCTACGCTCTCCCACCTCGTGGGGAGAGATGGAGAGGGGGGTATGCCTGGCGTGGATCGACGGCGCCCACAGCCCGCACCTTCAACCCGCCCTCGCGGGCCAGTCAGCGAGCCCCGAAACGCAAGGAGAGAAACGCCCCTCAGCTCGGCAGCATCACGACCTTCGTGCCGACCGGGGTCTTGTTGTAAAGGTCGATCATGTCCTGGCTGAGCAGGCCCGTGCAGCCGGAGGTGACGCCCTTGCCGATCGAGTCCGGATGGATGGTCGCGTAGATCGTGTAGAGCGTGTAGACGCCGTCCTGGTAGAGATAGAGCGTGCGCGCGCCGAGCGGGTTGCCGAGGCCGCCGGGCATGCCCTTGGCGTATTTCGCCGCTTCCGGCTGGCGGGCGATCATCTCCTTGGGCGGCGTCCAGGTCGCCCATTCGCCCTTGCGGCCGACATAGACGTCGCCGTTCCAGCGGAAGCCGTCGCGGCCGACATTGGCGCCGTAGCGCGTCGCCAGCCCGCCCTCCTCGACCCGGTAGACATAGTAGTTCTTGGGGTCGATGATGATCGTGCCCGGCGCTTCCTTGGTGTCGTATTTCACCGTGCGGCGGAAATATTTCGGGTTCACCTTGGAAAGGTTCACCGCCGGGATCGGGAACTTCTCGGTCGGCACCGGGCCATAGACGCGCTCCGCCTCGGCCATGCTCATGCCGCCCGTGACGCAGCCGGAAAGGGCCAGCGCGCTGATGCCGGCGCCCGCGCCGACGAGGAAGGAGCGGCGGCTGAGCCCGCCTGCGGCGGCCTTCGGCATGGCGCCGGCGGCGATGCGGTCACTGGTCATCATGAGCGTCGTCTTTCTTCGTCAGCCGGCCGGCGCGATCACGCTGCCCGAATACGTTTCCCGGCACGTCCCCTTCCCCATCGGGCGAGATTGCGGCGGCCTTGCGGCGGAGGCAAGTCTTCACCCCCCGGAGAGGAGTCCGGGCGCTGCGGCGGATCGCCGGGGGGAGGCGAAAAATAACAATCCCCGCTTGTCCGGGCGCGCCTATACTTCCCCCGTCCCCGCCCACCGAAGAGGGCGAACCGGTCGTTCCGTTCGCGGGCGGGGATGCGAGGGCCTTCCCTTCCGCGTGTCACGAGCGCGGGGCGGAAGGCGGCCAAGCCTGAGGCGCCGGCCCCGTCGAGGCGGGACAGCGACGGCGCGCGATCGCGAGATGGCGCGCGGGATTCGTCGCCGGGCGACCGAAAGCAACCGTAAACACCCACGGTCCCTCGGGAACAGGCCGTCCAACTTTCGGGCGCGGGGCGCCGGCCGCCGGATCGGGCGGTACGGGCAACCCCACCACTCATTCTCTCCCGCCGGCGCGCCGCCCGTGCGCCGGCAGGCCGAGCCGCCCCGCGCGCCTCTCTGCCGCTCGCTGCCCACGCAGCCGCCGCGCTTGACCCCGCCTGCTCCGACGCCTACTGTCCGATTGAACCGTTTCAATCATGACGACAGGCGAGGAGAATTCCCATGCAATATGCACGTCTCGGCCGGACGGGCCTCGAGGTTTCGCGGCTCTGCCTCGGCACCATGACCTTCGGCCGCGAGGCTGACGAGGCCGGCAGCCATGCGATGCTCGATCGCTTCGTCGCGGCCGGCGGCAATTTCATCGATACCGCCGATGTCTATACCGCCGGCGTCTCGGAGACGATCATCGGCACCTGGCTGGTGAATCAGAATCGCGACGATGTCGTGCTCGCCACCAAGGTCCGCTTCGGCACGCGCGCCGGCGCCAACCAGCGCGGCCTCGGCCGCAAGCACATCATGGCCGAATGCGACGCCAGCCTGAAGCGGTTGCAGGCCGACTATATCGACCTCTACCAGGTGCATATGTGGGATTTCGAGACGCCGATCGAGGAGACGATTTCCGCGCTCGACGATCTCGTGAAGGCCGGCAAGGTGCGCTATCTCGGCCTCTCCAATTTCGCCGCCTGGCAGATCATGAAGGCGGTCGGCCTGCAGCGCGCCGGCGGCCTCGCGCCCTTCGTCTCGATCCAGCCGCTCTACAATCTGCTCGACCGCGAGCTCGAATGGGACATCGTGCCGCTCGCCGTCTCGGAGGGGCTCGGCATCATGCCGTGGAGCCCGCTGCGCGGCGGGTGGCTGTCGGGCAAGTTCAAGCGCGGCATGACCAAGCCGCTCGAAGGCTCGCGCATCGAGAAGGCGGAGGCCGAGGGCTGGTCGGAGAACTGGACCGACTATGACAACGAGCGAACCTGGGCGACGCTGGATGCGCTGCACGCGGTCGCCGGGGAGACGGGCAAGCCGCCGGCCGGCATCGCCATCGCCTGGCTGCTCGCCAAGGAGGGCGTGACGTCGCCGATCCTCGGCGCACGCTCGGTCGAGCAGCTCGAGGCGACGCTGGCGGCGAGCGACATCGCGCTCACATCCGAGCAGATGGAGAAGCTCGACGGCGCGAGCGCCATGCGCCTCCCCTACCCGCATTCGTTCCACGCGCAGCAGCGCCGCCGCTGAGCTCGGACATATCGGGCGGCGCGCTCCCCGGCGGCGCCGCCCGATATGGTCAAAATTTGCCATTGTCGCGAATCGAGGACGCATGCGAGCCTCAAGTCATTGGTCGCGCTTGCTGATTTGCAGCCGCGTGGCCAGCGTCCCGCTCCGAGCGGCGGGACCGATATGGGGCAAGACGGGGACTAATCATGCGGATGAGGATTGCGATTCCGGCTCTCGCCGGAACGATGGCGGCTGGCCTTTCGGGCCTGACGGCCGCAACGGCGGCGGATCTCACGATCACCCCGCCGGCTCCGGTGGAGGCCGCGGCGCCGGCCCAGCTGATGCCGAACGAGGCTTTCTTCGGCGGCCTTGGCCTCGGCCTCGGCTTCCTGTCGGTCACCGACCAGAGCCTCTATGCGCAGGGCGTGTCGCATATGTATGAGGGCGGCGTCCCCTATGCCTATGGCGCGGCGGGCGGCACCACCTATCCGCCGTCCGGCTCGGACACGACCCTCTCGGGCTTCGCGCAGCTCGGCTATTATCACCAGTTCCAGGGTACGGACTGGCTCTGGGGTGCGAAGCTCTCATATGCCTATCTCGGCGCCTCCAGCGAGGCCGATGGTGTCGCGGTGCCGCAGAACGGGCGCTATTACGGCACGACGGACGGCACGGTCAGCGGCCATGTCGTGGTCGGGTCCTACGAGACCGAGCTCAACCAGCAGTTCGCGCTGATGCCGTTCATCGGCCGCTCGTTCGGCCGCGGCTTCATCTATGGCGGCGGCGGCCCCTCGCTCTCCCAGACGACGACCAATCTCAACAACATGGTCGGGCTGGCGCGGATGAGCGGCAAGACCTACGACATGACGGGTCCGTCGGACGATTTTTCCAGTTCCGATTGGGTCTGGGGCGCGTCGCTGACGCTGGGCGGCACCTACTTCCTGACGCGCGACTGGTTCATCGATGCGAGCTATGCCGTGAACTTCACGGAGGGCGCTAGCGGCGACTTCTCGGCCCCCTTCGTCCGCAACGCCTATGGCTGGCAGGAGACGGGCATCCTCAGCGGCGATTTCTCGAACACGATCACGACGCAGACGCTGTCGATCTCGATCAACCGCGCCTTCTGATCCGGGCCGGCGCCTTGCCTTCGCCATCAGGGACGGCTAGCCGTCTTCGGCGGTGACGAGGGCGGACGATGGCGGATGAGAGGGTGAGCGGCGAGGATAGCGGGCGGCGCGGTCTGGGGGCGCCGGCCGGTGAGCCGCTCCTGTGGGTCGCCCTCTATCTCCTGGCCTGCTCGGCCGTGTTCATCGCCTTCCCGGCGATCGACACGGCCGTTGCCGGCTGGTTTCATGATGCCAGCGGATTCCCGGCGACGAAGCTCGCCTCGCTGATGGCGCTGCGCCGCCTCGGCGACCAGCTCGTGATCCTGGTGCTCGTCGTGCTCGCGGCGAGCCTCGTCGGCAAGCTCGTCTGGCCGGCGCGGCCAATGGCGATCCGCCCGCGCTCGACGCTCTTCCTGCTGGCGAGCCTCGCGCTCGGGCCAGGCCTCGTCGTCAACGCGATCTTCAAGAGCTGGTCGGGCCGGCCGCGCCCGATCCAGACCGACCTCTTCGGCGGCGACTGGAGCTTCGTGCCGGCCTGGCACTTCGACGGCGCCTGCATCTCGAACTGCTCCTTCGTCTCCGGCGAGGCATCGACGGCGATCTGGCTGCTGGCGCCGGTGCTGCTGCTGCCGGCCTCGCTGCGGCTTCCGGTCGGCATCCCGGTCGCGCTGGTCGGCCTCGCCCTGTCGCTGAACCGCCTCGCCTTCGGCGGGCATTACCTCTCCGACGTGATGCTGTCCTGGGGCATGACCGCGGGCGTGGTGCTCATCCTCTACCGCGTGATGGTGAGGGGGCCGCTCGGCGACCGGCTCGATGCCGCCGTGGAGACGGGTCTCGGCCGGGCGGGGCTGAAGCTGCGCCGCCTGCTGCGCGGAACGCTGGCACGGCTCTGAGGCGCGGTTGCCGCGGCAAGGGCGTGCGTCTATAACGCCGGGCCAGCGGAAACCTTGCGGAACAGCCCTTCCATGTCCGACATCAAGAAGATCGTGCTCTCCTATTCCGGCGGGCTCGACACCTCGATCATCCTCAAATGGCTGCAGCAGCAGTATCAGGCCGAGATCATCACCTTCACGGCCGATCTCGGACAGGGCGAGGAACTCGAGCCGGCCCGCAAGAAGGCCGAGATGATGGGCGTCAAGCAGATCTATATCGATGATCTGCGCGAGGAATTCGTGCGCGACTTCGTGTTCCCGATGTTCCGCGCCAATGCGCTCTACGAGGGCACTTATCTGCTCGGCACCTCGATCGCCCGGCCGCTGATCGCCAAGCGCCTCGTCGAGATCGCGCATGAGACCGGTGCCGACGCCATCGCCCATGGCGCGACCGGCAAGGGCAACGACCAGGTGCGCTTCGAGCTCACCGTGGCGGCGCTCGATCCCAAGCTCGAGGTGATCGCGCCCTGGCGCATCTGGGACTTCAAGTCGCGCACGGACCTCATCGATTTCGCCGAGAAGAACCAGATCCCGGTCGCCAAGGACAAGCGCGGCGAGGCGCCGTTCTCCGTCGATGCCAACCTCCTGCACTCCTCCTCGGAAGGAAAGGTGCTCGAGAACCCCGCCGAGGAGCCGCCGCCCTACGTCTTCATGCGCACGGTTGCGCCCGAGGATGCGCCCGACAAGGCCACCTATGTCGAGATCGGCTTCGAGAAGGGCGACCCGGTCTCGATCGATGGCAAGGCGCTGTCGCCGGCCGAACTGCTGACGGCGCTGAACGAGCTCGGCCGCGACAACGGCATCGGCCGTCTCGACCTCGTCGAGAACCGCTTCGTCGGCATGAAGTCGCGCGGCGTCTACGAAACGCCCGGCGGCACGATCCTCCTCGCCGCGCACCGCGCGATGGAGAGCCTGACGCTCGACCGCGAGGCGGCCCATCTCAAGGATTCGATCATGCCCCGCTATGCGGAGCTGATCTATTACGGCTTCTGGTTCGCTCCCGAGCGCCTGATGCTGCAGGCCCTCATCGACAAGAGCCAGGAGCATGTCGAGGGCACGGTCCGGCTGAAGCTCTACAAGGGCAATGTCATCGTCGTCGGCCGCTCGTCGCCGAAGTCGCTCTATTCGGATGCGCTGGTCACCTTCGAGGACGATCGCGGCGCCTATGACCAGAAGGACGCGGCCGGCTTCATCCGCCTCAACGCGCTCCGCCTCCGCACCCTCGCCGCCCGCGACCGCCTGGCCAAGGACTGAGTGAAGCCGGCGCCGCGGCCCCGCCGCGGCGTCATCGAAGCGTTACACGCCCTTGAAGGGGGTGTCATTCGCGCCGGCTAGGCTGGAGGTGTTCCAGCCTCTCCCCCGCGAACAAGGACACCCCCATGGCCATCCGCCTCACTGAAAACCGTCTGTCGCGCCGAGCATTCCTGCGCTCGACGGCGGCGACCGGCCTCGTCGCCGCCTCCGGCCTCGCCCTCCCGGGCATCAGCCGCGCCGCCGACCGCCCGGTCGTCACGCATGGCGTCCAGTCCGGTGACGTGAGCGAAGGCCGCGCCGTGCTGTGGTCGCGCACCGATCGTCCGGCGCGCGCGGTGTTCGAGTGGTCGACCACCGAAAGCTTCGCCGATCCGCGCCGCCTGCCGACGCTGACCGCGCTGCCCGAGAACGACTACACGGTGAAGATCCTCGCCGAGGACCTGCCCGCCGGCGAGGAGATCTTCTACCGCGTCCGCTTCGCCGATCTCGCCGACCCGAACATCACCGCCGATCCCGTCACCGGCCATTTGCGCACAGCGCCGGCCGGCCGCCGCGACATCTCCTTCGTCTGGTCGGGCGATACCGTGGGTCAGGGCTGGGGCATCAACCCGGACGCCGGTGGCATGAAGGGCTATGCCACCATGCTGAAGCACGACCCGGACTTCTTCATCCACTCCGGCGACAACGTCTATGCCGACGGCGTGATCAAGGCCGAGGTCGGCCTGCCCGACGGCACCAAGTGGAAGAACATCGTCACGCCGGAAAAGTCGAAGGTCGCCGAGACGCTCGACGAGTTCCGCGGCCAGTACAAATACAACTTCATGGACGACAATGTCCGCGCCCTCTACGAGGCCGTGCCGGTGCTGACGCAATGGGACGACCACGAGGTCACCAATAACTGGTCGGATTCCAAGCAGCTCGGCGCCGCCTACACCGAGAAGAACATCCACGTCCTCGCCGCCCGTGCCGCCAAGGCCTTCCACGAGTGGATGCCGATCGCGACGACGATGGCGGAGCCGCAGCGCGTCTACCGCAAGATCGCCTACGGTCCGATGCTCGACGTGTTCATGATCGACATGCGCACCTATCGCGGCCCCAACGGCGACAATCTCGAGACGGCCGAGGGCGGCGTCGCCGCGTTCCTGGGGGCGGAGCAGCTCGCCTGGCTGAAGCAGGCGCTGCTCGATTCCAAGGCGACCTGGAAGGTGATCGCCGCCGACATGCCGCTGTCGCTCGTCGTTTGGGACCAGTTCGTCGACAACAAGGGCAAGGGCTTCGAGGCCGTCTCGAACAACAATGCCGGCGCCCCGCTCGGCCGCGAACTCGAATTCGCCGACCTGCTGCGCTTCATCAAGGCGGCCGGTATCAAGAACACCGTCTGGCTGACGGCCGACGTGCATTATACGGCAGCGCACTACTACGACCCGAGCAAGGCGAAGTTCCAGGATTTCGAGCCGTTCTGGGAATTCGTGTCCGGCCCGATCCATGCCGGCACCTTCGGCCCGGGCGAACTCGACATGACCTTCGGCCCGGAAGCGAAATATGTGAAGGCGCCGCCGGCCGGTCAGGTCAACCTGTCTCCCGCCTCCGGCCTGCAGTTCTTCGGCCACGTGAAGATCGCGGCAGACACCGGCGTCATGACCGTGACGCTCTACGACACCGCCGACACGGCGCTCTGGTCGACGGACATCCAGCCCGCCAAGGCTTGACGCGGCAAGACTCGATCGCACCGCATCTCGGCATCAGAATGGGGGTCGGCGTCGCCAGCGCCGGCCCTTCTTTCATCGTTATGCGCAACCGTTGCAAAACCTTCCCGAGAAAGTTAGGTTAGCGTCATCGCGGTGGCCGGCCATGGGCAGGGCCGCCGGTTCTCGGACTTGTGCAGGCGGAACGGTTCCTTGATGCGGATTGATCTGGCGAAGCGGGGCGCGCGCGCCGACCGGAAATCATCGGAAGTGCGGGCGATCCTGCGCGGGGCTGGCCTCCGGCCGACGCGCCAGCGCGTGGCGCTGGCCGAGATCCTGTTCAGCGACGGCAATCGCCACATCTCGGCCGAGGGACTGCACGAGGAGGCGATGACGCACCGCGTGCCGGTATCGCTCGCCACCGTCTACAACACGCTGCACCAGTTCACGGAAGCGGGCCTGTTGCGCGAGGTCGCGGTCGACGGGTCGAAGACCTATTTCGACACCAACACCGACGACCACCATCACTTCTTCATCGAGGGCGAGAACCGGATCGTCGATATCCCGGTGTCCGGCCTTCGGGTCGAGGACCTGCCGGAGCCGATCCCCGGCATGGAGATCGCGCGCGTCGACATCATCGTCCGCCTGCGTCGCGCCGCCGACTGAGCCGGCGACGCATCTTTCTTCTCTTTCTCAGTCGAAGCTCTCGTCGGGATAGACGCCCCAGAGCCGGTCCTGCCGGATCCAGCCCTTGAATCGGCTGTCGGAAAGCTGGCACCAGCCGGAGTCGCATTCGCTGACCTTGGCGACGACCTTCGGCTGCAGATAGGCCGTGATCGCAGCGGTATCGTCCGGGCTTGAGCGGATCGGCAGCGGATCGCCCTTCTGCCACGGCGCCACGACGGCCGTGCGCTTCATGGCGAGCAGGCTGTGGAAGACCCACCCCTCTGTTCCGTCCGAATCGCGGATGCGCCGCCAGTTGTCGAACTCCTGGACGACTTCCACCGGCAGGCCGGAGCGTGTGAACACCCAGGCTATGCGGTAGTCCTGGCCGGGGCCGACGCGCACATTGACGCGCGCCGCCTTCAGCGACACGAAGCGCGGCAGCGGCAGTCCGCTCGGCCCGAGCTTCGGCGCCGCGCCGGCGGCGCCCTGCGCCATCGCCGGTTCGACGCCCTGCCCCGAGGAAAGCACGAGGGCCGCCGCAACGAGCAGCAGCTTCGCCAGATTCGCCCCCGCGCATGCCGGGCGCCGAACGAGAGAGGTGAGCGTGTTGCGTTTCATGTCGATGCTCGTCCGCAGACGGGCGGGAAGCCCGATCATCACACGGCCGGTGCCGCGCCGGACTTGTCGTCCGGCCGCGTCGGGTAGAAGCTTCGCTTGAAGATCAGCCGCGCCCGGCCACCCGATCGGACTGTGCCCGGTCCGTGGTTAACGCGGCCTCAATGGGAAGGGCGAGCTATGAAGAAGAGGCCGCATGTCGTCGTGACGCGCCGCCTGCCGGATGCGATCGAGACCCGCATGCGGGAGCTGTTCGAGACCGAGCTCAACATCGACGACGTGCCGATGTCGCCGGACGCGCTCGCCGCGGCGATGCAGCGCGCCGAGGTGCTGGTGCCGACGGTGACCGACCGGATCGACGCGGCGCTCATCGCAGCCGCGGGACCGCAGCTGAAGCTGATCGCGAGCTTTTCGAACGGCTTCGACCATATCGATGTCGAGGCGGCGCTGAAGCGCGGCATCGCGGTCACCAACACGCCCGGCGTGCTGACCGAAGACACCGCCGACATGACCATGGCGCTGATCCTCGCCGTGCCGCGCCGGCTGGTCGAGGGAGCGCGGGTGCTCTCGGCCGATCGCGACTGGGCCGGCTGGACGCCGACCTGGATGCTGGGTCGCCGCGTGACCGGCAAGCGGCTCGGCATCGTCGGCATGGGCCGGATCGGCCAGGCGGTCGCCCGCCGCGCCAGGGCCTTCGGCGTCTCGATCCACTATCATAACCGCCACCGCGTCGCGCCGCAGGTCGAGGAAGCGCTGGAGGCGACCTGGTGGGACAGTCTCGACCAGATGTTGGCCCGGATGGACATCATCTCGATCAACTGCCCGCGCACGCCCGGCACCTATCACCTGCTCTCCGAGCGGCGGTTGAAGCTGATGCGGCCGGAAGCCTATCTCGTGAACACCGCGCGTGGCGAGATCGTCGACGAGGCAGCGCTGATCAAGCTCATCGCCTCCGGCGCGATCGCCGGCGCCGGCCTCGACGTCTACGAGAACGAGCCGATGATCAATCCGAAGCTGCTCCGCCTCGCCGAGGCTGGCAAGGTGGTGCTGCTCCCGCATATGGGCTCGGCGACGATCGAAGGGCGAATCGAGATGGGCGAAAAGGTGCTGATCAACATCCGCGCCTTCTTCGACGGTCACAAGCCGCCGGATCGCGTCCTGCCCTCGATGCTCTGACAGCGCGGCGGCCGTCTCAGGCGGCGGGCGGCGGCGCTGTGGAACCGCGGATCGTCAGGGAGACATCGAGGCGGAGATGGCGAGGCTCGCCGGCATCCTCGAAGATCGACTGCACAGCCATACGGCCGATCTCCGCGATCGGCTGCGCCATGGTGGTGAGCGGGGGATTGGACAGGAGCCCTTCAGGCACACCGTCGAAGCCGGCGACGGAGACGGTTCCCGGCACCGCGATGCCACGCGCCGCCAGCCATTCGAGCGCGAAGAGCGCGATCCGGTCCGACATGCAGAGCAGCGCCGTCGGCGGCTCTGGAGAGGCGAATAGCGATGCAAGCGCCGCGTCGACGCTGATCCGGTCGTTCTCGGTCTCGTAAACGGGGACGCCCGCCGCGGCGATGCCACGCTCGGCCAGCCCGGCACGATAACCCTCGATTCTATACCTTGAGTTGTGATAGATTGCAGACGCTATTTCCGCGTCGGTGACGAGACCGGTTCGTCCGTCGACGAGTTGCAGCGAGAGAATCGCCAGGCGGCGATGGCCAAGATCGGCAACATGGCCGGCGATGGCGGCGGCCCCGGCGCGGTCGTCGATCCCCACCATCGAGACGGAGGCATCCTCATGTTCGAGGCCGAGCGCGACGAAAGGCAACTTTCGATCCCGCGTCAGCTCGACGAGGCGGTTGCCGCCCTCGACGCAGAACAGCACGAAGCCATCGACGATCGCGCTCTGGATGTTCCAGGCGAGCTTCTCTTCATTGGCGGCCGACACCAGCGAGATGCCGGCACCCTGCATGTCGCAGGCGCTGGCGATTCCGGCCATCAGCACGCGCGCGAACGGATCCTCGAAGAAATAGGACAGCGGCTCGGCCGTGGCGACGCCGATCGCATTGACCTTGCCGGCGCGCAGCAGCCGGCCCTTGGGGTCCGGACCGGCATAGCCGAGCTCGCGCGCGGCCGCCTCGACGCGCTCGCGCACCTCTTTGCGGACGATGTCCGGGCGGTTGAACACATTGGATGCCGTACCCTGCGACACACCAGCCGCCTTGGCGACATCCGACAGTCTGACGATCCGCGTCACCCGCACCCTCCATGTCGCCGCATTGTAGAACCAACAACGCCCGCGGCGAAACAGGCAAGCACCGCCCTCCCCGCGGAACAGCGCTTCATCCCCGACATCGAGACGGGCTCACATATCAAGTCTCTTGGATCGATTCAAATTCCACTTGACGACCTGCCCAGCTCATCCTAGATTTGAACCGGTTCAATCGTATTGCGGCATCTACTTGAATCGATACAATCGGGGACTTGCGTGATGATTCCAGCCAGCTATTTCTTCCGCTCCGCCTATCGCCAGCGCTTCGAGGCGCTCGAGCCCGTGGAACCCGAGCCGCCGTTCTGGCCGGGTCGGCCGCGCCTCGATCGCGTCACCACGGCGATTCTCGGCTTCGCCTTCGGCGCTGCCCATCTGCCGCTCGGCCTCGGACCGGATGCCGATCATCGCCGGCGGCGATAGGCAATCGTCTCGAATCGCATGCAGAGCACATCGACGAGCAGCAACTGCCCGATCAGCGGCGTGCCGATGCCGAGGACGAGCTTCAGCACTTCCGCCGCCTGCAGGGTGCCGAGAATGCCGGTGACGGCGCCGAGGATGCCCGCTTCGGCGCAGCTCGGCACGAGGCCGAGCGGCGGCGGCTCGGGGAAAAGGTCCCGGTAACGTGGATTGCGCGCGCCGTCGCGATCCTCATAGGGCATGAGCACGGTGAGCGAGCCGTCGAAGCGGCCGACCGCCGCGGTCACCAGCGGCCGCTTCAACGCCTCGGCCCTGTCGGCGACGAGAAAGCGCGTCTCGAAATTGTCCGATCCGTCGGCGATCACGTCATAGGCCGCGATTAGTGCATCGGCGTTGTCGGCCGTCAGGCGCAAGCGGTGCGTCTCGACGGCGACATGCGGATTGATGTCCCGCACGGCGTCCGCCGCGCTCTCCACCTTAGGCCGGCCGACATCCGCGGTACCGTGCAGCACCTGCCGCTGCAGGTTGGAGAGCGCCACGGCGTCGTCGTCGACGATGCCGATCGTCCCGATGCCGGCCGCGGCCAGATACTGGACGAGCGGCGACCCGAGACCGCCGGCGCCGATGACGAGAACCCGCGCGGCCTTCAGCCGTTGCTGGCCGGGCCCGCCGACTTCGGTCAGAACGAGATGACGCGCATAGCGCGCGACTTCGTCGTCGGAAAAACTCACGAGAATCCCGCCGAACGGCGTCCCGTCACTTGGTGCCATACATGCGGTCGCCGGCATCGCCGAGACCGGGAACGATATAGCCCTTGTCGTTCAGGTATTTGTCGACCGAGGCGGTGAAGATCGGCACTTCGGGATGCGCGCCGTGGAATTTGTCGATCCCCTCGGGCGCGGCGAGCAGGCAGACGAAGCGGATGTCCTTGGCGCCGCGCTCCTGCAGCCGGTCGATGGCGGCGATGGCCGAATTTGCGGTCGCCAGCATCGGATCGACGACGATGGTCAGCCGCTCGTCGAGATCGTCGGGCGCCTTGAAGTAATATTCGACGGCCGACAGCGTCTTCGGATCGCGGTAGAGGCCGATATGCGCCACACGCGCCGCCGGCACGAGGTCCAGCATGCCTTCGAGCAGCCCGTTTCCGGCGCGCAGCACCGAGGCGAAGACCAGCTTCTTGCCGGCGAGCGTCGGGGCCCGCATCTCCGCGAGCGGCGTCTCGATCGTCGTCGTCGTGAGCTCGAGATCGCGGGTCACCTCGTAGCAGAGCAGCGTCGCGATCTCGCGCAGAAGCTGCCGGAACCCGGCGGTCGAGGTGTGCTTGTCCCGCATGATGGTCAGCTTGTGCTGCACCAGGGGATGGTTGATGACTGTCACGCTCGCCATTCGTCCGCCTCGTCTCGAAAGTTGCGCAAGCCTATCCGACCCGTCCCCGGGTGCAAGCCTCGCCTTGTCCACGCCTCGATGGCCGCATTACCATGCCGTCGAGGCCAGGGCGACGGGAGCGTGCGATGGGTCCGGGTACTGATCATCTCCGCCGCCTGCCGAAGGTCGAACTGCACTGCCACATCGAGGGCGCGGCCCGGCCCGACCTTGTCCAACGCGTGGCAGCGCGCCACGCCGTCGATCTCGAAGGTCTTTTCGACGACGCCGGCCGCTATCGCTGGCACGATTTCTCCTCCTTCATCCGCGCCTATGACCGCGCCGCCGGGGTCTTCCGCACCGAGGAGGATTTCCGCGATCTCGCCTTCGACCATTTCGCAGGCATCGCGGCCGAAGGCGCCGTCTATGGCGAGATCTTCGTGTCTCCGGATCATGCGGCTGCCTCCGGCCTTTCCTGGCGCGCCTATGCCGATGGTCTCGCCGCCGGCATTCGCGACGCCTCGGCCGCCACCGGCATCGAGGGGCGGATGATCGCGATCGGCGTGCGGCATCACGGTCCGGAGAGCGTCCTCGCGGCGGCGCGTCTGGTCGCGTCCCAGCCCCATGCTCTCGTCACCGGCTTCGGCCTCGCCGGGGACGAGCGCAGCCATCATCCGCGCGACTTCGCGCCGGCCTTCAGGATCGCGGAAGAGGCCGGCCTCGGTCTCACCGTCCATGCCGGCGAACTCGACGGCCCCGAAAGCGTCCGCGCGGCCCTCGATCACCTTCCGGTCTCCCGCATCGGCCACGGGGTCCGCGCGATCGAGGATCCCGACCTCGTCCACCGTATCGCGGCGGAGGGCATCGTCCTCGAGCTCTGTCCGCTCTCCAATATCGCGCTCGGCCTCTATCCGGATGTCGCACGCCACCCCGCGCGGTCGCTGATGGCGACCGGCGTCCGGATCACGGTGAGCTCGGACGACCCACCCTATTTCGGCTCCTCGATCGGGACCGAATACGCGGCGCTCGCGCGCGACCAGGATTTCTCGGATAGTGAGCTCGTCGCCCTCGGCCGCACGGCGCTCGAAGCGGCCTTCGTCGACGCGCCGACCCGCGAGCGGATCGCGGCGAGCCTGCGGGATTGGTGAGGTTGAGCTTGTGAGGTTTTCGATGCGTCGCGTCCTGGTCGCCCTGATCGCCCTGGCCCTTTCGCCCGCCGCCGCCCTCGCCGGCTGGCGCGACGACGTCAAGACGCTCAAGGTCGGCTTCATCGCCGGCGACAACCCGACCCAGGAGGTCGCGCGGCTCGAGAAGTTCCGGTGGCGCCTGCAGACCGCGCTCGCAGTCCCGGTGACGCTCTTCCCCGCCCGGTCCTATCAGGCGCTCATCGAGGCCGAGAGTTCGGGCCGCATCCAGTATGCGATCCTGTCCTCGCTCGCCTATGTCGCGCTCGACCAGGCCTGCCATTGCGCCGAGCCGCTGGTCCAGCCGGTGGCGGCCGATGGAGCCCGCGGTTTCCGCGCCCTGATTGTGGCCCCGGCCGCGAGCCGCATCGCCTCGCTCGACGACGCGCGCGGCAAGCGTCTCGCCGTCGCTCGAAAGGATTCGCTCTCGGGCCGGCTGGTGCCGCTGGCCGGCCTCGCCGCGGAGGGGATCGATGCCGAGACGACCTTCGCGAGCCTCGTCGAGACCGAGGATCCGCTGGCGGCGTTGAAGGCTCTCGGCAATGGCGACGCGGATCTCGCCGTTGCCTGGTCCAGCGCCGAGGAGCCGCTGACGGCCCCGCGCGATAGCGGCCCGATCGGGGCACTGACCGCGGATGGCGGCCTGCCCCCCGGCGGGCTCCGCGTCGTCTGGCGCTCCGACATCATACCTTTCGGGCCGCATGCGGTGCGGAGCGATCTGCCGTCCGAGGCCAAGGACGCGCTGCGCCGGGCGCTGGTCGCGATGCGAACAGATGATCCGGACGCCTATGACGCGATCGAGCCACGCTTCGAGGGCGGTTTCGTCGAAGTCGACGACGGCCCCTATCGCCGCCTCGGCCTGCTGCTCGCCGAGGTGGCGGCGCCGCAGTAGCGGGTCAGGCGACCGGCTCCGGCGTATTGACGATGTTGTCCTGCAGCTTCAGCAGCGTGAGCCGCATCGTCTCCAGCACCGCCGGATCGATGCCCCGCTCGGCCTCCTCGCGCACCTGCTTGCCGATGGCGCGGATGCGGCGGACGATGTTGGCGGCAGCCGGCGTCAGGCGGATGAGCTTGGCCCGGCGATCGGCCGGGTCGGGAATGCGCTCCACGAGACCGGCCGCCTCCAGCCGGTCGAGAAACCCGACCAGCGTCATCGGTTCGACCGACAGCTCGTCGGCGAGCGTCGACTGGCGCAGTCCCGGACGGCGACTGACGAAGGCGAGCGTCCTCGCCTCGGCGACCGTCAGCCCGAGTCCGGCGTTTTCTAGTGCTTTTTCAAATCGACGTCGCAGAAGTCTCGCAACATCGACGAGGACGAATCCTAGCGGATCCTCGATCGTAGCTACCAAAACCTGATCCCCCGTAGCATATTATATGTAAACCATATAATATTTGCCCTATTACTGGCCGTCAATCTATCTGCGATCGCATCTTCCTCCGCAACACCCCATTCGTCGCAGACGGGCGAGTCTCAATCGATTGGCTGCGGATGCTTGTTGCCTTTTCGAGGCGTTTCAAGCATTTTGCACCGCAAAATGGCCCGGCAGCGTTTACGCCCCGGGGCCGCGCTCCGGGACCGGCCCGTCGCGCAGCCCCGGTGGCGCCGTTGCCTTTCTGGATCGAGATATGTCCCTTCGCAACATCGCCATCATCGCGCATGTCGATCATGGCAAGACCACGCTCGTCGACAAGCTGCTGCAGCAGTCCGGCTCCTTCCGAGAGAACCAGCGCGTCGCCGAGCGTGTGATGGATTCGAACGACATCGAGAAGGAGCGCGGCATCACCATCCTGGCCAAGGCGACCTCGATCGTCTGGAAGGACACGCGCATCAATATCGTCGATACCCCCGGCCATGCCGATTTCGGCGGCGAGGTCGAGCGCATCCTCAACATGGTCGACGGCGTGATCGTCCTCGTCGATGCGGCGGAAGGGCCGATGCCGCAGACAAAGTTCGTTGTCGGCAAGGCGCTCAAGGTCGGCCTGAAGCCGATCGTCGCCATCAACAAGGTCGACAAGCCCGACGCGCGCGTCCAGGAAGTCGTGAACGAGGTATTCGACCTCTTCGCCGCCCTCGACGCCACCGACGAGCAGCTCGATTTCCCGATCCTCTACGGTTCGGCCAAGCAGGGCTGGATGGGCCGTTCGCCGGATGCCTCGCATGACGACGGCATGGCGCCGCTGTTCGACTTGGTGCTCGAGCATGTCGACGCTCCGCATGTCGAGGAAGGCCCCTTCCGCATGCTGGGCACGCTGCTCGAGGCCAATCCCTATCTCGGGCGCCTCATCACCGGCCGCATCACCTCCGGTTCGGTGAAGCCGACCCAGATGCTGAAAGTGCTGTCGCAGGACGGAACCACCGTCGAGCAGTTCCGCGTTTCCAAGATCCTCGCCTTCCGCGGAATCGAGCGTCAGCCGATCGAGGAAGGCGTTCCGGGCGACATCGTCGCCATCGCCGGCATGACCAAGGGCACCGTCGCCGAGACCTTCTGCGACCCCACGGTCACCGAGGCGATCAAGGCCCAGCCGATCGATCCGCCGACCGTGTCGATGACCTTCATGGTCAATGACAGCCCGCTCGCCGGAACCGAGGGCGACAAGGTCACCAGCCGCATGATCCGCGACCGCCTGTTCAAGGAGGCCGAGGGCAATGTGGCGCTGAAGATCGAGGAGACGAGCGGCAAGGATGCCTTCGTCGTCTCGGGCCGAGGCGAGCTTCTCCTGGCGATCCTGATCGAGAACATGCGCCGCGAAGGCTACGAGCTCGGCGTCTCGCGCCCGCGCGTCGTCTTCCAGAAGGACGAGAGCGGCCAGATCCAGGAGCCGATCGAGGAAGTCATCATCGACGTCGACGAGGAGCATTCCGGCGTCGTCGTGCAGAAGATGGCCGAGCGCAAGGGCGAGATGATCGAGATGCGCCCCTCCGGCGGCGATCGCCTGCGCCTCGTCTTCCGCGCGCCGACCCGCGGCCTGATCGGCTACCAGGGCGAACTGCTGACCGATACGCGCGGCACGGCGATCATGAACCGCCTCTTCCACTCCTACCAGCCCTACAAGGGCGAGATCGCCGGCCGCCGCAACGGCGTGCTGATCGCGAACGAGGCCGGCGAGGCCGTCGCCTATGCGCTGTGGAACCTCGAGGACCGCGGCCCGATGATGATCGAGCCGGGCTGGAAGGTCTATGAGGGCATGATCGTCGGCGAGCACACCCGCGACAACGATCTCGAGGTCAATGTCCTCAAGGGCAAGAAGCTCTCGAACGTCCGCTCCGCCGGCAAGGACGAGGCCGTGCGCCTCACGCCGCCGATCCGCATGACGCTCGAGCGCTCGCTGTCCTGGATCTCGGACGACGAACTGGTCGAGGTGACGCCGAAGTCGATCCGCCTGCGCAAGGCGATCCTGGATCCGATCGAGCGCAAGCGCGCCGACCGCGCCCGCCAGACGGCCTGACCGGGCGCCGCCCCGGCGGCGTCCTTCCCCCTTTTCTGCCATGGACGGGCAGGGCCGCCACAGGCCCTGCGCAGCTTTGTCACGGCAGCGTCACGGGACGCGAAAAGGGGCTTCCCCCGCTTCGAAAGCGGACCTATCCTTGCCTTATGAGCACTCTGTCGATCGGTGTACGCCGGGCTGAGGTGACTGACGCGGCGTCCATCACCGCGGTCCACGACACTGCCTGGCGACAGGCCTATGACGGCCTGATACCGGCTCGCGAACTGAGCCGGATGATCGCGCGACGCGGCCACACCTGGTGGGGCCGCGCCATCCGCCGGGGCACCGGCATCCTTGTGCTTGAGGTGGGCGGCACCATCGCCGGCTATGCCACCTACGGCCCCAACCGCGCGCGCAATCTCGTGCAGCGCGGCGAGGTCTACGAGCTCTATCTCCGGCCCGAATATCAGGGCATCGGCCTCGGTACCCGCCTCTTCCTCGCCGCAAGGCGCGAGCTCGCGCGGCACGGCTTCGACACGGCGGTCGTCTGGGCGCTGGCCGACAACGAAGGCGCCTGCCGCTTCTACAAGAACGCCGGCGGCCGCAAGGTGGCGCGCGGCAGCGAGCGCTTCGGCGACGTCACGCTCGCCAAGGTCGCCTTCGCCTTCGCTCGCGGCTGACGCGGGAACGCGCCAGCCCGATCCGCAAGCGCTCAACCCGTGCCGGCCGCGGTTCTCCCGGCCCGTCCGTCACCGCCGTCCGTCGTCGCCCATGATCCAGCCGGGAAGGCTGGCGGCCTGCCTCGCCCAGTCGGCGAGCTGCGCCGCGTCCAATTCGTCGCCTTCGCGGATGTCGAGATAGCGCACATCCGGCTGCTTCGAGGCGCCGGGCGGCTGCGGATCGAGTTCGGCGCCGCGAAAGAAGGCGACCTTCACGTAGGACGTGAAGCAGTGGAAGGAGAGGAACCAGCCCTTGTCGGTTCCGTAGAAGGGCGAGTTCCACTTCACGGCCTTGCGAAGGCCCGGCACGCCGGCGACGATCACCGCGTCGATGCGCTCGCCGATCTCGCGTTTCCAGCCCGGCATGGCCGCGATATAGGCCGCGACGGGAGCAGCGCCGTCGCCTTTCGCAATCTGCGGGTTGCCGCCCGCGAGCAGCTTCGGCGTCGCCGCAGCGTCCGCCGCGACAACCGGATCGGCCGCGGTCTCCCTCGGTCCGCCGCGCGATCGCCTCGTCATTCCTTCGCTCCCCGTCATCCCTTCCCCGGGATGAGCCAGCCGCTCGACCGCCACGCGCTCCGGACTACAGCACGCGCACGCCAGTACCACCGTTGAACGCGGACCCGCCGGGGGGCGGAACCCGAGCGGCTTTTTCCGCTTCTCCCTTGCGGGCCGCCGCCCGGCCGCTTAAGAGCGGATCGCCCGTGCAGCGCACAATGCGCTTCGCAGTCCGCCAACACCGCCTGAGGGATCATCCCATGCGCATCGACGCTGTGCCGATCGGCAAGAATCCTCCGCACGACATCAACGTGATCATCGAGGTGCCGGTCGGCGGCGAGCCCATCAAGTATGAAATGGACAAGGAAGCCGGCGCTCTCTATGTCGACCGCTTCCTCTATACGCCGATGCGCTATCCGGGCAATTACGGCTTCGTCCCCCACACGCTTTGCGGCGACGGCGACCCGATCGACGTGCTCGTCACCAACCAGCGCGCCATCATTCCCGGCGCGATCATGAATTGCCGGCCGGTCGGCGTGCTGCGCATGCGCGACGAGGGCGGCGAGGACGAAAAGGTCATCGCGGTTCCCTCGACCAAGCTGACGCGCCGCTACGAGAAGATCGAGAGCTATACCGACCTTCCCGAGATCACGCTGCGCCAGATCGAGCACTTCTTCCAGCACTACAAGGATCTGGAGAAGGGCAAGTGGGTCGAGATCTCCGGCTGGGGCGACAAGGCCGAGGCCGAGAGGCTCATCGTCGAGGCGATCGAGCGCTACAAGAAGGGCTGACCGTGGCCTTTGCACCCACATTCTCGCGGCGCGGCCTCCTGGCCGCGTCCGCGGCGTTGGCCCTTGCCGCGTCCTCGGCCGGCCTCGCGCGCGCAGCAGCCGCTCCGGAGGCCTTCCTCGAGGCCATTTACGGCGCCTATCGCGGCGAGGGTGACGGTGTCGACCTCGGCGACCGCGCCGCGCTCGACAGCTATTTCACGCCCGACCTCGCGGGCATGATCGCCGACGACCGGGCCCGCGCCGAAGCGGCCGACGATGTGCCGTTGCTGGACGGCGACCCGTTCATCGACGCGCAAGACTGGGAGATCGAGAATCTCGCGGTCACGGTCGAGCACGGCGCCGACGGCAAGGCGACCGGCCATGTGCGCTTCGTCAATGCCGGAACGCCTGTCGCAGTCGACGTGATGCTGGTGGAAACGCCGGCCGGCTGGCGCATCCGCGACATCCATTGGCCGAACGGCTCGCTGCGCGGCCTCTATACGCACTGAGCGCGCTCAGCGCCTCTCCTCCCGGCGGGGCATCAGCCCCGCCGCCCAGCCTCGCCGCCGAGCGCCACCGCGCGCGCCATCAGCGCCTCGGCGTCGCCTTCGATCCTCACCGTCTT
This sequence comes from Kaistia geumhonensis, assembly GCF_030815145.1. Lineage (NCBI taxonomy): Bacteria > Pseudomonadati > Pseudomonadota > Alphaproteobacteria > Hyphomicrobiales > Kaistiaceae > Kaistia > Kaistia geumhonensis. Next base: position 3,488,048 of record NZ_JAUSWJ010000001.1, on the reverse strand, counting down.
CACCCGCGACGTCTGGCCGCTGACCACCACGACCGCGCCGCGCGCGACGCCGAAGGTCTCGGCGACGAGCGCCGTCAGGGCGGCGTTGGCGGCGCCCTTTTCCGGAACGGCGCGGACGCGCGCGCTCATTACGGAACGGCCGTCGGAGAGCACCGACAGTCCGTCGATGGCGTCACGCCCGCCGCGCGGCGTCAGGCGGACATCGATCAGGATGCCGCCGGAAACCAGCCGCGCCGGTCCGCTCAAAATGCCATGGGATAGACGTAGATGATGATGATCTGCTGGATCAGGATGATGCCGAGCAGCAGGATGACCGGCGAGATATCGATCGCGCCGAGCGTCGGCACGACGCGGCGGATCGGCCGAAGCACCGGCTCGGTCGCCTGGTAGAGGAAGTTCCCGATCGCCGAGACCACGGGGTTGCGCGCGTTGACGACGCCGAAGGCGAACAGCCAGCTGAAGATCGCGCTCGCGATGATCACATACCAGTAGAGGTTCAGCGCATACATGATGACGTTGAGGACGGCGATCATCGCTTTTCCGCAAGAAGTGGCACGGCCGGCTGGCCGCTCCCTCATGTAGCGGTGGACCGCCGCTCCCGCAACCCGCGCACCGCTTCGCCGCCGCTTGACACTGCCACCCGCCGCGCCCTACAAGGCGCCGTCGCTTTGCGACGGGGCCGTAGCTCAGATGGGAGAGCGCTGCAATCGCACTGCAGAGGTCAGGGGTTCGATTCCCCTCGGCTCCACCAATCAAATCAACACGTTGCGGCGGCAGTATTCTCATAGGGGCCACGTATCGCGGTCAGCACAAGTGACCTTGCCCCCCTGAAATGCCCTCGGTCTGAATTGGACTCCGTCGGAAGGAGACGGAGACGAAGAAGAGCCGGTTCAGCGAAGAGCAGATCATTGCGGTCCTGAAAGAGCATCAGGCCGGGATTGCGGCGGCGGATGTCTGCCGGAAGCACAGGATCAGCGATACGACGTTCTACAATTGGCGGAGTCGCTACGGCAGCATGGAAGTGTCGAGGCGCGGCGGTTGAAGGCGCTTGAGGACGAGAACCTCAAGCTCAAGAAGCTCTTGGCGGAATCGATGCTCGACGTTGCCACGCTGCGCGAGGCGCTTGGAAAAAAACTCTGAAGCCTGGATCGCGGAGAGCGTTCGTGACTTGGGCGATCGAAGAGAAAAGCTACTCGCAGCGGCGTGCATGAGGCCTGATCTGGCTCGAACCAGAGACCTATCGCTATGCGTCACGGCGGCTGGACGATCCCGCCCTGCAGACGCGGCTGAAAGAACTGGCGCCTGAACGGCGGCGGTTCGGCTATCGGCGGCTGCATATCCTGCTGCGACAGGAAGGTATCGATCTGAACCACAAGAAGTTGTTCCGGCTCTATCGCGAGGAGCGCTCACGACGAAGAAGCGCGACGGCTGCAAGCGGGCGCTGGGCACGCGGGCGCCCATGGCGCTGCCAGAGGGGCCGAACCAGCGGTGGAGCCTGAACTTCGTCTCTGACATGCTGGCGTCCTGGCGGCCGGAGTCGCCGGCGCGCTCCCTGTTCGCCTGCCGTTGAAGGCACGCCACGAAGCCCGACGCCGGTCATGCCGACAGCTATGCTGAGACGCGACCGATCCCGTTCGCTTCGGCGCCGGGGCCGCGAGCGACGCCTTTGCGGGGGCCTTCCGGCCACTTAGGCCGACTCGCTGGCCGCGACGTACTCGTCGTGTTCGTCGAGAGCTACGACCGGACCGGCTTCGACAATCCGCTCTAGGCCCCGACCCATCGCGCGACGCTGCAATCCTCCAAGCCCCGCCTCGCCGCCGCGGGCTCGCCATGCGGTCAGGCTGGCTGACCTCGCCCGTCGAGTGCGGACAGAGCTGGCTCGCGCATAGCCCGCTCGAATCCGGTCTGACGATTTCCAGCCAGACGCGCTATCGGGCGCTGCTCGCGAGCCGCCGGGCGGGCCTCCAACATCTCGCCGCACGATCCGGCTTCCGCACCGCCGCCATCATGCCGGGCATCTCCATGGCATGGCCGGAGGGGCCGGCTCAGGGCTTCGAAATCATCCCCGCCACCGCCGATCTCGGCTATCGCGGCCAGCCGTTCAATGTCGTGACGATACCGGATCAATATACGCTCAGACCTTCGACCGGCTCGTGCCGCGCGGGCCGGAGGCCGGCCCGCTCTTCACGCAGATCATACTCCTCCCCTCGCATGCGCGCGGGGTGCTCGTGCCGCGTCTGAACGAAGGCGCTGGAAACCTGGCCGGTGCGGTCGTCATGGCCAAAGGACGGCCTCGATACCGGCGCGGCCGCTCAGTTGTCGATCGAGAAGCGGCTTCCACTGCCGTCGCGTTCGGCCGGCCCGGCACAGAGCTGTCGCGACAACCGCCCGCCGCCGATCGGCAGATCAAGCAGGCTTGCAAGGCCCGGAGACATCACGCCGAGAGCCTCGGCCGCATGCACCATCATAGCGGCTGCTCCGGGAACGGGCGGAGCAGCCGGGCTGATGTCGAGCTCGACCGTTCGGCTGCCCTCGATACGCAACGCCTCGCGCGGCCTGCGGCCGTAGAATTCGGGATCGAGGAACATGTCGAGCGTCATGGCGATGACCGGCTCGCCGCCGCGATATCCGCGCGCGACCTGCGTAATGCCGGCGACCTCGCCGAGCGCAACGGTCCGGTGCGCGAGCGTGACCGGCCTCAGTGCCAGCGTCGGCTCGAGCCGGTCGTCAATGGCGTCGATCGCGACGCCCGTGCATTCGGCGAGCGCGGCGATCGATTCCGGGAATCCCATATGCCCCTCGATCGAGCCCTCTGCAACGCGCGCTCTGAAATCGGTCTCGGTGAGGCCGAAGCCGAGATGCGCGAAATCGGCCGGACCGACGCCGCTCACATTGGAGACACGCAGAATCTCGAACCGGTTCACTTCCGCCATGGTCCGCGAAACCAGAACCGGCAGCGTCTCGAAGCAGAAGCCGGGATTGACGCCGCAGCCCATCGCCACCGTCCCAGCCCTGCGGGCTGCGGCGTCGATGGTAGCGGCTTCGGTGCCATGACGCAGCCAGGGATGAAACAGCCATTCGGCCGCCGAGACGACGCTATAGCCCGCCTCGAGCGCGGCGACGATCTCGGCCGTCGCGCGCGCCGGCTCCGACGTCGAGGCGTGGAAGAGCACCGTGGGCTGATCGGCCGGCGGCAGCGACGGCAGGATCGTTCCGCAGTCGCCGCCCGCGGGAAAGACCGATGCCGTCGGAGCGCCGGCGAGGCCGGGCGCCGTATCGACGATGGCTCCGACCGAGAATGGCGGGCGCTTCGCGAGAGCGGCGAGGATCGCGCGCCCGAGATTGCCGAAGCCGAAGATGGCGGCATGCATCAGAAGCGCTCCTTCCATGCATCGAGCTCCGGCGCGTGGCGCGTCGGCTCGAGCTCGGTGATCGTATGGGTCAAGAGACCGGCGAGGCGGAAAGGATCGCTGGCGAGGATCGCCTCCAGCTCGGCGCGCGAGACGCCGACGGCCAGCATGAAGCCGCCCGTGGCCGGCTTCAGTCGCCCCGACAGGATGAATACGCCTCGGTCATAGAGCGCGCCGACCCAGGCGCGATGCGCCGGCAGCGCGGCGGCGATCGCCTCGGCCGGCGCGGCATAGCTGGACGTGACCATGAACATTGCGGACGGCTCCCCGGAAGCGGCTTCGGAACGACCATAGATATATCACTTGACACTTCAAGTGATATTGTTCGATCGTGTCGACGCTCCGGCACATAAACCAGCGGCTCTCCAGAAGGCACGCGGTAGGGGCGGTTAGGGAGGACATGCAAGACGCCAGAAGCAGCGTCCGGCACGCTCCGGCACACCTTTCAGGGAACAGGATCCGATGACCTTCCTCTCCAAGACCCTCGCCGCGGCGGTTCTGGCAGCGATCGCCGGCACGGCACCGGCCGTCGCCGACGACCTCGCCAAGATCAAGTCCGAAGGCGTGATGCATGCCCTCACTACGGGCAACGACCGCCCGAACGTCATGATGGACGCCTCGGGCAAGCCGGTCGGCTACGAGGTCGACATGTGCAACCTGATCGCCGACAAGCTCGGCGTGAAGCTCGATCTCGGCGTTCTCGCCTGGGAAGGGCTGCTGCCCTCCATCACCTCGGGCAGGACCGAGATGATCTGCTCGGGCGTCAACATCACGCCGGCGCGCCAGGAAGTGTTCGATTTCTCCGTACCCTATTCGCGCACGGCGATCGTCGCCATGGTTCCGCCCGACTCGGCGGTCACCGGACCGACCGATATCAAGGACAAGATCGTCGGCGCGCCGATCGGCGCCGATGGCGACGACGTCGTCCGCGAGATCGGCGGCTACAAGGAACTGAAGGTCTATCCGGGTGTCGCCGAGCAGTTCGCCGACTTCGTCGCCGGGCGCATCGAGGTGGCGATCGTCGGCGACAAGCAGGCCGCCGAGTTCATGAAGGCCCGCCCCGGCATCGCGAAGATCGTCGGCAAGCCCTACAAGGTCAACCTTGTCGGCTATCCGCTGCCGAAGGGCTCGCCCGAGATGAAGGCCGCTCTCGACAAGATCATTTCCGACGCCCGCAGCGACGGCACGATCAACAAGATGGCCAAGGCGAGCTTCGACCTCGACGATTACGACGCGGCCCTGCCGCCGATCGGCCAGGACGCGCCGGCCAAGAAGTAGCCCACCGTTTGGAGTCGCTCCGGGCGCTGTCGCAAGGGCACGTTCGGAGCGCCGCACATCGTCCCCGCCTTCGCTGGCGCGCCGCTTCGGCACGCCTGTTGCTTGGCTGCGCGCTATCGGCCGGGCGCCATGCCGTGCCCGGCTCCCCGAGACCGCCGTTCGAAACGGACCCTGATGAGCCTCGACTTCGCCTCGATCCTTCCCTATGCGCCGCTACTCTTCCAGGCGACGCTGATGACCATCTTTCTGGCGATCACCTCGCAGGTCATCGGAACCGTATGCGGCTTCCTGCTGGCGCTCGCCCGCATGTCGCCGCTGAAGATCCTCTCCGTCCCCGCCTTCCTCTATATCTGGATCGCACGCGGCACCCCGCCGCTGATCCATCTCTTCCTGATCTATTTCGGCCTGCCAACAATCGGCATCACGCTCGAACCGCTGCCGGCGGCGATCATCGCCTTCTCCATCACCTCGGCCGCCTACAATGCCGAAGTGCTGCGCGCCGGCCTGCAGGCGATCCAGCCGGGGCAGATCGAGGCGGCGCGCGCGGTCGGCATGAGCTATCCGACAATCCTGTGGCACATCATCCTGCCGCAGGCGGTTCAGGTCGTGACGCCGCCCTATATGAGCAACTTCATCAGCCATGTGAAAAGCACCTCGCTCGCCTCCGTGGTGACGGTGCGCGAACTGCTGCTGACGACGACCTTCATCTACTCGAACACGTTCCGCGCCCTGGAGGCCCTGATCGTCGCCGGCGCGATCTACCTGTTCCTCACCTCGTTCCTGGCGATCGGTCAGCTGGCGCTCGAGCACTATGTCGCCTTCGACAAGCGCCCGCCCTCCCGCCGCCGCCTGCGCCGGCTGGGCTTCGGCGGCGCCACCGATTTCGCGCCGGCGACCGATGCGCCCGCGCTGCTCGCCGAGAAGCCCGACAGCGGACGGCGCGTGCTCGACATCGTCGGGCTCGAGAAGCGCTTCGGTACCGTCAATGCGCTTTCCGGCGTGAGCCTCACCGTCCAGGAGGGCGAGGTCGTCTGCGTGCTGGGGCCGAGCGGCTCGGGGAAGAGCACGCTTCTGCGCTGCATCAACATGCTCGAGCGTCCCGATGCCGGCCAGATTGGCATCCACTCGCGCGGCGCCGGCTTCGATCTCGCCTTCGGACCCGCTGCGCCGGCCGTCTCCGGCCGCGAACTGGCAAGGCTGCGCTCGCATGTCGGCATGGTCTTCCAGCACTTCAATCTGTGGCCGCACAAGCTCGCGATCGAGAATGTCACCGAAGGGCTGATCCGCGTTCGGCACGTCGCCGGCCGGGAGGCGGGGCTCCTCGCCGCCGAACTGCTGGCGCGCGTCGGGCTCGGAGCCAAGATGATGACCTTCCCCAACCATCTCTCCGGCGGCCAGCGCCAGCGCGTCGCCATCGCCCGCGCGCTCGCGATGCGTCCCGACGTGATGCTGTTCGACGAGCCGACCTCGGCGCTCGACCCGGAACTGGTCGGCGAGGTGCTGCAGGTTCTGGAGGACGTCGCCGCGAGCGGCATGACCATGCTGGTCGCCACCCACGAGATGGGCTTCGCGCGGCGCGTCGCGGACCGGATCGTGTTCATGGATGGCGGTCAGATCGTCGAGATCGCCTCGGCCGCCGATTTCTTCGAGCGTCCGCAGCATGAGCGCAGCATCCGCTTCCTCGAAGCCGTCCTGAAGTAGCGGCACTACCATGACAAAAGAGCCGCCCGGATGATCGTCCGGGCGGCTCCTTCATGTCAGCGCCTTGGTCGTTCGCGACCGGTCTAGTCGTCCGGGCGCCAGAGATGGCCGGCGAGCGGCGCGGGGTCGGTGTCGATGACCGACCAGCTGCGCGTGCGCTCGTAATGGACCGGCTCGTCCTCGACCCAGAGCGCATAGGTGATGCCGTGGATGAGCGGCTCGATACCGTAGCGAAGCCCGGACAGCGACGCGCCCGAATGGGCATTGGTGACGGTGGCGCCGTAGTTGAAGCAGAACATGTTGCGAAGCACCGGCGTCCGGCCCGGCACCTTCTCGACGAAGGAAAGATCGCGGTTGAGATAGGGATAGGTGATCAGCCAGGAATCCGGCTGGTCTTCCGGCGGCGTAAAGCGGTCCGCCCAGGTCGCGATGTTGTCGGCGAGCGGGGCCAGTTCCGGCCGGTTGCGCGGGTCCATGGAGAATCCGCAGCCGATGAAGAGATGGTCGAACATCGCGATCGAGCCGTCGCTGCCCGTCACGCGGACGCCCTCCGCCGTCTCCTCGACATCGGACCAGGAGGCGCCGCCATGCAGGCGGAAATTGGCGAAGGCGGCGCAGCGGTCGACGCCATCCTGCGTCGGGGGCTGGCCGAAGCGGAACACGGCCTGGATCCACCGCCATTTGTCGGCATCCGACATGGACGCGAAGTGGCGCAGATAGCCGGCCTTTTCCAGATAGCGGAACGGATTGGCGGTCAGAATCTGCGGACGGCGCATATAGAGCGTCAGCGCCGAGGCGCCGAGTTCCAGGAGGTCGGCGGCCCGGTCCCAGGCTGTGGCACCGGCGCCGAGCATGGCGACGCGGCTTCCCTTCCAGTCGAGGCTGTCGACGTCGTCCGTGGCGAGAGTATAGCGACCGCGCGGCATCTTCTCGCGGATAAAGGGGGGCACATGCCAGTCGCCGATGCCCTCGAGGCCGGTCGCCAGCACGACCTTGCGCGCATAAACGTGTTCGCCGCCTCGGATCTCGAGGCGGACCAGACCGTCTTCGTCCGAGAAGCCGGTGACCTCGGTCTCGTTGCGGATCGGCAGCTCCAGCGCCGCGCCATACCAGTCGAGATAGGCCTGCCACGCCTGACGCGGCCATTTGCCGAGCTGTTCCCAGCCCTCCTCGCCGAACACCGCCTCGAACCAGGACCGCGGCGCAAGCGAAGGCACGCCGAGATCGGGCCCGGTGACGTGCTTGGGCGAGCGCAGTGTCCACATGCGCGAATAGGTGACCCACGGCCCCTCGCGGCCTTTCGGCGCCCGGTCGAGGATGACGATGTTGGAGACGCGGTCGCGCATCAGCGCGAAGGCGACCGTCATGCCGCACTGGCCGCCGCCGACGATGACCACGTCATGAACGTGATGACCGGCGGGATGACTGCGCGGCAGAACCCAGTCGTCCTTGGGATAATTGAGAATGGCAAGGTCGTGGCGCACCCGCCGCGTTAGCACATCGAGACGCGCGCCGGCATCGGCGAGCGGAGGTGGGCAATAGGGCGGCTTCAGCCCGCTTCTGAGCGCCGCATGATCGAGCTCCAGCCTCGCCGAAAGGGCACGGGCATAGTCGTCCGCCACCCCGATCGCTGCGTGCCGCATCTCATTCATCCGACGCTCCCTGAAAACCGCTCCGGTCAATCGGGTTATAGCGTATCTTTGATATTCCTGTAAAAATATCTGACATTCGGTCGCGCCGTTTTTCACGGTGCCCGGAGAGACACTTCGGCAGCGGCTGGGCGGCTGGTGGCGGCCTGTGCGCGAGATATGCACGCTGATATAGTATCATGGGGCGAATCGACGAAAATTGGTGCAGGCGCGCGGGATGGGACTATGGCGGCTTTGACCGAGGATGATGCGAAGGAGGCGAAGCCGGCGGCGGGCGGGCGCGCCAAGCGCCCGGCAAAGGAGACGGCGGCGGCGCCTCGTCGCGCCCGCGCGGGCAAGAAGACCGCCCGCGCCTCGCTGACGGATCGCGTCTACCAGCTGCTTCGCTCGGACATCCTGACCTGCGCGCTGGAGCCGGGCCGCGAGCTTTCCGAGGCCGAGCTGGCGCAGCGCTTCGACGTATCGAAGACACCGGTGCGCGAGGCGCTGGCGACGCTGCGCCAGGAGGGCTTCGTCCGCACCTTCCCGCGCCGAGGCTATCAGGTCGTGCCGATCACCTTCGGCGACATGAGCGAACTGTTCGACCTGCGCACCATTCTGGAAGCAGGTGCGGCGGAACTCGCCTGCGCGCGCATCACCGATGCCGAGCTCGACCAGCTGCAGAAACTCGCCGATGTCGTCTATGACCGCGCCGAGCAGCCGAGCCTTCAGCGCTTCATAAAGGCGAACCGCGACTTCCACGCCGCCATCGCCAAGGCGTCGGGCAACGAGCGGCTGCAAGCCCTCATCGTCCGCCAGATGGACGAGCTGGAGCGGTTCTTCTATCTCGGCGCCCGGCTGCGCGACGTGAACAGCGAGACGATCAACGATCACCAGGCGATCGTCGAGGTCCTCAGGAAGCGCGACCCGGACGCTGCCCGTGCCATTATGATCAAGCACAACGACATCACCCGCGAAGGCCTGTTCAAGGCGCTGGCGAGCTCACGCAGCTTCGCGCAGATCAGCCTCTGAGGCCTGCCGCCGGGCCTCCGGCGGCCCTTCGCACAGGAGGAAGATGCGGCCGTCCGAGGCGCCCCGAGCATCGCTACCCTCGACATCGCATGCCGTTTGAAATATCACGAGATATCTCAAACCGCAGGAACGGATGCGATGGGCGACAAGATCATGTGGGCGCGGCAGGAAACCACGACCAAGACGTGGATCCATGAGGGGCAGGAGTTCAGCCACAGGCTGATCACCAACAAGAAGCAAGGCTCGTCGATCTCCTTCCACATCACGACCTACATGCCGAATTTCGACGTGATGGTGGAAGGCGACGGCAAGCACGAGGTCATCCTCTATTGCCTGCAGGGCTGGTCGCGGCAGATCGTCGAGGCGACGGGCGAGGAGCGCATCTTCCGCCAGGGCGACGCGATGTATCTCCCCAAGGTCTATCGCTACCGCCATATCATCGGCGATGCCGGTCTCGTCATCGCGGTCTGCGCCAATCCGAGCAAGGAAGACGGCGACATGTGACCGGGCGGGCGCGCCGAAAGCGCGCCCTTCCCTTTCACGCCGAGGGCACGCGCTTCAGCGGCACCGCCCCTGGCCGAACGTCCGCCGCCGGGTCGAGCACATAGCGGAAGCCGCCGCGCCGCTCCCCAGCGAGCGGCGCCTCCAGCATGTCGTAGAGCCCCGGCGCGGCGCCATGCACATCGGCCGTGGCGTTGACGATCACATTGGCCGCCCCGAATAGCGACAGCGCCGCCGGCCTGAGGCTGGCGCGGATGTGATGCGCGCCATCGATCTCGATCGTGTCGGCGGCCGCGATGCCGAACCGCTCGGGATCGTAATACATGATGAGGCTCATGCGGATCACGGTCTCGTCGCCCGAGAGGCCGAGGCCGGTCTGGGTGATGCCGATCACGCGGCCGGGCTCGATCATGCCGAGGCTCGGCGTCCCGGAATCGACCGGGAAATCCGCCACTTCCGTCTCCCACTTCTCCTCGACGCGATCGATGGCGAGGCCGAGCCGCTCCGCGATCGCGGCGATCGATTCCGGCATTCCCATGTGGCCGACGATCCGGCCCGAGGCGATCTTCTCCTCGAACTCGCGCGGCCACAGCGCATAGCCGACATGGTCGATGTCGCCAGGACCGGTGCCGGTCACGTCGATGGCGCGGGTGATGGTGACACGGCGCACGCCCGAGGTGGCGCGCGCCAGCACCAGCGGCACGCTGTCGAAGCTGAAGCCCGGATTGATGCCGGTGCCGGAAACGGTGACGCCATTCGCGCGGGCGGCCGCATCGAGGCGGGCGGCGAAATCGGCATGGCGAAGCGCGGGATGGAACATCGCCTCCGAGGCGGAAAGCACGTCGAGCCCCGCCGCCAACGCCTCAAGCAATTGCCGTTCGATGCGCTCCGGAGCCGATTCCGTTAGGTGATAGAGAAGGTCGGCCGGCACCGGCGCGGCGGCGAGCGCCTCGGCGAGGCTCCCTCGCACCACGATCTCGCCCGCCCCGGCAAAGTCCGGGTAGAGCTCGGCGAGCCTCCGGCCGGCCTTGGCCGGATCATGGTCGACGGCGGCGACGACGCGGATGAGCGGATAGCCCTCCGCGAGACAGCGGACGACCAGCGACCCGAGCGCGCCGAGACCGAACAGGACGACATGGATGGGACGCGCGGCTTGAGGCATGGCAAACAGGCTCCGATGATTGATATTTTCAGTAATATCTCAGAAAGTAGGGCAATCAAGCGCATGTTTCTGGCCCTACGATTCATGGCGCTGCCGGCCGGGAGCCACGGCCGGCAGAGCATTCCGCGACGATTGACATCTTACTAGATATACTAGATCAACAGGATCCGGGCGCCTGCAGCGATCATGCGCCGAGCGAGGATTCCATGCGACTTGATGCCAGCGCCAACGGCGTTTTTCCGATCTCCGCCACCCCCTTCGCCGATGACGGCGCGCTCGATCTCGACAGCGCGGCGCGGCTGACGGACTTCTATCTCGGCCACGGCGCCACCGGCCTCACCATTCTCGGCATGATGGGCGAGGCGCAGAAGCTGTCACCCGAAGAGAGCAGCGCCTTCATGAAGGTGGTGCTGGACCGTGTCGCCGGCCGAATTCCCGTCGTCGTCGGCGTCAGCAATCCAGGCATGTCGGCGATGGTCGCGCTGGCGCATGAAGCGATGGCAGCCGGCGCCGCGGGCGTCATGGTGGCGCCGCAGCCGAGCCTTAAGACAGAGGAGCAGCTGACCGGCTATTTCGCAGCGGTCTGCGCCGCGCTGGGGCCGGATGTGCCGGTCGTGCTGCAGGACTTTCCCCTCGTGCTCGGCGTTCATTTCTCGGTGCCGACGCTGGAGGCGATCTTCGCGCGCCACCTGCAGATCGTCATGCTGAAGCACGAGGACTGGCCGGGACTCTCCAAGCTCTCGCGACTGCGCCGGGGCGAAGCAGAACGGGGCACGCGGCGCCTGTCGATCCTGGTCGGCAATGGCGGTCTCTTCCTGCCGCAGGAACTCGCTCGCGGCGCCGACGGCGCCATGACCGGCTACGCCTATCCGGAGATGCTGGTCGAGGTCGTGAACCGCACCCGTGCCGGCGACATCGAAGGCGCCGAAGATGTCTTCGACGCCCATCTGCCGCTGATCCGGCACGAGACACAGCCGGGGCTCGGCCTCGCCATCCGCAAGGAAATCCTCCGCCGGCGCGGCGCCATCGCCTCTGCCCATGTCCGCGCTCCGGGACCGAAGCTGGACGCGCTCGATCATGTCGAACTCGACCGGCTCATGGACCGGCTCGAGAAGCGCCTCGCTGCGATCCGCCGAAGCTGATCAGACCGACCGGATCGCGCCGCCATCGCAGCGGATCATGCTGCCGGTGACATAGCTTGCCGGCTCGCTGACGAGGAAGGCAGCGACGGCGGCGAATTCCTCTACGGTGCCGTAGCGGCCGACCGGGATCGCGGCGCGGGAGGCAGCCGCCACCTCTTCGACCGGCTTGCCGCTCTTCTCGGCATTGGCGTGGTCGATCTCGTCGACGCGCTCCGTCTGGATCCGGCCGGGCAGGATCAGATTGGCCGTGACGCCATCGCGCGCGACCTCTTCGGCGAGCGTCTTGGACCAGCCTGCGAGCGCTGCGCGCAGGGCGTTGGAGATGCCGAGACCCGGGATCGGCTGCTCGACGCCCGACGAGGCGATGGTAAGGATCCGCCCCCAGCCCCGCGCGCGCATTTCAGGCACCAGCCGGCCCGTCAGGTCGAAGACATTGCGCACCATGGCGCCGAACTGCTTCTCCCAGGTCTCGGGCGCGACCGCGAGGATGCTGCCGGGCGGCGGGCCGCCGGTGTTGTTGACGAGCACATCGACGCCGCCGAGCCGGGCGACGGCTCCTTCCGCGAGCGCGGCGACGGCGCCGTCGGCCGCGAAGTCGCAGGCGAGCGCCTCTGCCCGGCCTGGCCCGCCGGCCGAGAGGCGCGCCGCAGCGGCGTCGAGCTTTTCGGCGCTTCGGCCCGTGATCACGACATGCGCGCCTTCGGCGACCAGCGCCGTCGCGACGCCGAGTCCAAGGCCGCGCGATGAGGCGAGCACCAGGGCCCGCTTGCCGGCAAGTCCGAGATTCATGCAGCTTCTCCCTCGCCCGTCAGTTGCCGCGGGCGCTCTCCAGATGATCGCGCCAATTGCTCCAGGGCAGCCACAATGCCGGACCATGGCGCGCGAGGAAATGGCCCGGCACGGCTTCCGGCCGTCCATGCGGCAGCGGAAACGCGTCGGCCGCGATCCGCCCCGCATAGAGGCCGGCGATCTCGCGGCCGAGCGCGGTGGTGAGCGCGACGCCGCGACCGTTGCAGCCGATGGCGCCGTCGAGGCCGGGCGCCAGTTCGACGAAGCGCGGCATTTGATCAAGCGTCGCGGCGATGACGCCGTTCCAGACGAAGTCGGCGCGCATGGTGCCGAGACCCGGCAGGAAATGACGGAGCCGCTTCAAGAATGCACGGCTGGCGCGCGCAAGCGAGGCGGGGCCGGGCAGCACCATGCCGCCGGTGACCAGGCGGCCATCGGGCGACCAGCGCAGCGCGAAGGTATGGCGCCGCGTATCGGCGAGCGGCGAGCGTCCTGGCAGGATGTCCCGGCGCAGGTCCTCGGACAGCGGCTCCGTCGCGATCTGATGTACGAGGACCGGAATGACCGAGCTCGCCATGGCAGGATTGAGGCAGCCGACCAGCGCGTTGGTGGTGAGCAGCACGCGGCCGGCCCTGATCTCGCCCGAGGCGGTCCGCACCCGCCAGCCCTCGCCCTGCCGGTCGATGGCGATGACCCGGCTCGCCGCGTGGATGACGGCGCCGGCCGCGAGCGCAGCGGTGGCAAGGCCGCGCGCATAGGCGAGCGGGTTGATCTGGCCGCCGGTCGGATCGAGCAGCGCTCCGTGATAGGAACCGAAGCCGGCCCGGCGCTTCGTCTCCGCCGCGTCGAGGATCAGCACAGAGCGGCCGCGCGCCGCCCAGTCGCCCTGCCGCGCCTCGAGCACGCGCATCATCGTCGCGCTATGCGCGGGCTGCATCCAGCCGGTCTGCTCAGCGCTGCATGCGATGCCGTGGCGGCGGATCAGGTCGAAGACGATATCGCCGGACTGCCCGACCAGCGCCGTCAGCCGCTCGCCATGCTCGCCGAGACGGTCGCGGATATCGGTTGGGCCAAGCGAGGTGCGAAGGCTCGGCACCACGAAGCCGGTATTGCGGCCGGAGGCGCCGAAGCCCGGCTCCTCCGCTTCGAGCAGCACGACGCTGGCGCCGCTCTCGGCGAGATGCAACGCCGTCGAGAGGCCGAGGAAGCCGGCACCGACGATCGCGACATCCGCCTTGCCGGAGCCGGAAAGCGGCGGCGTGCGCGGCGCGGGTGGCGCGAGGGACGACCAGAGCGAGCGCTGGAAGGTTTCTGTCGCCATGGCTCAAGCGGCGCGCTTGACGAAGCGGCCATCGCCCGGCGCGCCGATGATGTCGGCTCCGTCGAAGACCTTGCGGCCGCGGAGATACGTGGCGGCGATCCGTGCGGCAAAGGTCTCGCCGTCATAGGGACTCCAGTTGAGCCCGTCGCGGGTCGCCGAGGCATCGAAACGGAAAGCGTCCTGTTCGAGAACCGCCACGTCGGCGTCGAAGCCGGGATGCAGCGCCCCCTTGCGGCCATAGAGACCGAAAAGCCGCGCCGGCTTCTCCGAGACCTCGAGGCAGAGCCGCCCGGCCGCGTCCGCGACGCGGCCACGGAGATCGGTGAAGAAGGACGGCACCAGCGTCTCTAGGCCAGGAATACCGGCACCGGCATCGAAGATCGAAGGGACGAGCTTGTTGTCGACCGGCCAGCTCGAATGGTCCGAGGAAACGAGCGCGAACTTGTCCTCGGCGAGCTTCTGCCAGAGGGCGTCGAGCACGCCTGTCCTGATCGGAGGGCTCACCTTCATGCGCGCGCCGAGCCGCGCCGTGTCGCGCCCCGCGTCGAAATGGAGATAGTGGACGCACATTTCTCCGGTCGCCCTGACGCCCTCGTCGCGATAGCGCGCGACGAGATCATAGCCGGTCGGATGCGAGATGTGGACGATATGGACATGCGCGCCGGTCACACGGCCGAGCTCGAGGAAATGCGCCGTGGCGGTGAGTTCCGCGGCGAGCGGCCGGCTCGGCTCGTGCCATTCCGGCGTCGTGCGTCCCGTCGCCTTCAGCGCGGCAATGCCGGCCCGCACGATCTCCTGGTCCTCGTTGTGGAGGCCGACGGGCAGCCCCGTCTCGACCGACGCCTTCAGGATCGCGAGCGTCTCGTCGGCCGGCAGGCGCGGAAAGCGCACGGGATGGCTCTCGATGCTGGAAATCTTGAAGGCGCAGACGCCGGCCTTGGCGAGGTCGACCATGGTGCCGGTGCCCTGGCCGGGGGCGACCGTCGCATAGAGGGCGACGTCGCAATGCGACAGCGTCTCGATCGCCTCCACCTTGGCCTCGAGCCGCGCGAGCGTGTTCAGCGGGTCCGGGTTGTCATAGGGCATGTCGACCATGGTCGTGATGCCACCGGCCAGCGCCGAACGGCTGGTCGCCGCGAAGCCTGGCAGCCCGCGATAGCTGGTCGCATGCGTCTGGCCGTCGACGAAGCCGGGAAAGAGCAGCGCGTCGCCGAAATCCTCGGTGAGCGCCGCCTCGGGCGCCGCGCCGCTTCCGATCGCCGCGATCTTCTCGCCGGCGATCGCGATCCAGCCGTTCTCGATCAGCCCGTCGGTGCGGACCAGGGTGCCGCGCAGGATGAGATCGAATGCCATGCGCTACACCGCCTTCCGGTAGCCGAGCGAGAGAAGGGCGATCGCCCGCGCCACCGCCGCCTGGGTCGGGTCGACGACCGGCAGGCCGAGCGCATCCTCCACCGCCGTCCGATAGCCTCCCATCGAGGCGCAGCCGAGGATCAGCACGTCGGCGCCGTCGCGGTCGCGCAGCTCGCGGCCGACCGCGACGATGCGGTCGATCACGCCCTCGCCCGACATCTCCGTGACGCCGACGCCGAGCGGCCGGTCGCCGGCGAGCCGGCTCTCGAAGCCGAGGCTACGCACATGGCGCATATGTCGCGGGATCGAGCCCTGCTTGATCGCCACGATACCGAAGCGCTGGCCGAGGCCGATGGCGACATGAAAGGCGGATTCGGCGATGCCGAGCACCGGCTTTGCCAGATTTTCGCGGGCGAGCGCCAGGCCCGGATCCGAGAAGCAGCCGATGACATAGGCGTCGGCTTCGCGGTCGGCGAAATGGCGGGCGATCGGCAGCACGACGCTTTCCACATGCTGCTGCGTCTCGATGCCGGGCGGCCCCTCTGACAGCGTCTCGCAGACGATCGCCGGCCCGCCGGGCGAGCGCAGGAGGTCGAGCGCGGCATCCATGTCCCGGGTCACGCCGACGGAGCTGTTGGGATTGAGGACGAGAATGCGCGTCATCGGCTGGGATCCGTCGAAGGGTGAATGGGCAAGGCTCAGTCGCTCGTTCGGGCCATGCCCGCGAGCGCCTGGTCGATGACGATGCGGCTGCGGCAGAGCACCATCTGCCGCCAGTCGCGGGTGTCGGGATGATAGAAGCGGCGGAGGCCGGCCTTGATGCGCTGCGTCTCCGCGCTCGACCAGTCCGGCTTGCCATAGGCGTGCAGCCAGTGATCGGCGCGGAGCGCGATCGTGCCCTCCTCCGGCGGATAGGTTCCGAATTCGAGCGCGATGAAGGTGAGCCGTTCGGCGCCGACCGCGGCGGCCCAGGCATATTGCGTGAGCCCGGCGATCGGCAGCGAGGACGAGCGACCGAGCAGCGGCTCGCCGAGGCTCGGCCCGTACCAGTCGCGGCAGCGCGCCTGCCCACTTTCGCCCGGGCGGTGGCCGCAGATCGGCTCGCCATAGCCGAACGGCCCGAGGCCGGTATGATAGTCGATCACCGCGACGTTTCGGCGCCCAGCGAGGCCGTGATCGGCGGCAAGCGCATGCAGCGTGCGAATCGACCAGGCCGGCGCGGTCCCGCCATAGAAGAGCCCCTCGGGATGGGTGTATTGGCCGCTTGACCTTGCCTGTTCGAGGCCGACAGCGCCCTGGAGGCTGCGATAGGCGGTGATGCGCGCATCGGCCTGCGCGAGCGTCTCCGCGTCGAGCGAGCGCGGCACGAAGGCCGTCGCCAGCTCGTCATAGCCGGCATTTTTCGGGAGGGGCGCGTCAAAATCGATGCAGTTGCGGTTGAGGTCGACCCCCTCCTCGGTCGTCCGGCGCAGCCAGGCGAAACCATGCGGGTTGATGGCATGAACGATGAGAGCGGCGGTCGAGGGGCCGATCCGGTCAGGCCCGCCGGTGAGGAGCCAGTCGGCGGCGGCGGCCGATCCGCAGAAGCCCTCGACGCCATGCGTCGCCGAAACCAGCACCAGAACGTCGCGCGCGTCACGCGGCCCGAACCAATAGGTCTCGGTCGCCAGCGGCTCGCCCGTCGGGCCGACATTCGGGTTGGCATAGGCGATCGCCGCCGCCGGCCGGTCGCCCGCAAGTGTCGCGATCTTGGCGCGGGCGCTAGCATAATCCGGCGAGAACGCCGCTTCGTGGTCCGGGAGAAGTTCGGGGATCAAGGCCACTCCGCGCGCTGGCGAGGCACGTGGACGGCACCTCGAAACATCATCAAGATATCCGTAGAAATATCACATCATATAAATGTCGCAAGCGACCAGTTGGTCGCGCCGATTGCTCGGCGCACGTGACGGCGCTCAGATTGACCTGAGACCCTGATCCTCCTCCAGATTTGAGTAGAGTCCGTCACTCACGGAGACGGACGGAAGATGCGCCCCTCACGATTTACGGAAGAGCAGATCATCGGGATGCTGAGGAGAGCAGGAGGCGGGAGCAGCGACGGCTGACGTCTGCCGCAAGCACGGCCCGGCCAGCTTCGGTGTGATGGTCTCGACGGTAGGGCGCAGATGGTTCTGCGCGGCACCACTGCGTGAAACAGTCCAGCGCCCTGTCGTCGTCGGCGAGTGCTCGGGGCTCTACCGAAAGCGACGCCTTGTAGGCTGCGTGGTGCCGGCCGAGCGGTGGCGCCTCCCCTCGGCTCCACCACGTTTCCCGTGACCAGCCTTCCGCTAACCGGTTGCAAACCGTGACTTCCCGCGGACGACCGGGCCGTGCAGTCGAATGCTGGCGCGCATTGGCGCGGCCTGCGCTTCAAGAGCATCGGCGGGAACATGACGGGTCGGCGCCACCGGGCGTCGGGTGTGCGCGGCTGCCGGAACCCTGATGATATCGCCCCCAGCGCGGATGGTTTTGCCGCGGCTTGGCCGTCGCGGCCGGCGGCGCAGGCCCCTCACCCGAGCGGGTTGTCGCCCTTCCACCAGTGCTTGAAGGGATCGGACCAGAGGATGCGCTGCATCGTCTCCTCGCTGACGCGCGGCAGCCTGGTGCCCTCCAGTTGATCGTTGATCGAGAGCAGTCCATCGACCGACTCGTCGACGCGCGCCGCCGGGAAATCGGAGCCGAAGAAGATCTTGTCGGTGATCCGGTATTCCTGCGCGGCGAT
The DNA here is from genome assembly GCF_030815145.1 of Kaistia geumhonensis. Taxonomy (NCBI): domain Bacteria; kingdom Pseudomonadati; phylum Pseudomonadota; class Alphaproteobacteria; order Hyphomicrobiales; family Kaistiaceae; genus Kaistia; species Kaistia geumhonensis. The sequence goes on along the minus strand of NZ_JAUSWJ010000001.1, from coordinate 3,469,973 downwards.
CAGGATGTTGTAGTACTGCCAGGGCCTGTAGAAGAGCGCCGAGATCTCGCAGAAGACATTCGGCTGCTTGCGCGAGACGACGATGCACTCCTCGTACCAGGGATGCCCCATATGGGCCATCACCATCACGAGGTCGGGATATTTCTGCGCGATCGGCTCCACATGCAGCGGCCGGCCCATGTCGATCGGTGCGTTGCGGGCATAGGTCGTGCCCATATGCATGGTGAGCGGCAGGTTGTTCTTCTGGAGATACTCATAGACCGGAACAAGCCGCGGGTCCGACAGCGAAACGCCGTTGTAGATCGGCCCGAACTTGACACCCTTCAGCTTCAGGTCCTCGACCGCATGCACGAGACGATCCATGCAGTCGGGCCGGCGCGGATCGACATAGGCGAAGCCGACGAACTTCTCCGGATATTTCGCGACCGCCGCCGCCGTAGTCTCGTCGCTGCTTTCGATGCCCGAGCTGTCGGCATAGTTGAGCGCGAAGATGATCGCCTTCTCGACATGCGCCATCTCGGCATGGAGCGTGTCGGCATCGGATTTCGGCGCCATCGCGCCGGGCCTCACGCGGGCGATCTGCGTCTCGTAGAGCGGCAGCACATCCTCGTCGTTCCAGATATTGACATGGCAGTCGCAATAGGCGCGCGCGGTCATCTCTCGGGTCCTCGGCTCAGGCCAGCGGGTTGTCGCCGTGCCACCAATGGGTGAACGGGTTCGATTCAAGGATGCGCTGCATCGTCTCCTCGCTGACGCGGGGTAGCCTCGTGCCCTCGACCTGGTCGTTGATCGTGAGGAGGCCGTCGACGGATTCGTCGACGCGCGCGAAGGGGAAGTCCGTGCCGAAGAAGATCTTGTCGGTGATGCGGTATTCCTGCGCGGCGATCAGGATGTTGTAATATTGCCAGGGCCGGTAGGAGAGCGCCGAGATCTCGCAGAAGACGTTCGGCTGCTTGCGCGAAACCACGATACATTCCTCGTACCAGGGGTGCCCCATATGGGCCATCACCATGACGAGGTCGGGATATTTCTGTGCGATCGGCTCGACATGCAGCGGCCGGCCCATGTCGATGGGGGCGTTGCGGGCAAAGGTCGTGCCCATATGCATGGTGAGCGGGATATTGTTCTTCTGGAGGTATTCGTAGACGGGGACGAGCCTTGGGTCCGACAGCGCGACGCCGTTGTAGATCGGCCCGAACTTGACGCCCTTCAGCTTCAGGTCCTCGACCGCATGCACGAGAAGCTCCATGCAGTCGGCTCGCCGCGGGTCGACATAGGCGAAGCCGACGAACTTCTCGGGATATTTCGCCACCGCCGCCGCAGTGGTCTCGTCGTCGCTCTCGATGCCGATGCTGTCGCCATAGCGCAGCGCGAACACGATCGCCTTCTCGACATGGGCCATTTCGGCGTGGAGCGTGTCGGCATCGGATTTCGGCGCCATCGCCCCGGCGCGGACGCGGGCGAGCTGCTCTGTATAGAGCGGCAGTACATGCTCCTCGTTCCAGATATTGACGTGGCAGTCGCAATAGGCGCGCGCGGTCATCGGGATCTCTTCAATGGGTGGCGGCCGCGGGGCGGCGGTGATGCAGCGACATCAGGAAGTCGGCGAGTTCCTGGTAGGTCATCGACGAGGTCGGCGCGTCGAGCGCGATCTCGCCGCGATCGAGCACCACGAGGCGGTCGCAAACCTCGTGCACGTGATGGATGTTGTGCTCGATATAGATGCAGGACCGGCCGCCGGCCTTGATCGAGCGGATGAAGTCGAGGACCTTCTGGACCTCCTTCAGCGCAAGCGCCACGGTCGGCTCGTCGAGCACGATGAGGTCGCTGTCGAAATGCATCGCGCGGCCGATGGCGACGCCCTGCCGCTCGCCGCCGGAAAGGCGCGAGACCGGCGTGTCGACATCGAGGCCGACGCCGCGAAAGCCGATCGTCGAGCGCATGATCGCCTCGGCGATGCGCTTCTCCGCCTTGACGTCGATGAAGCCGAAGCGGTTGGTGATCGGCCGTCCGACGAAGAAGTTGCGCCAGAGCGGCTGCTTCTCGCCGAGCGAGGAATCCTGGTAGACGGTCTCGATCCGGAGCTTGTGCGCTTCCTTGACCGAATAGGACGAGGCGTCGATGCGCTGGCCGCGCACATAAAGCGCGCCCGAGGTCGGCGGCTCGACGCCGGTCAGCACCTTGATCAGCGTCGACTTGCCGGCGCCGTTGTCGCCGATCAGTCCGACGATCTCGTTGGGTCCGATCTCGAGCGTGACCTCCTTGAGGCTCACGACCTTGCCATATCTCTTGCCGACATTTTCGAGACGGACGATCGGGGTTGCGGCGGCCGGCGTGACGGTCATGGGAGCGATCCGCTTCGTGAGGATGAGATGAAATGGCGGCGCGGCGTTGGCCCGCGCCGCCCGGTGGCGGCCGCGAACTAGCGGATACCGTCCTTCACGAGCGCGGCGAGCGCGTCGACATTGTCCTTGGTCAGGTAGCCGCCGCCGGTGTTGAGCTGCAGGCCGGCGAGGCCGTACTTCTTCTGCAGGACCGCTGCGGCGACCGGCATGAAACCCTGCAGATAGGGCTGCTGGTCGAGCACGACGGTGATGTAGCCGTCGCGCACGCCCTGGATGGCGGCGGAGGAGATGTCGAAGCCGGAGGTGACGACCTCGCCCGGCTGCTTGCCGGCCTGCTTCAGCACCTTGTCGAGCACGGCGGTGATGCCGCCATGGCCGGGCACGATGATCGCCTTGGTGTCGGGATTGGCCTCGAGATAAGCGACGAGCACGGGCACCGAGAGCGCCGGATCCTGCACGGCCTCGTTGGACCACTGCAGCGGCGTGAAGGCGATGCCCTTCTCCTTGAGGACTTCCGTCGCGCCCTTGGCGACATCGGCGCCGGCAGCGCCCTCGACGAAGGCGCCGTAGACCAGAACCTTGTCGCCTTCCTTGAGCTTGCCGTTCTCGATGGTGAGATTGGCGAGGTTCTTGCCCGCGCCGTAATTGTCGAGGCCGAAATAGGAGAGGCCCGTGCCCGGCAGTTCGTTGTTGTTGACGACGACAACGATGCCGTCGGCCTTGGCGTCGTCGAGGATCGACTTCATCGCATCGGTGCCAGGATGGCCCATCACGACGATGGCGTCGGGCTGGGCGGCGATCGCCTCCTTGGCCTGGACGATCATCTTCTGCGGGTCCCAGCCGGAATGCTGCTCGATGAGGTTGACCTTGAGCACACGGGCGGCGTCGCGGGCGCCGAGCTCGCGGGCCAGCGTCGCCGTGTCGCCGGGATTGCCGCCCATCTGGAAATAGATGGTCATGCCGGAATCGACGGCCTCGGCCGCGACCGAAACTCCTGACGCGGCGACCATGGCCGCCAGCGCCATTCCGGCAATCGTTTTCGTGATCCTGCGCATTTGTCGTGTTCCCCTTGGTTGTTTTCTGGAAGTGCGGTCAGTTTCTCGCGCGCGAGCGGAGCTGCCGGAGCAACGGGACCTTGTCGGGATCCTCGATTGCCGCATTCATGGTGACGGAGACGATGAAGACGAGCCCGATATAGAAGCGCGTCCAGAAGCCGGCGACGCCGCTGGCGACGAGGCCCGCCTCGATGATCGCGACGATCAGCGCGCCGAAGACCGTGCCGACCACCTTGCCGGCGCCACCGAAGATCGAGGTGCCGCCGATGAACACCGCCGCGACGACGGTGAGCAGGTAGCCCATGCCTGCCTGCGAGAAATAGGTCGTCGTCTCCAGCGTCAGGAAGACGCCGGCGAGCGCCGACAGGAGGCCCATGAGCGTGAAGAGCTTGATCTTTTCCCGGTCGATGGCGATGCCAACCACCTTGGCGACCTTGAGATTGTCGCCGATGAAGAGAAGGCTCTCGCCGAAGCGATGCCGGTTCAGGATCAGCCAGACGACGACCGCGACCGCGAGCGCCCAGAGGAACTGCACCGGAATGACGCCGATCCGTCCGGCGAACACCGTGTGGATCAGCCGCCCCTCGATATCTGGAATGGCGAGCGAGGCGCCGTTGGAAACGACCGTGACCAGCCCGCCCCATAGGAACAGCATGCCGAGCGTCGCGATCAGCGAGGGGATGCCGAGCTTGGTGACGACGAGCCCGTTGATGAAGCCCATCACCGTTCCGGTGACGAGCGCCGCGACGAGCGCCAGCCAGGTCAGGTCATAGCTCTGGTAGAGCTGGCAGAAGACATAGCTGGCGAAGGCGACAACCGACGGGAAGGAGAGGTCCATCTCGCCGGCGACGACGACGAGCGTCAGCCCCAGCGCGATGATCATCGGCGGCGGCACCGTCGCCATGAAGCTCATATAGACGCGGTAGCCGAGAAAGGCGCGCGGCGCCGTCAGCATGAAGAGGATGACGAGGAGCACGAAGACCAGCGCGATCGCCGTGCCCTCGATCTTGAAGAAGCCGGCGACCGGGTTGGACGGCGCCTTGTCAGCATGCGCCATCAGAGCACCCCGTATTTGGCATAGACGTCGCGCAGGAAGCCGCCCGCACGCAGTTCGCGCATCGAGTGGCTCTCGCCGTTGATCTTGTCGAAAGCGACCTTCAGCACGTCGGCCTCGGCCGCCTGCGGCACGACCACGACGCCGTCGGCATCGCCGAAGACGAGATCGCCCGGCGCGACGCGGACGCCGCCGCAGATGACCGGCACGTCGACCGCCTGGATCTGGCCGCGGCCCTTGGAATCGAGCGGCGCGATGCCGCCATGGAAGACGGGCAGCTTCAGCCGCCGGATCTCGAGGATGTCGCGCACGAAGCCGTCGGTGACGCAGCCGGCGGCGCCGCGAACCGTCGTTGCCGTCGAGAGCAGGCTGCCCCAGGGGGCGATGCGGGTCGAGCCGCCGCAGGCGAAGACCGCGACGTCACCCGGCTTCAGGTCGTCGACGACGGCGATCTCGAGCTCATAGGGGTTCTCGCCCGGCTCGACATGCGCGACCTCCATATAGATGCCGGTCCGTGCGCGGCCGCACATCTTGAGCGTCTCGTCGAGCGGCCGGATCGCCGGCGTCATCGCCTGGTTGGTGATGCCGACGGCATCGAGCGAATCCGAGAGCACGGCGGAATAGAGCTGCTCCCAGCCATCGGGGAGAGGGGCGTTCTGCCGCGACCGGAAAGGCATGGGGGTCGTCATGGAGCCTCGCTTCAGAAGGAAACCTTGGAGGGGGGCGTGCCGCTCTGTCCGACGAGGAAGTCGAAATCGACGCCCTTGTCGGCCTGCTGCACGTGATCGATGAAGATCTTGCCGTAGCCGCGCTCATAGGCCGGGGCCGGCGGCACGAAGGCGGCGCGCCGGCGCGCCATCTCCTCGGCGTCGATCTCGACGTCGATGCGCCGGCCCGCCGTGTCGAGCACGATCATGTCGCCGGTCCGGACGAGGGCGAGCGGCCCGCCGAGCGCCGATTCCGGCGCGACATGCAGCACGACGGTGCCGAAGGCCGTTCCGCTCATCCGCGCGTCGGAGACACGCACCATGTCGGTGACGCCGGCGGCGAGCAGCTTCTTCGGCAGCGCCATCGTGCCGACTTCCGGCATGCCCGGATAGCCGCGCGGGCCGGCATTCTGGAGGACCAGCACACTGTCGGCGTCGACATCGAGATCGGGATCGTCGATGCGGGCCCGGAGATCGTCGGCATCCTTGAACACGACGGCCCGGCCGCGATGCTGCATCAGCCGCGGCGAGGCGGCGGAAGGCTTCAGGATGGCGCCGTCGGGCGCGAGATTGCCGCGCAGCACCACGAGACCGCCCTTCGGCGTCAGCGGATTGTCGACCGTGCGGATGACCTCGTCGTTCCAGCCGCGCGCATCGGCGATGCGCTCGCCCATCGTGCCGCCCTCGACCGCCGGAGCACCGAGATGGAGCTTCTCCGCGATGCGGCGCATCACGACGGGCAGGCCGCCGGCATCGAAGAACTCTTCCATCAGGAAGCGGCCAGACGGCTTCAGGTCGACGAGGCAAGGCACGTCGCGGCCGAGCTCGTCCCAGTCGGCAAGCGTGAACGGAACGCCGAGACGGCCGGCGAGCGCGAGGAGATGCACGACGGCATTGGTCGAGCCGCCGATCGCGCCGGCCACCTTCACCGCATTCTCGAAGGCTTCGCGCGTCAGGATCTTCGAGATGCGGATATCCTGTTCGACGAGACGCACGGCGCGCTTGCCGGCCTCCTCGGCGAGCACGGCGCGGCGGCTGTCGGGCGCGGGGATGGTGCCGTTCATCGGCAGGCCGATGCCCATCGCCTCGGCGATCAGCGCCATGGTCGACGCGGTGCCCATCGTCATGCACGAGCCCGCCGACCGGCTCATCGCCGCTTCCGCCGCCTCGACATCGGCCTTGGTGATCTTGCCGGTGCGATATTCCTGGTCGAGGTTGAACACGTCGGTGCCCGAGCCGAGCACCCGCCCCTGATAGCGCCCGTTCAGCATCGGGCCGCCCGAGACGAGGATGGCGGGGATATCGCAGCTCGCGGCGCCCATGAGCAGCGCCGGGGTGGTCTTGTCGCAGCCGGCGAGCAGCACGACGCCGTCGATCGGGTTGGCGCGGATCGTCTCCTCGACATCCATCGCGACGAGATTGCGGAACATCATCGTCGTCGGCCGCATCAGCGGCTCGCCGAGGCTCGTCACCGGAAATTCGAGCGGGAAACCGCCGGCCATCAGCACGCCGCGCTTCACATGCTCGGCGAGCTCGCGCAGATGCCGGTTGCAGTTGGTGAGCTCGGACCAGGTATTGCAGATGCCGATCACCGGCCGGCCGTCGAAGAGCTCGGCAGAGAAGCCCTGGCTCTTCATCCAGCTCCGCGGAATGAAGCCGTATTTTCCGACGCGGCCGAACCACTCCGCGCTGCGGCGCGGCGCCCCGCCCTGGGACGATGTCGATGCGTCCGCAGCCGTCGCAGGCAAACCCCCGGCGGATATCGACGGCGTAGTGGCCTCTTTGGGCTTCTGATCGGTCATGGCGCCTCCCTCGAGCTACATGTAACGTTAAATTTAATCGGCTGACAAGCCCCCTCGAGAGGCCTGCCGCAGCAGCGCCTCAGGTCGTCGCGCCGGCGTCGAAATGGACGGGAAGAACGCATTCGTTGCGGGCGAAGCGGCCGCTCTCCAGCCGCTCCAGCATGGCGCGTCCCGCCTGCTCGCCGAGCTGATAGGCGGCCGAATCGACCGTGGTCAGCCGCGGCCGCGCATAGCGATGCGCCTCGAAGCCGTTGAAGCCGACGATGCGCACATCGTCCGGCACGCGGACATCGTGGTCGAACAGGTAGAGCATGGCGGCGGTTGCGATCGGGTCGTTGGCGCCGATGATGGCGCCAGGCAGCGGATGGTCGGCGAGATGCCGGGCGACGACATCCTGCACGTCGGCGAAGCTCTCGCTCGCCGAGGCGATCACGGTGAGCCGCGCGCCGCCGCCATTCGCCGCGAGACTTTCGCGGAGCCCGGCCAGGCGCTCCTCGATCGCCGGCCAATCCTGCGCGGGGACGACGGCGAGGAAATCCTCGACGCGGCGGGCGAGCAGATGGTCGCCGATCAGCCGTCCGCCGCCGCGGTCGTCCTGCCGGATGGCGCAGAAATCCGCGCCCGGCAGGGTGATCGGCTCCTGGAAGACGATGACCGGCTGGTCGAGATCGACGAGGCGCCGGATCGCCGCCCGGCGCTCCTCGCCGCTGCCGGCGATCATGGCGCAGAAGCCGCCGACCTCGAAATTTCGGGTGATCATCGAGGTTTCGAGCTGGTCGCCGCGCATGCCCTGAACCGTCAGCGTGTAGTCGGCGCTGTTCAGCACATTGGCAAGACCCGCGACCACCTGGCAGGTGAAGAAATCGGCGAGGAAGGCCGGCGACTCGTCGACGATCACCATGCCGATCGAGCGCTGCTCCGCGACGCGCAGGTTGCGGGCATTGGCCTGCCGGCGATAGCCGAGCCGCTCGATCTCGCGCTCGACGCGCTTCTTCGTCGCCGCGCTGACATATTGCAGGCGACCGTTCAAGACGTTGGAGACCGTCATCGGCGACACGTCGGCCGCCTTCGCGACATCCTTGATCGTCGCCCGCCGCCGCGCCGGTGCCTCGTTCGTCATGCTTGCCTTCCCGTCCGAAACGATGCTACCGCGATATATATCGTTACATGAAATAGAGCGGAATCCGCGTCGATGTCCAGCTTCGCGAACTATCCAAGCCTCGCCTCGAAATCGGTCTTCATCACCGGGGGAGCGACGGGTATCGGTGCCTCCCTCACCCGGCACTTCGCCGAACAGGGCGCCCGGGTCGGCTTCGTGGACATCGACGACGCCGCCGCGGCGGCCCTGACGGCGTCCCTCCCCGCCACCGTCCGCTACAGCCACTGCGACATCCGCGACGTCGATGCCCTGCGATCCGCCATCGCCGCGTTCGAGGCTGAGGCCGGCCATGTCGACATCCTCGTCAACAACGCCGCCAATGACGACCGCCACAAGGTCGAGGCGGTCGATGCCGCCTATTGGGACGACCGCATGGCGGTCAACCTGCGCCCGCAATTCTTCGCGGCGCAGGCGGTGCGCGCCGGCATGGCGCGCGCCGGCGGCGGCTCGATCATCAATCTCGGCTCGATCGTGGTCTCCATGGCGGCGGCGGACTGCGTCGCCTATGTGGCCGCCAAGGCGGGCGTCTACGGCATGACCCGCGCGCTTGCCCGCGAGTTCGGGCCGGACCGCATCCGCGTCAACTGCCTCGTCCCGGGCTGGGTCATGACCGAGCGGCAGGTGAAGCTCTGGCTCGACGAGGCCGGCGAGCGGCGCATCGCCGAGCGCCAGTGCATTCCCGACAAGCTGGACCCGGCCGACATCGCCCGCATGGCGCTGTTCCTCGCTGCCGACGACAGCCGCCACTGCACGGCGCAGAGCTTCGTCGTCGACGGCGGCTGGACCTGAGGAGGCTATTTGCCGACGAGCTTCGCCGCCCAGTCGGCGACCGCGTCGCCGCTCGACATGTCCGGCTGGACGAGACCGTCGATCATGAAGGTCGGCGAGACATGGATGCCGTTCTGCCGGGCATATTTGCAGTGCCATTTGATCTCCTTGTCGAGATCGGGAATGGCGAAGGCGTCGAACAGCGCGACGCCGCTATAGTCTTCCACGCGCTTGATGATGTCGCGCGGCGTCGCGTCGAGATTGGCGCCGCCCCAGTGCTTGTCGAACTCGAATTCCTCGCGATGCGCCCCCACGGCGGCGATCACCTTCTTCGCCTCCTCCTTGCCGCCCGGCAGCGTCGAGGCGGCGATGACGCAGCGCGTCACGACGCCCGAATACATGTGCCAGGGCTGCGGCTGCAGGCGGATCTTGATTGTGATGCGATCGGCGCCGGCCTCGGCCAGGAGCAGGTCGAACTTGTTGAAGGCGCGGACCGAATAGGGGCAGGTCGGCTCGAGGAAGGCCTCAAACACGCGCGGGCCGTGGCCCCAGGCCAGAGGATCGGCGCGCCAGGCAGCGTCGGCCATGTCGGATGACTCCGTGGAGGGTGAAGGATGGCGCGAGCCTAGTGTGATTCACGCCCCGCCGGAAGCAGGCGCCGCGCCATCGGCGCAGCCTTCACGACGCCGCCGCTTTCGGCAGGCGGATCGTCGCGACGAGGCCGCCCTGCGGGCGGTTTTCCAGCATCAGCGTGCCGCCATGTGCCTGCACGATCGACCGCGCGATGGCGAGGCCGAGGCCGATGCCGCCCGTCTCGGTGCTTCGCGAGGGCTCCAGCCGCACGAAGGGCTGGAACGCTTCGTCCATGCGATCCTCGGGCAGGCCAGGCCCCGCATCAGCCACCGCGACGGCGACGGCGTCGGCCTCGTCCCGAACCGAGACCCGCGCCTCATGGCCGTAGCGGACGGCGTTCTCGACGAGGTTGCGCAGCGCGCGTTTCAGCGCCACCGGGCGGCAGGGATATGTGACGGCGGCGAGATCGGCCGCCTCGACATCCGCGCCCGCGAGGCGGAATTCCTCGATACAGTCCGCGACCAGCTGGTCGAGCCGGAGGAGCGCTGTCGCCTCACTCGTCGCCTCGGCGCGGGTGAAGGCGAGCGTCGCCTCGCAGATCACCGTCAGTTCGTCGATCGTCGCCACGATATCGTCGCGCACCGCCTCGTCCTCGATGAACTCCGCCTTGAGCCGGAGCGTCGTGAGCGGCGTGCGCAGATCGTGGCTGATGCTGGCGAGGAGGCGCAGCCGGTCGCTCATGAAGTCGCCGAGCCGCTGCTGCATCGTGTTGAAGGCGCGGGTCGCGGCGACGACCTCGCTCGGCCCCGTCTCGGCGAGATGGGGGACGGCCTCGCCCCGCCCGAACCGCTCCGAGGCGTCGGCGAGATGGCGCAGCGAGCGCGTCTGGCCGCGGATCGCCAGCACCGCCACCGCCGCCACCGCCAGCGCGGAGAGCAGGAAGGAGAGCAGCGCGACGCGGCCGAACCCGCCCGGCAGTTCGACGGCGGAGCGCAGCGTCGCGAAGCGGCCGTCGGCGAGCGGCACGGTCATGGCGACGGCGGCGACGCGGCGCGGCCCGCCGGGCCGATCGCCCTCCGGGGCCGGCGGCCGGTGGTCGGGTGGCGGCGGGCCGGGCCGGCCCGTCGGGCAGGGATGCCGGTCCGGGCCGAGCGGCTCGACCGAGACGATCGGCGGCGCGGCCTCGACGCCGTGGAGCATCTGTTGCAGCAGCTGCGCCAGATCGCGCTCGGCCGGCCCCGGCGGGTGCGCCGGCGGCGGCGCGGCCGCCACGCTGGCGCAGGAGCCGCGCGATCCGAAGGCCCGCGCGATACGCTCGCCGTCGGAAGCGGGATAGTCGGTGAGGAGGCGCGCCAGCGCCACCGTCTGGTTCAGCGCCTGGCCATGGATGACGCCGTCGAGCAGCGCGTCCTGCTGCACGCGCAGGATCAGCGTCAGCCCGAGCTGCGCGAGCGCCAGCGCCGCGACCAGCATGATCACGAGCCGTCCGGCAAGGCTGCGCGGCCAGAGGCGCGGCAGCGACGCCCTCACCCCGCCGGCTCCACCTTGGCGGCGAAGGAATAGCCATCGCCCCAGACCGTCTTGATCAGCGTCGGGCGCTGCGGATCGGGCTCGATCCGCCGCCGGAGGCGGCTGACGAGATTGTCGATGCTGCGGTCGAAGAGCTGCGCCGCGCGGCCGGCGGTGATGTCGAGGAGCTGCTCGCGCGAGAGCACGATGCCGGGCCGCGTCACGAAGGCGAGCAGCAGGCGGAACTCGGCGCTGCCGAGGCCGATATCCTCGCCCCCCTCGTCGAGCACCGCGCGGCGGTCGACATCGAGCACGAAGCGGTCGAAGCGGAAGCGCTGGCCGGATTCGCTCGCCTCGGCGCGCGGCGCCGCGGAGGCGCGGCGCAGGATGGCGCGGATGCGGGCGAGCAGCTCGCGCGGATTGAAGGGCTTGGTGACATAATCGTCGGCGCCGAGCTCCAGCCCGACGATGCGGTCCGTCTCCTCGGCCACGGCCGTCAGCAGCACCACGGGGATCTCGCCGCTCTGGCGGAGCTGGCGGCAGAGCGTCAGCCCGTCCTCGCCCGGCATCATGACGTCGAGCACCACGAGGTCGATGGCGCCCGCGCGCATGGCCTGGCGCATCTCGACGCCGCCCGACGCCACCGAGACGCGCAGGCCGTTCTTCACGAGATAGCGCGCGAGCAACTCGCGGATCTCGCGATGATCGTCGACGACGAGGATATGCGGTGTGCGGTCCATGCCCGCTCCGGGTGAGGAATGCAGCCCATTCAGCGCAGGCGGCGCAAATTTTCCAGCGCCGAAGTGTAACAGGATGTGTCGCGCGCCGCGCGGCCGGCGGGATCAGGCTCCGGATCGTCGGGGCCCGGCCGCCATCGCGCCCGAGAAGGTCAGGCCGGTCAGCGCGAGCAGGCAGCCGGCACTGAAGGCGTTGACCCGCAGGAGCGCCAGGCTGCCGGCCTCGTCCAGCGAAACCATGGGTGTCGCGGCGAGCATCGGGCCGGCGAAATAGGCCAGCGCCGCCACGCCGATAAGCGGGAACGACCAGCCCCGCTCGTCAGGCCGGAAGGCGAGGCCGGCGATCACGACGCAGGGCGCGAGGAAGAGCAGCACCCCGGAGGCCTCGCCGAACAGGACGAGCGCGAGGAGGCTGTTGGCGATGCCGGCGAGCGGCAGCATCGCGCGGCCGATGCGGTCATGCCGCCGCGCGACCAGCGGCGCCAGCGCGAAGAAGGGCGTCGAGAGGAAGGTCAGCATGGCGGCGAGCCCTCCCCGGCCCGCGACGGCCTCGACATAGAGCGGATAGAAAGGCTGGTTGGACGCGACGACGAGCGCGATCCAGTTGCAGGCGGTGACACGCGGGTCCGCATGGGCGGCATAGCGCTCGACCGCCGCCCACCAACCCTTCAACCGCGACAGCACTGGCATCGACCCGTCCCCTGGCCGGCTCACGCGGCCGCCTCACTGCTCATCTTGCCGGGAGAGGCGCGGTTTCAAGGGGCCGCGGCTGCGTGGGCCGCTACACGCTTTGATAGGGACGAATCGTCCAACAATGAGGGAGGCTTATCGACAGCGGCCACGATCCGCCCTAGCCTTCGTTCGTGCCGGCATCTGGGGCGGATGTGCAAGTCGGGCTGGCCTGATTCGTTTTCGGGAGGTGGAAGATGGAACTCGATCCGGTGTTCCTGTCACGACTGCAATTCGCATGGGTCGTGATCTTCCATGTGATCCTGCCGGCCTTCACGGTCGGCACGGCGTCCTATATTGCCGTCCTCGAGACGATCCACTTCATCACGAAGCGCGAAATCTATCTGCGCCTGTCGACCTTCTGGATCAAGATCTTCTCGATCTCGTTCGGCATGGGCGTGGTGAGCGGCGTCGTGATGCCGTTCCAGTTCGGCACCAATTGGAGCCGCCTGTCCGACGCCGCCGCGAACGTGCTCGCGCCGCTGCTCGCCTATGAGGCGCTGACCGCCTTCTTCCTCGAAGCCGGCTTCCTCGGCGTGCTGCTGTTCGGCCGCCATCTGGTGCCGCGCTGGGCCTATCTCTTCGCCACGTTGATGGTGGCCGCGGGCACGCTGCTCTCCGCCTTCTGGATCCTCTCGGCCAACAGTTGGCTGCAGACGCCGGCCGGGTTCCAGGTCGTCGACGGCCGCTATTTCCCGACCTCGTGGTCGGAAGCGATCTTCAACCCGTCCTTCCCCTACCGCCTCGCCCATAACGTCATCGCCTTCTACATCACGACGGGCTTCGTGGTGATGGGCATCAGCGCCTATTTCATCCGGCGCGGCACCTTCGCCGAAGAAGGCAAGGTGATGATGAAGATGACGCTGTGGCTGCTGACCGTTCTGGTGCCGCTGCAGATGTATGTCGGCGATGCGCACGGCCTCAACACGCGCCAGTACCAGCCGGCCAAGCTTGCCGCGATCGAGGCGATCTGGGAAACGGGCAGCGAACTGCCGCTGACGCTCTTCGCGATCCCGGATCAGGACGCCGAGAAGAATCTCTATGCCATCGAGGTGCCCTATCTCGGCAGCCTCATCCTGACGCATTCGCTGGACGGCGAGATCACAGGGCTGAAGGCGTTCCCGCCGGAGGACCGCCCCTTCGTCGCCCTGCCCTTCTTCGGCTTCCGCATCATGGTCGGGCTCGGCATCATCATGCTCGGCCTGGTGATCTGGGGGAACTGGCTGCGCATCCGCGGCCGGCTGACCACGACCCCGCTCTTCCTGAAGGTGCTGCAGCTCACGATCCCGATCGGCTTCCTGACCGTGATCGCCGGCTGGGTGGTCACCGAGACGGGACGGCAGCCCTGGACGATCTACGACCATTTGCGAACGGCCGATTCCATGTCGCCGTCGCTGACCGGCCTCGACGTGCTGATCTCGCTGCTCGCCTATGTCATCGTCTATGTCTTCGTCTATCCGACCGGGGTGATCCTCATGGCGCGCATCGTGCGCAAGGGACCGCGCTCCACGGGGCATGGCGAAGGCGACAGCCCGGTGGAAGCCGGGCGGCCCGAAGCGCCCGTCCTCGCCGGCGCCATCGAGAATTAGGGTCCGGACTCAATCAGGAAGCGGTCTGCGCTTGAGGGAAACGATGAGAGTGCCAGGAGAACAAGTCGCGGCGGGGCCTTACCCCCGCAAGACTTATTCGACGCCGCAATGGCGTCGTTTCCCTCACGCCCTCCGGGTTGGGCGAAAATGCGCCGCGGCTGCGTCGCCCGTTCTTGCCGATGCGCAGGCATCGGCTGAGCACCGTCTCCTGTCCGCGGCGGATTTTGGCCCAACGCAGATCCACTTCCTGATTGAGTTCGGACCCCAAGGAGCGACAGGATGAATCCGGTTCTCGACTTCGTGCCGATCTGGACGGCCATCATCGCGCTCGGCGTCTTCTTCTATGTGATGCTGGACGGCTTCGATCTCGGCGTCGGGATGCTGTTCGGGCTCGCGCCCGACACGCCCTCGCGCAACCTCATCATGAACTCGGTCGCCCCCGTCTGGGACGGCAACGAAACCTGGCTCGTGCTCGGCGGCGTCGCGCTCCTCGCCGCCTTCCCGCTCGCCTTCGCGATCATCATCCCGGCCGTGTATTTCCCGGTGCTGGTGATGCTGCTCTCGCTCGTCTTCCGCGGCCTCGCCTTCGAGTTCCGCTTCCGCGATTCCGAGAACAAGACCTTCTGGGACCACGCCTTCGCCTATGGCTCGGGGCTCGCCACCTTCTCGCAGGGCGTCGTGCTCGGCGCCTTCATCCAGGGCTTCGAGGTCACGGACCGCACCTTCTCCGGCTCGTCCTTCGATTTCCTGACCCCGTTCTCGGTCGTGACGGGCATCGCGCTGATGTTCGGCTACGGCCTGCTCGGGTCGGGTTGGCTGATCCTGAAGACGGAGGGCGAGGTCCAGGCGTCGGCCCGCCGCCATGGACGCATCTGCCTCGTCGGCGTCCTCATCGCGATCGGCATCGTCAGCATCTGGACGCCGCTCGCCCAGCCGGTGATCGCGTCGCGCTGGTTCGCCTTCCCCAACATCGTCATCTTCGCCCCGGTGCCGATCGCGGCGCTCGCCGTCGCCTTCTTCACCTGGCGCGCGCTCGGCTCGAGCCGCGAGGCCGGGCCGTTCATCGGCGCGATCCTCCTGTTCCTGCTCTCCTATCTCGGCATCGCGATCAGCCTGTTCCCGATGATCGTGCCCTACAAGTACACGCTGGCGGAAGCTGCCTCCTCGGAGGCGACGCAGGCCTTCCTCCTGGTCGGCACGCTGTTCCTGCTGCCGATCGTGCTGATGTACACCGCCTGGTCCTACTGGGTGTTCCGCGGCAAGGTCCGCGGCCAGTTCGGCTATCATTGAGCGAGGCGACGGCGGCCTCGGCCGCCGCCACCGTCCGCGGGCCGGGAGTGATCGCCATGCCCTGACCGGAACCGCGGCGCTCGCGCCGGATTGATTTCCCGCGCCGCCGAGCCGGTGGCGGGAGGTCGATCATGAGCGAAACGGTGACGGAGCGGCAGGCGCTGGAGCGGGTCGAGGCGGCGGGCCTCGTCGTCCGGCGCGTGAGGCGCGGCAGGGGATTCTCCTATCTCGGGCCCGACGGGAAGCGCATCGACGACGTCGCCGTGCTGGCGCGGATCCGCGGCCTCGCCATCCCGCCCGCCTATGAGGAGGTGCGCATCGCCGCCTCGGCGAGCGCGCATCTCCAGGCCATCGGCCGCGACGCGGCCGGACGGCTGCAATACCGCTATCATCCGGACTGGGATCTCGAGCGCGAGGCGCACAAGGCCGAGCGGCTGGAGACGCTGATCGAGGCGCTGCCCCGCATCCGCGCCGCCGTGCGCAGGGATATCGCGCTGGCGACGCTGCGCCGCCGCAAGGCGGTCGCCTGCGCGGTCGCGCTCATCGACGCGACCCATATCCGCGTCGGCTGCGAGCTCTATCTCCAGTCGAGCGGGGCGCGCGGCGCCGCGACGCTTCTGAAGCGGCAGGTGAAGCTCAACGGCCGCGGTCTCGCGCTCAACTTCCGCGGCAAGGGCGGCGCGCAGATCAGTTGCACGGTCGAGGACCGGGCCCTCGTGCGGGCGATCCGCCGCATCGCCACCATTCGCGGCTCCCGGCTGCTGCAATATGTCGACGAGACCGGAGCCGCACATCCCGTCAGGGCCGCCGACGTCAACGCCTATCTGAAGCGCATCTCGGGGCGGGACATCTCCGCGAAGGACTTCCGCATGCTGGCAGCGAGCGCGACTGCGGCCGAGCACCTCGCCCAGGTCGAGCCGGGGCCGTCCGAGCGGTCGCGCCGGCGGCAGATTGCCGAGGTCATGAAGAATGTCTCGGCCGACCTCGCCAACACGCCGACGGTCGCACGAAAGAGCTATGTCCACGCCCTGGTGGTACAGGCCTTCGAGGACGGGGTGCTGCCGGCCATCCTGCGCCGGGCCCGTTCGGGGCGCGTCCGCAGCCGGGGCGAGAACGCGCTCGCCCGGCTGCTCCGCGCCACGCGCACCGCGCCGGGCTAGGCGCGGTCGAGCGTCTCTTCCTTGGTGAGGCTGGTCGGCGCCCATTCGACCGGGTGGAGCCCGGTATCGGTGCGCCAGCGCGCCCAGTAGGCGTGCTCGCCCTGATCCTCTGGGCCGTCTTCCTTCAGCATGTCGTCCTTGGTCCGCCAGCGCATGAGATGGCTTTCGCCATTGCCCTCCCGCCCTATGATCAGGCGTCCGTCCTTCGGCGCGGTGTCGATCGTCTGGAACGGGCCTTGCTGCCCGAGATCGTCGGTTGTCATCTTGGTCTCCTTTTCGATGGGGCCGCTCATGCGGCCGCGAGCCGCGCCGCCGGGATCGCGCATCGCTTTCCTGTCGGCTCCGGCACGATCGGCTGTGCCGAGCCAACGCCTCGCTCCTGCCAGAGTTGCGCGGGAATTGTCGGCGGCGTGGAACGAGCGGGCAGGCTCGCGATTCTGTATCGGTCCGGTGGCTCGACCCGCCGGCGTCGCAACGAAGTGCGGGAGGACGACCAACATGCATGACCGCTCGACCTTGGCGGCATTGCGCCGCTCCGCCTTGCCTTCTGGCCGGGGCTGACGCGGATGTCCCTCACAGCCCCCGCAGCCACCCGCGCAACGGCGGGACGCCCCGCATGACCGACGCGCCGCTTCTCTCCGGGCTCAAGATCCTGATTGTCGAGGACGACGTGATCATCGCCGAGGCGATGTCGGACAGTTTCGTCCGCGCCGCCGCCACCGTCATCGGCCCGGCCTTCTCGGTGCGACAGGCGCTCGGGCTGATCGGCGAGACCCGGCCCGACGCCGCCGTGGTCGACATCAACCTGAATGGCGAGCTGGCCTTCCCCGTCGCCGACCGGCTGCGCGCCGACGGCGTGCCCTTCGTTTTCGCGACCGGCTTCGACGCGTCCGAGATTCCGGAGCACTACGCGACGATCGGCCATTGTTCCAAGCCGGTCGATCCCGCGGCGCTCGCCGAGGCCTTCTCCTGGCTCAATCGCAAGCCGCTATGAGGCGGCGCCGCCGAGGAGCGCGCGATAGACGTCGACATAGTCCGCCGCCATGCGGCGATCGGTGAAGCGTCGCTCGAAGGCGGCGCGAACGCCGGCGCGCGGAATGCGGTCGATCGTCTCGACCGCCGCGACGGCCGCGTCGATGCTCTCGACGATCCGGCCGCTGATGCCGTCCTCGATCACTTCCGGCACCGCGCCGTTGCGCCAGGCGACGACCGGCGTCCCGGCAGCCATCGCCTCGATCATCACGAGGCCGAACGGCTCCGGCCAGTCGATGGGGAAGAGCAGCGCCCGCGCACCGGCCAGAAGCGCCGCCTTGCCGGCATCGTCGACCTCGCCGAGATAGTCGACGACGGGATTGTCGAAGAGATGCGCCACCTCTTCCGCGAAATAGCGTTCGTCGGCAGCGTCGATCTTGGCCGCGATCTTGAGCGGGATTCCGGCGCGCGAGGCGACCTCGATCGCGCGGTCGGGCCGCTTGTCCGGGGAAATGCGGCCGACGAAGAGCAGGTGCCCCTCGCCGCCGTCGCCCATCGCCACGAGATCGGCCGGCATGCCGTGCGGCACGGTGGCGACGAAGCGCGCCTCGGGAAGGAAACTGCGCTGGTTCTGCGAGATCGCGACCAGCGGCATGCCGGGGTTGGTCGCGATCGCGTCATGCGCCGCCTCCGAGTCGAGCCTCAGATGCAGCGTCGTCACGCATTTCTCCTCGAAGCCGCGGAAGGGGACGAAATGCGCGGTCTCGGTGTGGAAATGCACGATGTCGAAGCTGTCGATCCGGCTCATGACCGCCTCGAACAGCGCCGCCACCGCCTCGGGGCTCGCGCCGGCGATGCGGTCGGCCGTGGGCCGGACGGCGATAAGTTCGGCCGCCGTTCGGGAATCGCCCGTCGCGAAGAGCGTCACATCGTGGCCATCGGCGACGAGCGCCTCGGTCAGCCAGGAGACGACCCGCTCCGTGCCGCCATAGAGCCGCGGCGGCACGGCTTCGACCAGAGGCGCGACCTGAGCGATGCGCATCAGCAAATCCTCCCCTGCGTGATGCCGCCTAACCCACCGGCCGGGCGGTGGTTCCGTCGCTTCGCGCGGGGGAGGAAGGCTGCTCAGCCCATCAGCGGCAGGATCATCGTCTCGATCGCATGGGCTACGCCGTCCTCGGCATTCGAACGCGTGACGAGGTCGGCCTGCGCCTTGATGTCGTCATGGGCGTTGCCCATCGCGATGGCGAGGCCGGCGACCGCGAACATCGGCAGGTCGTTCGACATGTCGCCGATCACCGCGACCTCCTCGAGCGGAACGCCGAAATGCCGCGCCAGCGCGGTGACGGCATGGCCCTTGTCGGCGGTCGGATGCGTCACGTCGAGATAGTAGTTCTGCGAGCGCCGCGCCGCGGCCGTGTCGCCGAGAAGCGCCTGCAGCTTGCCCTCGGTCTCGGCGAGACGGTCGAAATCCTTCGACGAGCCGACCAGCTTGCCGATCTCGCCAAAATGCCCCTCGAAGCTCGGAACGACGACAGGATCGAAGCTGACCGTGTGCTCCTCATGTGCGACGTAAGGGCCGTCCCGGTCGGTGACGTACCAGTCGTTGCCCGAGAAGATCCAGACATCGGCGCCCGTCGCCGCGATCTCGGCTGCCGCGATCCGCGCCGCCGCCTCCGGCACGAAATGCCGCTCGACCGGCGAAAGGTCGCCGCGCACGATCGACGAACCGTTGAAGCCGGCGAAGAGGTCGAGCTTCAGCGGCTCCGCGACATGCAGCATGCCGCGCGGCGGCCGGCTGGAGACGATCGAGAAGAAGCCGCCGGCGGCCCGCAGCCGGTCGACCGCTGCGATGGTCGCCTCGGTGACCCGCTTGTCGGGGCTCGGCGTCACGATGGTGCCGTCGACGTCGGAGACGAAGAGCCTGATCCGCTTGGGGAGAGCGCGCGCGTTCATTTGCCGGCCTTGTCGTCGAGCGAGAACCACGAGAAGCCGTCGCGCTCGATCAGCGTGTCGGCGGCGACGGGGCCGGCGGTGCCGGCGCGGTAATAGTGAATTTCGCCCGGCAGCGTGGCCCAGGCCTCGAGGATCGGCTCGACCGCCGCCCAGCCCGCCTCGATATTGTCCGCGCGCTGGAAGAGCGTCGCGTCGCCGACGAGGCAGTCATAGATCAGCGTCTCGTAGCCGGTGGACGGCTCGCGCTGGAAATAGTCGGAATAGCGGAAGTTCATGTCGACCTCCGCGAGGCGGACCGCCCGGCCCGGCACCTTGGCGGCGAGCCGCAGCGAGATGCCCTCGTCCGGCTGCACGCGGATGATGAGCGCGTTCGGCTGCAGCGAGCTCGTCGGCGTATCCTCGAACAGCGTGTGCGGCGGGCTCTTGAACTGCACCGCGATCTCGGTCTTGCGCACCGACATCGCCTTGCCGGTGCGGATATAGAAGGGCACGCCCGACCAGCGCCAGTTCTCGACCTCGAGCTTCAGCGCGACATAGGTCTCGGTGCTGCTGTCGAGGGCGACGTCCTGCTCCTCGATATAGTCCTTCACCGGAGCCCCGCCGATGGACCCGGCGGCATACTGCGCGCGCACCGCGAGGCGGTCCGCCTCTTCCGGGCGCGGCTTCTTGATCGCCTGGATGACCTTGGCCTTCTCGGTGCGGATGGCGTCGGCATCGAACGAGTTCGGCGGCTCCATCGCAATCATCGCGAGCAGCTGGAACATGTGGTTCGGCACCATGTCGCGCAGCGCGCCGGTGGCGTCGTAGAAGCGGCCGCGCCGCTCCACCGTCACGGTCTCGGCGGCGGTGATCTGCACATGGTCGATGAAGTTGCGGTTCCAGATCGGCTCGAAGATGCCGTTGCCGAACCGCATCGCCATCACGTTTTGCACCGTCTCCTTGCCGAGGAAATGATCGATGCGGAAGATCTGGTGCTCGTCAGCCGCCGCGAGCAGCCGCGCGTTCAGCGCCCGGGCGGAGGGCAGGTCCATGCCGAACGGCTTCTCGACGACGATGCGGCGGAATTCCGATTCGCTCTCCTCCATGAGGCCGGCCTTGGCCAGATGGTCGGCGATGGCGCCGAAGAAGCGCGGCGCAACGGCGAAATAGAACACCGCGCCATGCGATTCCGGCTCGTTGGCGGCGATCCTCGCCTTGACGGCGTCGTAGGTCGCCTCGCTCTCGAAGTCGCCGATGATGTAGCCGGTGCGCTCCATCAGCCAGCGCCAGGCGTCGGCATCGACGTCGGCATTGCCGGCAGCCGCGAGTTCCTTGGCCGTCTCGGTGAGGAAGGCGCGGTAGTCCTCCTCGGTATGCTCGACGATGTCGACGCCGACGATGCGGAACTTGTCGTCGAGCGCGCCGTCCTTGGCGAGATTGTACAGCGAGGGCATCACGAGGCGCTTCGTGAGATCGCCCGATCCGCCGAAGATGATCAGCGTCGAGGGCGGGGCCGGCGTCGCGTCCTTCGGCAGGACCGGCTTACCGGGAAATGCGGTCATCGGACGTCCCCTTCTCCTGATGCGTTCATCGACGCTGAACCCTTGCTTGCGGCCGGCCGCGCTAAGGCGGCGTTAAGCCCGGCCGACGGTCACGCCCGAACGGCGCTCCGAACGATACCCATAAACCGTGCGACCGCATGGATTTACGACGGATTGCTGCCTAAGCTGCAAGTCCAAAGCGACGGAGAAGCGAGAATGGATACGACCGGGGAGAAGACACCGCCTGGCAAGCCCGGCCTGCCGCCGCGCTGGACGTCGAGCGCCAAGACCGGCGTCGGCACCGCGGGAACCGCCGCCAGCCGCATCTGGTTCACGCTCAGCCATGGCATCCTCAACGAGATTTACTGGCCGCGCGTCGACGCCGCCTGCACGCGCGATTTCGGCTTCATCGTCACGGGCGCCGACGGCTATTTCGTCGAGGAGAAGCGCGATTGCGACCACTCGATCGCGATGATCGAGGAAGGCGTCCCCGCGTTCCGAGTGACCAACACGGCCCGCGACGGCCGCTGGCGGATCGAGAAGGAAATCCTCACCGATCCGAAGCGCGAGACGCTGCTGCAGCGAATCACCTTCGAGGCGCTGCAGGGCGAACTTGCGGATTACCGCGTGTTCGGCCTCCTCTCGCCGCATCTCATCAATTCCGGCGCCGACAACACCGCCTGGGTCGACGACTACAAGGGCATGCCGATGCTGTTCGCGACCGGCGGCAAGGCCGGCGCGCTCGCCCTCGCCTGCTCGGTGCCGCTGGTCTCCCGTTCGGTCGGCTATGTCGGCACCTCGGACGGCTGGCAGCAGCTCTCGGCGAATGGCCACCTCGAGGAAGGCTATCGCATGGCCGAGGCCGGCAATGTCGCGATGTGCGCCGAGATCGACTTCGCCGGCCATGACGGCCATGCCCTCGTCGCGGTGGGCTTCGGCTCGCGCTGGCAGGAGGCGGCCTACAAGGCGAAATCGAGCCTGCAGACCGGCTTCGAGACGGCGCGCCGTGGCTATGCCGCCGGCTGGCGCGCCTTCCAGAAGGATCTGGAGCCGCTCGACCGTCCGGCCGGCGCCTCGAACCTCAACAGCTACCGAATCAGCACCGCGGTGCTGGCGACGCACCAGCCCGATTCCTTCCCCGGCGCCGCGATCGCCAGCCTTTCCATCCCGTGGGGCTTCAACAAGGGCGACGAGGATCTCGGCGGCTATCACCTCGTCTGGCCGCGCGATCTCGTCGAGACGGCGGGCGGCTTCCTCGCGGCCGGGGCGACGCAGCAGGCCAAGGCCGTGCTCTCCTATCTCGCCTCGGTGCAGGAGGCGGACGGTCACTGGTCGCAGAATATCTGGCTCGACGGCTGGCCCTATTGGGGCGGCGTCCAGATGGACGAATGCGCCTTCCCGATCATCCTCGCCGACATGCTGCGCCGCCACGGCCATATCGACGCCACCGAGGCACACCGCTTCCTGCCGATGATCGAGAAGGCGGCGCGCTTCCTCGTCCGCAACGGCCCGGTCACCGGGCAGGACCGCTGGGAGGAAGATGCGGGCTATTCGCCCTTCACGCTCGCGGTCGAGGTGGCCGGCCTCCTCGCCGCGGCCGACATCTTCGATCTCGTCGGCCATCACGACAGCGCCCGCTATCTGCGCGAGACGGCCGACAGCTGGAACGAGGACATCGAATACTGGACCTATGCCCGTGACACCGAGCTCAGCCGCAAGCTCGGCATCGACGGCTATTACGTCCGCATCGCCGCCCCCGACCAGGCGGACGCGGCCTCCCCGCTCGACGGCTTCGTGCCGATCAAGAACCGTCCGCCTTCGGAAACCAACCAGCAGGCCTCGATGCTGCTCAGCCCCGACGCGCTGGCGCTGGTGCGCTTCGGCCTCCGGGCGGCCGATGATCCGCGCATCGTCGATACGGTGAAGGCGATCGACGCCACGCTCCGCATCGAGTTGCCGCAGGGACCCATCTGGTACCGCTACAATGGCGACGGCTATGGCGAGCATGAGGACGGCAGGCCCTTCGACGGCACCGGCATCGGCCGGCCCTGGCCGCTCCTGACCGGCGAGCGTGCGCATTACGAGATCGCCGCCGGCCGCCTCGACATCGCCGAGCAGCTTCTCGACACGCTCGAGGCCTCGGCGAGCCCGGGCGGCATGCTGCCGGAGCAGGTCTGGGACCAGGCCGACATCCCGGAGCGCGAGCTCTATCACGGCCACGCTTCGGGCAGCGCCATGCCGCTGGTCTGGGCGCATTCCGAACACATCAAGCTGCTGCGCTCGCTGCGCGACGGCGCCGTGTTCGACATGCCGCCGCAGACGGTGCAGCGCTACCAGAAGGACAAGGTCCGCGCCGCGGTGCGCATCTGGCGCTTCTCGGAGAAGATCCGCACCGTCGCGCATGGCCGCGCGCTGCGCATCGAACTCGAGGCGCCGGCGCTCGTGCACTGGACGAAGGACGACTGGAAGACCGTCGAGGACACGCCGACCGCCGAGAACAGCTTCGGCATCCATTTCCTCGATATCGACACCAGCCGCATCCGGGCCGGGCGCGCAATCCGCTTCACCTTCTACTGGCCTGAAGGCGAGCGCTGGGAAGGAACCGACTTCGAAGTCACCGTGGAGAAGGCCCGCCACGACGGCGGACATTCCGGCCGCTGACCGTTTCGGCACGACGAGACTGAAAAGCAACGAGGAGACATCCATGCCCGGCATTCTCGCGATCGATGTCGGCGGAACCGGCCTCAAGGCCGCCGTCATCGACGACAAGGGCGACATGCTGACCGATCGCGCCCGCGTTCCGACCCCGCATCCCTGCCCGCCCAAGGTGTTTCTCGAAGCGATCACGGAGCTGGTGAAGCCCTTCCCGGCCTTCGACCGCATCTCGGTCGGCTTTCCCGGCGTGGTGCGCAACGGCGTCATCCTGACCGCTCCCAATCTCGGAACGGAGGACTGGAGCGGCTTCCAGCTCGGCGAGGCACTGTCGAAGGCGCTTGGCGGCCATCCGGCGCGCATCATCAACGACGCCGAGATGCAGGGCATGGCGGTGATCGGCGGCAAGGGGCTGGAATTCGTGCTGACGCTCGGCACCGGCGCCGGCACGGCGCTGTTCCGCGACGGCGATCTGATGCCGCACATGGAACTGGCGCATCACCCGATCCACGACGACAAGACCTATGACGAATATCTCGGCAACGCCGCCTACGAGGCCGAGGGCAAGAAGCACTGGAACCACCGGGTGGAAAAGGCGATCGGCCTCATCTACACGCTGCTCCACTACGACATGCTGCATATCGGCGGTGGCAACGCCAAGCATATCGAATTCGAGCTGCCGAAGAACGTGACCATCGCCTCCAACGAGGCGGGGCTCGAGGGCGGCGCCGGCCTCTGGAAGAAGCGCTGACGCAGCGTCACCGGTCGCAACGCGGAAGGACAGGACCTTTGGATCTGATCGAGCAGCTCGGCGCGCTTCATCACGCGCTGCACCAGGACGTCACCTTCGCCGATCCGGCCGCTTGGCGGGCGGCCCTCGACGGGATCGGCAAGGCGCTGGACCAGGAGCCCGGCATCGACAAGTTCGACCGCGAGACCCTCGCGGTCATGCGCACCAAGATCGAGGCGCTGATCGCCGAGCTTGAAAAGGGAACCGGCGAGCCGGATTTCGTGCCGGCCCGCACCTGGGTCGCCGCGCTCGGCACCGCCATCCACCGCCGCCGCGAGGCGGCACGCCGGCCGGCGAACGACCACGGACGCGTCCACTGACGCGGCAAATGCCGCTCAGGCGTCGACGATGATCAGGTCCTGGAAGCCGTTGGTGAGCTTCTCGCCGCCATCGGGGCGCACGACGATGCAGTCCTCGACGCGGGCCGAGAAGCTGCCGTCCTGCAGGATGCTCGGCTCGACGGTGAAGATCATGCCTTCCTGCACGACCGTGTCGCTGCCCTTCGTCAGGAAGGGCGGCTCGTGCACGTCCGCGCCGATCGCGTGGCCGAGCCGGTGGCGGAAGGCCTTGTCGTAGCCGGCAGCGGCGATGACATCGCGCGCGGCCTTGTCGACCTCGGCGCAGGTCGCCTGCCCCGCCTTCAGCGCCGCGATGCCGGCGGCCTGCGAGTCCATGATCAGGCGATGCACCTTGATCTGCTCGGCGCTCGGCGCGCCGAACGAGACGGTGCGGCCATAGTCGTAGCACATGCCGTCCAGCACGGCGCCGAAGTCGAGCAGCACGGAGACCGGCGGGTTCAGCTTGCGCGGCCAGGTCTTGAGCGGCTGGCCGAGCAGCATCGGATGGTTGGTGCCGGTATTGTAGAGCGAGGTCGTGAAGGACGGGCCGAGCGAGCCGTGCCGCTTCATCTGGTAGTCGAGCTCGGCGACGACATCGAGTTCGGTCATTCCGAGCTTGAAGCTGGCGATCGCGTCGGTCAGCGCCGCCTCGGTGATGCGCCCCGCCTCGCGCATGATCGCGATCTCGTCGGCATCCTTGATGACGCGGAGCTGGCGCAGGATCTTGGTCGCCGAGACGAAGCGGGCGTCGGGGATCAGCTTCTGGATCTCGATCAGCGATTCCGCCTCGGCATTCTCGCTGACCGCGACGCGCGGCGCGGCCGGCAGATTCATCTCTTCGATGATCGCCTTCGCCATCACCGCCGGATCGTCCCAGTCGCCGAGCACTCGGATCTCGAAGCCCTCGATGCCGCCCTTGCCGCCGAGTTCGGCGGTCATGCGCGGCAGCGTCAGGATCGGCCCCTTGTCGGCCGAGAGCCACGCGCCTTCCAGCCAGGCGCCGGGATGCAGCACGCGGCCATAGTTCGGCACGTCGCGGTGGATGCCGGTCAGATAGTCGAGATCGGTCGCGATGGGGAAGAACACGAGATCGGCGGCGCCGGCGATGAGGCCCTGGAAGCGCTGCATGCGCTGCTTGTAGTTGATCATCATGCGTCTCTTCGTTGGTGGCGGGGACGGTTCAGGCGAGAAGGGTCTCGGCCAGATGGCAGGCGGCCATGCGGCCCGGAACGATCGCGCGGAAGGCCGGCTCCTCGACGGCGCAGCGCTCGATGGCGATCGGGCAGCGCGGATGGAAGCGGCAGCCGGGCGGCGGCGCCACCGGATCGGGCACGTCGCCGGGCAGGTCGTCGGGCAGCCGCCCCTCGCCGTCCGGCTCGGTGATGGCGCCGATCAGGCCGCGTGAATAGGGATGGGCCGGCCGCGCCCACAGCGCCTCGCTCGGCGCGCGCTCGACGATCTTGCCGAGATACATGACCGTCGTGACGTCGGCGATGCGGCGGACGATGGAGAGGTCGTGCGAGATGAACAGGAGCCCGACCCTGAGATCGGCGACGAGGTCGACCAGCAGGTTGGCGATCGAGGCCTGCGCCGAGGCGTCGAGGGCGGAGATCGGCTCGTCGGCGACGATGCAGCGCGGATCGGCGGCGAGCGCACGGGCGATGGCGATACGCTGGCGCTGCCCGCCCGAGAACTGGTGCGGGAAACGGTCCGCGATGCCGGCCGAGAGGCCGACCCGCTCGAGGCATTCGCCGACCGACCGGAGCGTGCCGCCATGCCCGGCGGCGACGCGCAGGCCGTCGGCGATCAGGTCGCCGATCGGGCGGCGCGGATTGAGCGAGGAGAACGGGTCCTGGAACACCATCTGCAGCCGCCGCTGCGCCGGCGGACGCGCCTTGCGGCCGAGCGGCTCGACGGGCGCGCCGTCGAAGGTGACGCTGCCGCCGGCGGGGCTGATGAGCCCGACCGCCGCCTTGCCGAGCGATGACTTGCCGCAGCCGGATTCGCCGACCAGCGCGACGATCTGGCCCTCCTCGACATCGATGTCGCAGCCGGCGACGGCCGTCACCACCGCGCCCGAATGGCCGCGATAGCGCACGAAGAGATTGCGGACTTCAAGGAGGCTCATGCCGTCACCGCCGCCAGCGGATCGATCGGGCAGGCGATCGCATGGCCCTCCGCGACCGGAAGGAGTTCGGGGATGTCGGCGCGGCAGATATCCGCGGCGAAGCGGCAGCGGGGATGGAAGGCGCAGCCTGCGGGGAAGCGGCCGATCGAGGGCGGCGAGCCGGGCAGCGCCTTCAGCGGGTGGTCGGCGGGACTGCCATGCGGCAGCGCGTCGAGCAGCCCGCGCGCATAAGGGTGGCGCGGCCGTGCCAGCACCGCTGCGCGCGACCCGCGCTCCACGACGCGGCCGGCATACATGACATAGACGCGGTCGGCGAGCGCCGACATCACGCCGAGATCATGCGTGATCAGCAGCACCGAGAGCTTCAGCTCGCGGCGGAGATTCTCGATGAGCCGCAGGATGCCGGCCTGAACGGTGACGTCGAGCGCCG
Source organism: Kaistia geumhonensis (assembly GCF_030815145.1). Lineage (NCBI taxonomy): Bacteria > Pseudomonadati > Pseudomonadota > Alphaproteobacteria > Hyphomicrobiales > Kaistiaceae > Kaistia > Kaistia geumhonensis. Next base: position 3,442,710 of record NZ_JAUSWJ010000001.1, on the reverse strand, counting down.
TCGTCGGCTCGTCGGCGATGAGCAGGCGCGGTCCGGCCGCCAGCGCCGAGGCGATGGCGATGCGCTGGCGCATGCCTCCGGAGAACTGGTGCGGAAAGCGCGCCATCGCCTCTTTCGGATTGGGGATGCGCACGCGGTCGAGCATGGCGATCGCGATCCGGTCGGCCTCGGCGCGGCCGATGCGCCGGTGCTGGACGAGATGCTCGGTCATCTGCCGCCCGACCGAGAGCATCGGATGCAGCGCCGTCATCGGATCCTGGAACACCATCGCGAGATCGCGTCCGCGCACGGCGGCGGCGCCGCGTCCGCCATTGCCCATCAGCTCGCGCCCGTCGAACATCACCCGGCCGCCGGTCGTGGCCCCGGCCGGCAGCAGCCCGAGCGCCGCGAGCGCCGAAAGCGTCTTGCCGCTGCCGCTCTCCCCGGCGAGGCCAACGATCTCGCCCTCGCCGATCGCGATGTCGACGCCGCGCACGGCGAGCGCCCGGCCGCCATCGGCGGTCGGCAGGCTGATCGAGAGGTTCTCGATCGACAGGAGCGGCGCGCCGGCCATCAGCGGAATGCCATCATCGGAACGCCTTGGCGGTGCGCGGATCGAGCGCGTCGCGCAGCGTGTCGCCGAGGAAATTGGCGGCGAGCACCACGAGCAGGATCGCAAGGCCCGGGAACACCGACAGCCACCATTTGTCGAAATACTTCGAGCCGTCGGAGACCATCTGGCCCCATTCCGGCGTCGGCGGCTGCGCGCCGAGGCCGAGGAAGGAGAGGCCGGCGAGGATCAGCACGGCATGGCCGAACTCGAGCGCCGCCAGCACGACCAGCGGCCCGACCACGTTCGGCCGCACATCGACCCACAGCGCCCGCATCGCCGAGACGCCGAGCAGCCGGCTCGATTGCACATAGGGCTCGTCGCGGATCGTCAGCAGCATCGAGCGCACGACGCGGGCATAGATCGGCCACGACACGACGACCACCGCCAGCACGGCGTTGAACAGCCCCGGCCCGAGCGCGGCGACGACGGCCATGGCGAGAATGATGTCGGGGAAGGCCATCACGAGATCGGCGGCGCGCATGATGACGCCGTCGATCCAGCCGCCGAAATAGCCGGCGATGGCGCCGAGCAGCGTTCCGATCACCGCCGCCATGACCACGAGCTGCAGCGCATAGGGCAGCGAGACGCGGGCGCCGTAGATGACGCGCGCGAACACGTCGCGGCCGAGCTGGTCGGTGCCGAACCAGTGCTCCGCCGACGGCGCCATGAAGCGCTTGGCGACCATGTCGATCGGCCCATGCGCCGTCAGCCACGGAGCAAACACCGCGAGCAGCACGATGGCGACGAGGAGGCCCGCGCCGACGAGGCCGAGCGGCTGCGTCCACACCGAGCGGCGCATGAAGCGGCGGCGCGGCAGGGCGACGGTGTCCGCGGGGGCGAGGCTGCCGTCGCTCATCCGAGACGTATCCGCGGGTCGATCAGCGCGTAGATGATGTCCACCGCCATGTTGACGAGGATGTAGATGGCCGCGACCACCAGGCTGACGCCCATGATGGCGCGAAGGTCGAGCGCCAGCGCGCTCTTGTAGGCATATTGGCCGATGCCCGGCCAGGAGAAGACGGATTCGACGAGCACCGTGCCCGACAGCATGCGGCCAAAGGCCATGCCCGCGACGGTGACGATCGCCGCCAGCGCCGGCCGCAGCGCATGGCGCAGAATGACCGTGCGCTCCGGCAGGCCCTTGGCCCGCGCCGCGCGCACATAGTCCTGCGACAGCGATTCCAGCATCGCCGCGCGCGTGAAGCGGGTGATGGAGCCGACCGTATAGATCGCGAGCACCAGCGCCGGCAGCACGAGATGGCTGGCGGCGATGCCGAAGGTCGCCCACTGCCCGGCCAGCAGGGCGTCGATCGTGAACATGTTGGTGATCGAGGGCGGCGCCTTGCCGCCGGGATTGAGCCGCCCGACCCCCGGCGCGATGCCGAGCTTGAAGAAGAAGACGTAGAAGGTGACGAGCGCCAGCCAGAAGGTCGGGATCGAGACGCCGGCGAGCGAGATGACGCGGATCACCTGGTCGGGCCATCGGTCGCGACCGATGGCGGCGACGACGCCGAGCGAGATGCCGAGCACGAGCGCGATGATCATCGCCGCCGTCGCGAGCTCGATCGTCGCGGGAAGGTACTGCGCGAGATCGGTCGTCACCGGCCGGCGCGTCTGCTGCGATTCGCCGAGATCGCCATGCACCAGCCGCTCCAGATAGAGCAGGTATTGCTGCGGGATCGGCTTGTCGAGCCCGTAGCGGGCGCGGAACGCGGCGACGATCTCGGGATCGCTCGCCGCCCGGTCGCCGAGATTGGCCGAGACCGGATCGCCCGGCACCACCTGCGTCAGCGCGAAGGAGACGAGGGTGATGCCGAGGCAGAGCAGGAGGCCGACGAACAGCCGTCGGATGACGAAGCGGACGAGGTTCGGCAATGCGTACCAGGCTGAGCGCAGAGACGACATTGCCGGACCGGATCGCCTTTACTGCTTCGCCGGGGCGATCGCCGTGAGGTCGATCGTCCACATGGCGTTGTATTCGACCGGCTCGAGGGTCTTGGACGAGGCCATCGAGAAAGCCGGCTGGAACAGCGAGGTGAACGGGCCCTGCGCGTTCAGCTTCTTCTGCCATTCGTCATAGAGCTGGATGCGCTTGGCCTGGTCGATCTCGACCGCCGCCTTCGCGGCGATCTCGGTGACCTCGGGAGCGGCGCCCGCCTTCCAGCCGGCGCGCAGGCCCACCTTCTCGCCGGGTCCGAACAGCAGATAGTCGCTCGGATCCGGATAGTCCGGGCCCCACCAGACGATCGTCATCGGCAGCGTGCCGGCGCGGTAGTTGTCGAGGAAGGTCGAGACCGGCGAGGGCTTCAGCTCGGCGGTGATGCCGACTTCCTTCAGGTCGGCCTGCATCTTGGCCGCGACATCGGCGAAGGAAACGCCGTTCTTGGTGATGTCGGAGACATAGGTGAGTTCGATCACCGGATCCTTGAGGCCGCTCTTGGCGAGCGCCGCCTTGGCGGCCTCGACGTCGCGCTTCGGGCCCTGGTCGGTCGCCAGCGCACCGGCGAACATCGTCGGGATGATGGAGCCCGGCCGTGCCGCGCCTTCGCCGGCGATGGCGAGCAGGCCGTCATAGTCGATCGCGTGACGCACGGCCTGCTGGAAATCGGGATTGGCCGCGATGGCCGAGATTTCCGGGTTGGAGTTGGTGAACATGAACACGACGTCGGCGCCGGGGACCGACAGCGTGTAGGCCGTGTCCTTGATGGCGTCGAGCTGGTCGGGGCGCAGGTCGAGCGCGATCTGGCTGTCGCCGCGCATGACGTTCATCTGCTGCGCGCTGGTGTCGACATTGCGCACGACGATCTGGTCATAGGCGGGCTTGGCGCCCCAATAGGCGTCGTTGCGCTTCAGCACGACCTCGGCGGCCATGTCGAACTTGTCGAGGATATAGGGGCCCGAGCCGGCCGAGGTCGAGGCGAGGAAGGTGTCGGCGCGGTCGGTCTTGTCGGCTCCCTCGTCGGCCGAGCCCTGGTTGGCCTTGACGACCTTGGAATTGACGATGCCCACCGCCGGATTGGCGAGCTTGTAGGGAAGGCCGGGATCGGGCTGCGCGGTGGTGAGGACGATCTCGCCCTCCTTGGCGCCCTTGGCGACGGTCACGCCGTCGAGCAGGAAGGAGGGGCTGCCCTTCACGTTCTTGACGCGGTTGAACGAGAAGATCACGTCGTCGACCGTCACCGGCGAGCCGTCGCTGAACTTCGCGGCCGGATTGAGCGTGAAGGTGAAGGTCTTGGCGTCGGGCGCGACCACCGGAATGCTCGCCAGCGAGGGCACCAGCGTCGTCAGGTCGCTGCCCTTGAAGGTGATCAGCGTCTCGTAGACGGGGTGCAGCACGAGATTGGCGGTCGGCTCGAACTCGCGCGCCGGATCGGCCGTCTTGAGCTGGAAGGCGGTGTCGACGACCAGCGTCGACGCGTCCTGCGCGAAGGCGCCGGCCGGAACCATGCCCGCCACGGCGGCCGCCATGGCGATCGGAAGGACACCCAACATTCGTCTCGTGATGATCATCTGGTCTTTCCCTCTGGATTCTTGATTATGATCATGGCCGCGGAGCGCACGCCAGCCGGCATCTCCGCGCACCCGCCCTGTCGCCGCGGCGTTCTCGCCGGCACGGCAAGGCCGGCGCGGCGTCCGGCAACGGACGACCCCTGGTTGTGGCAATCGGTCGGGCGGCGGCATCCTCCGCCGGTGGTGGCGAACTCCCCCCAAGGGACAGGATCCGCCCGGGAGCCCGACCGGATGCGCGGTCAGCGCGCCGGCCCTGCATTCAGGCGGTACACAATCGGAGAACACGGCAAAAGCGCGCACTTCGCAAGCCGTATTTGTTGCCAGTCACAGCCGCTTGCGGCGGCAATGTCATTCGCGGCGCGAAATCAGCGGTTTGGTGAAGCTCCCGCCGCTAGCCCTTTGTACGCAGGCGACAGCCGATCGCCAAGGAGGCGGCACACCAGCGCGGGTTTTCCGGTAGCATCGACTTCGCCGCCTGATATATTCGACCGAGATGCGCAGCTCCGCATCGCCGTCTCAACCCTTCGGAACCGACCAGGGATGTCGCTCAGCAACGAGAAGTCGGCTCATCTGGAAGGCGACGCCCCGCCAGCGCCCCGCAACCTCGCGCAGCAGGCCTATCAGTCGCTGTCGCGCATGATCCGCGAGCGCGAGCTCCGGAGCGGCGACCCGATCGTCGAGCAGCATCTGGCCGAGCGGCTCGGCGTGTCGCGGACGCCGCTGCGCGAGGCGCTGCAACGCCTCGAGGGCGAGGAACTGCTGCAGAAGCATCCGGGCCGCTCCTATGAGGTGCGCAAGGTCGAGCTGAAGGAATATCTGCAGAGCCTCAAGGTCCGCGAAGTGCTGGAGCCGGAAGCCGCCGTGCTCGCCATTCCGCGCATCGGCGCGGCCGAGATCGAGGCGGTGCGGGCCGAGGCGCGCCGGGTCGAGCACACGGTGCCCTACGACAAGATCGAGCACTGGCGTGCCGACGACCTCGTGCACAGCCTCTTCATCCGCAACTGCGCCAACGACGTGATGGCCGAGACTCTGGTCTCGCTGCGCGTCACCACCCAGCTCTTCGAGATCGACCGCCTGGCCGACCGGCTCGGCCCCGATTCGCGCGAGCACGAGGCGATCCTCGACGCACTGGCCGCACAGGACCCGAAGGCGGTGAGGAAGGCGGTCGCGACGCATATCCGATCGCTGGTGCGCTTCGCGCTCAAGGCCGTTTCCTGAACGCCGCCACGGGGGCGGGGCCGAGGCCCTGCGGCGCTGGATTGCATTGCAATTGTATACCGACTGTGTTCTGTCTTGATGCGAACACGGGCGCATTCAGGCCTCATGGAAAGCCAGTTGACGACGCTATCGGACCCCGCGACTGAGGCTGCGCTTGTCGAGGTCGATCGTCGGCGCGACAGTGCCCTGGCCTTTCTCTCCGAACTGGTCGCCCTTCAGGCCTCGGGCGAGGACGCGGTCCAGGCTGCCGTCGCCGCGCGGCTGGAAGCCCTTGGCGCGGAGGTCGGCGCAAGCGTCTACGATCCGGCATCGGTCCCCGTCACCGCCGAATTCGCCGCCGCGGGCGCCCGCAGCGAGGGCGAGCGGCGCAATGTCGTCGCGCGTCTCGAAGGCGCCGGGCAGGGACGCAGCCTGCTCGTCTTCGCCCATCCCGACAGCGAGCCCACCGCCGCCGCGCGCGGCTGGCGGCACGATCCCTTCGCCGCCGTGGTCGAGAACGGCCGCATGCACGGCTGGGGCATCGCCGACGATCTCGCGGGGATTGCCGCCGGAGTGATCGCGATCGAGGCGATCCGCCGATCCGGCGCCCGATTGGCGGGCGACCTTCTTTTTGCGAGCACGCCCAGCAAGCGCCACGCCCGCGGCATCGCGGCCGTGCTGCATCAGGGCGCCGGGGCCGACGGTGCGCTCTATCTGCATCCCGCCGAATCCGGCGCCGGCATGGTGGAGATCAAGGCGCTCGCCTCGGGCCTTCTCGAATTCTCGGTCGAGGTCGCGGGCGAACCGCCGCACACGGCCGAGCCCGGCCACACCGCCTTCGCCCACCGCGCGGTGCATCCGCTCGACAAGGCCGAATTGCTGATCGACGCGCTCCGCCGGCTCGACGCCGAGCGGGGCCGGCGCATCCGCCATCCCCTTCTCGAGGCCGCCGTCGGCCGCTCGACCAATATCCTCGTCTCGGAGATGCATTTCGGCCAGCCGGGCCTGACGACGCGCGTCCCCGACCGCCTCTCCTTCACCGCGTCCGTCTCGTTCCCGCCGCCGGAGACGCTGGAGAGCGTCCGCGCCGAGATCGAGACGGCGCTGGCAGAGGCGGTCGCGACGGACCCGTTCCTCGCCGCCCATCCGCCGGTGGTCCGCTTCCTTGCCGGCGTCACCGGCAGCGAGGTGGCCGAGAGCGATCCGCTCTATGCGACCTTGAGCGGCGCGATCCGCGCCGTCGCCGGCATCGAGCCCCGCGTCAACCCGATGCACACCTCGAGCGACATCCGCAATCCGCTGGTGCAGAAGGGCATTCCCGCGCTCGGCTTCGGATCGCTCTGCGGCGATCTCACCCAGGCGCGCGGCCACGACGAATGGGTGGATGTCGAGGACTGGCTGCGCATGGTGAAGGTCACCGCCGCCTGCATCCTCGCCTGGTGCGGCGTCGCCGGGAGCCGGACGGCATGACGGCGGCACCGCTGCCCGGCGGCTTCGTGCGCACGGTGCGCGGCGATGTCCCCGCCGCCGCGATCGGCCGCGTCGCCTTCCACGAGCATCTCCTGTTCGATCTCGTGAAGCCGGCTGATCGCTCTTCGGTCGACGACCCGCCGATCACGCTCGAGAACCGCTGGCAGATCGACTACCGCTCCAACGAGAACCGCAACAATGCCCGCCAGACCGACCCGGAGATCGCGGCCGGCGAACTCCGCGTCTTCCGCGCCGATGGCGGGGATCTTCTTGTCGACCAGTCGACCGGCGGCCTCGCCCGCGATGCCGAAGGGCTGAAGTCGGCCTCGGCGGCGGCCGGCGTCCATGTCGTCGCCGCCGCCGGCACCTATACGGCCGACTATCAGGACGCGGCGACGCTGGCTCTGGACGTCGAGGCGCTGACCGAACGCTTCGTCGCCGAGATTGATCGCGGGCTCGACGGCACGAGCGTGCCCGCCGGCCTCATCGGCGAGATCGGCTGCTCCTGGCCGATGCATCCCTTCGAGCGCAAGGCGCTGGTCGCCGCCGCCCGTGCCGCGCGCATCACCGGCGCCGCCATCAGCGTCCATCCGGGCCGGCATCCCGGCGCGCCCTTCGAGATCGCAGCGATCCTGACGGAAGCCGACGCCGATCTCTCCCGCGTCGTGATCTGCCACATGGACCGCACCTTTCCGCGCGGCGAGCAAGTGCGCGAACTCCTCGCCACCGGCGTCAATGTCGAATGGGACTTCTTCGGCATCGAGCAGTCGCATTACTGGTTCGGCGACGTGGAGCTGCCGACCGATCTCCAGCGCCTCGCCATCATCCGCGCTCTCGTCGCCGAGGGCTTTGGCACCCGCATCCTCGTCAGCCATGATGTCTGCACCTGCACGCGCATGACGCGGTGGGGCGGACACGGCTACGGCCATCTCCTTCGCAACGGCCCGGCGCTGATGCGCCGCGCCGGTCTCGGCGAAACCGACATCGACCAGTTGCTCCGCCTCAACCCGCTTCGCCTGCTCACCCTCGCGGACGGGAAATCCCTACAGGAAGACTAAGGTGACCAAAGCATTTCGCGGGACCTACACCGTCATGATCACGCCGTTCGACGCCGAGGGCGGCGTCGACCTCGCGGCCACGGCGGACTTTGTCGACTGGCAGATCGCCGAGGGCATCCACGGGCTGGTTCCGCTCGGCTCGACCGGCGAGTTCCTGTCGCTCACCGATGACGAGAAGGCCGCCGTCGCCGAGACGGTGATCCGCAAGGCCGACGGCCGCGTGCCGGTGCTGATCGGGACCGGCGCGGAATCGACCGACGACGTCATCCGCTATTCCCGCCAGGCCGAGCAGCTCGGCGCCGATGGCGTGATGATCATCCCGCCCTTCTATTCGACGCCGACCGAGGACGAGCTCTTCGAGCACTATCGGCGCATCGGCGAGGCGATCTCGCTGCCGATCATGATCTACAACAATCCTGCGACGGCGAATGTTGATTTAACCCCAAGAATTGTTGAACGTTTGTCGCGGATCGACAATGTCCGCTACATCAAGGAATCGACGATGGATGTGACGCGCATCCGCGACATCCTCGATTTCTGCGGCGACCGGATGACGGTGTTCGGCGGCATCATGGGCTTCGAATCCTTCCTCGAAGGCGCCGAAGGTTGGGTGGCGGTCGGCTCGAACATCATGCCGCGCGAGATGGCGGAGCTGTTCTCGCTGTGGGCAGACCGGCGCGATTTCGATGGCGCCAGAGCACTTTACCACCGTGTCCTTCCCGTCATCCGCCTCGTCGCCGGCCACCGCTACGTCTCCGGCTCCAAGGCCGCGCTCGCCATGATGGGCCGTCCCGTCGGCGGCCCCCGCCCGCCCCGCCTGCCCCTGCCCGAGGCCGAGCTGCCCTCGGTCGCCGAGGCGCTGACACGGTCCGGCGTGATTCTGGACAAGGCGGCCTGACCTTGGAGGAAGAGCCGACCGGAGGCGCTCGAAGGCTGGGCGGCAGCACCGCCGAGCCGGCCGGCGACCCCATCGCCTTCGCCTTCGAGGGCAGGACCGTGCACGGCCGGGCCGGCGAAAGCCTCGCCGCCAGCCTCACCGCGGCCGGCCTCATGGGGCTGCGCCAGGCCGGTCCCGACGAGCAGCGCGGCGTTTTCTGCGGCATGGGCGTCTGCCAGGAATGCCTCGTGCAAATCGAGGGTTTCGGCGGCCAGCGCGCCTGCATGGTGAAGACCGAACCCGGCATGAGCGTCTATCGCCACGATCCGGCGCTCGCCGCATTGCGTCCGCTCGGCCGCCGCCCCGAGGGAGCGCCCGAGATCGAGACGGTCGAGGTCGCGATCATCGGTGCGGGCCCCGCGGGACTCTCGGCGGCGAAGCTCCTCGCCGAAGCCGGCCTCGCGCCGGTCGTGCTCGACGAGCGTCCCCTTCCCGGCGGCCAGTATTTCAAGCCTCTGGCGCCCTCGCAGCGCTTTCTCCCCGGCGGCGAGGACGACCAGTTCAAGGCCGGCCGGCGACTCGTCGAGGCAACTGTCGCCGCGGGAACAGACATCCGTTCGGGCTCGGCGGTCTGGCATGCGGCCGTGACCGAGGACGGTGTCGAACTCGGCATCCATGCGCCCGGCCGGGCCTATGTGATCAGGGCGCGCTTCGTCATCCTCGCCGCCGGCGCCTATGAGCGGCCCTGGCCGGTTCCCGGATGGACCCTGCCCGGCGTCATGACGACCGGAGCCGCGCAGACGCTGGCGCGCAGCTACCGCGTCGCCCCCGGAATGCGCGTCCTCATCGCCGGCAACGGTCCGCTCAACTGGCAGGTCGCCCTCGAAATCGCGGCGGGCGGCGGCAAGGTCGTCGGCATCCTCGAAAGTGCGACGCCGAGCCGGAGCCGCAATGCCCCGGCCTTTCTCGGCATGCTCGCAGCGGACCGGCAATTGGCGCTGCGCGGCCTTTCCATCCGTCGCAAGCTCGCTCGCGCCGGCATCCCGATCCACGAAGGCACGCGCCTTGTCGCCGTCACCGGCAACGGCAAGGCCAAACGCGCCATCGCGGCGGGTCCGGGCGGGCAGAAGCTCGCGTTCGATGTCGACGCTGTCTGCCTCGGCTATGGCTTCCTGCCCTCGACGGGGCTGCTGCGCATGCTCGGCTGCCCGGTCACGGTCGATCCCGCCAACGGCTTCGCGCGTCCGCTCGTGGCCGATGATGGCCGCGCCGGCACGGCACCCGTCTTCGTCGCCGGCGACGCCTCGGGGATCGGCGGCAGCGTCGTCGCCGCGAATGGCGGCGTCATCGCCGCGGCGGCCGTGCTCGAAGCACTGGGACGAGCGGACGGCCGAGCTGCCCGGTCGGCACGGGCGGCAAGGCGCCGCGGCGCGCGGGCCCGCCGCTTCCAGCATCATCTCTGGAAGCTCTTCGCGGACCGGCAGCCGCCTCTCGCCATTGCCGACGAGACGCCGGTCTGCCGCTGCGAGAATGTGACGGCAGGCGCCATCCGCGCGCTCCGCGACGAGGGTGTCCGCGATCTCGGCAGCCTGAAGCGGCGGACGCGGCTCGGCATGGGAGGCTGCCAGGGCCGCTACTGCGCGGGCGAGGCGCTGAAGATCCTGCGCGACGGCGACCTTTCCTCGGCCGGGCCGGCGGATCTGTTCGCGCCGCAGGCACCCGAAAAGCCGGTACCGGCCATTCTGCTCGAAAGCGAGAAGGCGGAATGGGGCGGGCATCGCGAGGTCGAGACGCGGCCGCATCCTCCACATCTGCCGCCGCCCGACCCGTTGCCGGCGACGACGGATCTCCTCGTCATCGGCGCGGGGGTCATCGGCACATCGAGCGCGATGTTCGCGGCCGGCGCCGGCATCGAGACCGTAGTGATCGATCGCTCGGCCCCCAACAGCCAGGCCTCGGGCGGAAATGCAGGCAGCCTGCATGTGCAATTGCTCTCCTGGGATTTCGGCCGCAAGGCCATGGCGGGCGGCAGCCCGGCGCTGCGCACGATTCCGCTGCAACGTGACGCGGTTCAGCTCTGGAAAGAGCTGGAGCGCGACCTCGACGGCGATTTCGAGATCACCACCACCGGCGGCCTGATGGTCGCCGAAAACGAGGAACAGACTGCCTTCCTGCGCGACAAGGCCGAGGCCGAGCGCAGCATGGGCATTCCGGTCGAGGTCATCACGCGCGCCGAGATCGCCGCGCTCGCCCCCCATATAGCCGAGCGCATGGTCGTCGCCGCCTATTGCCCGGACGAGGGCAAGATCAATCCGATGAAGGCGACGCCGGCGCTGGTCGCCGAGGCAAAGCGGCGCGGCGTTCGTTTTGCCGCCGGCCATAATGTCATCGGCATTCGCGCCGAGGCGGACGGCTACGAGGTGACGACGAGCGGCGCGACCATCCGGGCTCGCCGGGTCCTCATCGCCGCCGGCGGCTGGTCGCGCCATATCGGGCGCATGGTGGGTGTCGAGCTGCCGATCTCGGGCGCACCGCTGCAGATGCTGGTTACCGAGCCGACGCGCCCGATCCTGAAACAGCTCGTCGCCCACGCCGACCGCCACCTCACCATGAAGCAGGCGACGAACGGTAACCTCATCATCGGCGGCGCGTGGACGGCAGGCACCGATCCGGCGACAGGCTATTCCAAGGTGTTGCGGCCCAGCATCGAGGGCAATCTCTGGGTTGCCGAGCGGACGGTGCCGGCGCTGGCGGGCCTGCATCTCCTGAGGAGCTGGGCCGCGATGAACGTCAATATCGATGGCGCCCCACTGCTCGGTGCGATCCCCGGCAAGCCCGGCCTCTTCGTCGCTGCCTCGGCCAATGGCTATACGCTCGGCCCGCTGCTGGGGCAGCTCACCGCCGACTGCATCGCCGGGCGCCGACCGCTGCACGCACTGGAGGGGTTCACGCTCGCCCGGTTCCGCGGCGCGGCGGCATGAGCGGACTCAAGTCGTGAGGGCGAGCACGATCTCGCGACGGTGCGGCCGGTCTCGATGCTCGAAGAGATAGAGGCCCTGCCACCGCCCCAGCACCATTGCACCGCGATGGACGGGAATGCCGATCGAGGTCTGGGTGAGCGCCGCCTTGATATGGGCCGGCATGTCGTCCGGCCCCTCGAGCCGGTGCACGAGGTAATCCATCGCGGGGCTCGATGCCGGCGGAACCAGGCGCGAGAAGAAGGCCTGGAGATCGGCGACGACATCGGGATCGGCGTTTTCCTGGATGAGCAGCGACGCGGAGGTGTGACGCACGAAGACGGTTAGGAGGCCGCTTCCTATCCCTGCCGAGGCAACGAAAGCCTCCGCTTCGGCGGTGAATTCGTAGAGGCCCTGGCCTCTGGTCGCGAGCGTGATGGCATGGATCCTCGTCATCCTCCCGGTTGTCCGCGTCTCGCGGACGCTGTCAAGCGCCGCCGCGCAGCACGCTTTGCGAGCGCGTCCGAAAACCGTGCAGCCCTGCCCAGAGAAAAGCGTTGACACCCCCCGGCCTGATGCTAGCTTCGGATACAGTCGGTATACCAAAAGAATTCCGGAGGTCGTCGATGCGTTCCCATATGCGGTTTCTGCCCGCTTTGATCGTGGCGCTTTCGGGCGTCTCCCTGCCGGCGCTCGTGCTGCCGGATCTCGCCTTCGCGGCGCCGAGCGGCACATTGGTGATCGCCGAGAACGAGACGCCGGAGAATCTCGACCCGGCCAACGCCACCAATTCGACCGTCGACCAGCTCCTGATCGGCGTCTATGACGCGCTGGTGCAGTTCAAGGCCGGCGCGACGGAGCCGACGCCGCAGCTCGCCAAGAGCTGGACCATCTCGGACGACGGCCTCACCTACACCTTCACGCTGCGCGACGACGTCGTCTTCCATGACGGCAGCAAGCTGACGGCCGCCGACGTCAAGTTCACCATCGACCGCCTCAAGGCGGCCAAGGCCAATGTCCTGAACGATCTCGCCCTGCTCTCCGGCGCCGAGGTCGTTGACGACCACACCGTCAAGCTGACGCTGTCCGCGCCCTTCGGTCCGTTCGTCTCGGCGCTGTCGCGCATCTACATCGTGAGCAAGGCCGCGGTCGAGCCTCATATGGGCGACGACAATGGCCGCCAGTGGCTCGCGGTGAACGAGGCCGGGTCCGGTCCCTACACCATCACCTCCTACAAGCCGACCGAAGCCGTCACGCTCAAGGCCTTCGACAAGTATTGGGGCGGATGGGACGGCAACCACGTCGCCGAGGTCATCTTCCGCTACGTCTCCGAGCCCTCGACGCAGCTTTCGCTGCTGAAGAGCGGCGAGGTGCAGATCGCTCCCGACGTCACGGTCGAGGACAAGCTGGCACTGAAGACGACGCCCGGCTTCGTCGTCGATGTCGGCGCTGCGGCAACCCCGCTCTATTTCGATTTCAACACCGCCAGCACGGGACCGACGGGCAACGTCAAATTCCGCGAGATGCTGGCGAAGACCTTCGATCGCCAGTTGCATCTCGACCAGGTGCTGATGGGCCTCGGCACGCTGCCCGACGGGCCGTTGCCGCCGACCTGGCCCGGCCATGAGAGCGGGACGGAAGCCGCCTTCGATCTTGATGCCGCCAAGAAGATGGTCGACGAGAACGGCTGGGCCGGCACGACGCTGACCGTCCGCTATCTCCCGGCCATCCAGGAGGAGAAGAGCGCAGTCGAGCAGCTTCAGTCCAACCTCTCCGAGATCGGCATCACGCTGAACGCCGAAGGCATGACCTGGCCGGCGCAGGCGGCCACGCTTCAGAAGGTTGAGACGACTTCCGACATCAACATGATCTATTCCTTCCCGCTCTTCCCCGATCCGCATGCGGTGCTGAACTCCTCGTTCAACAGCGCGCTGACCGGCGCCAAGGGCGGCTACAACTGGGCGCAGTATTCCAACCCCGAGGTCGATGCCCTGCTGAACGAGGCCGCGAGCTCGTCCGACCAGGCGAAGCGCGCCGAGCTCTACAAGAAGGCGCAGCAGCTGATCGGCAAGGACTACCCGGTCATTACCGTGTCGTTCCCCGGTTCGGTCGTCGTGCTCAGCGACAAGGTGGAGGGCTACAAGTACAACGCCGCCCACCACCAGACCTTCAACTACATGGATATCGGCCTGAAATAGGCCGAGATCTCCGTATTCGACGGTCGAGCGAAGGATCCCTTCATTGCGCTATGTTGCCGAGCGGATCCTTTTCTCGATCCTTTCCCTTTGCGTCCTGCTGTTCATCACGTTCCTGCTCAGCCATGTGGTGGCCGGCGATCCGGCCATCGTCGCGGCGGGACCGAATGCCGGTGCCGACAAGATCGCGGCCGTCCGGCTGGAGATGGGCCTCGACCAGCCGATGCTGGTGCAGTTCTGGCGCTACTGCGCCGCCGTCTTCCAGGGAGATTTCGGCACTTCGTGGTTCACGCGCCAGCCCATCGCCAACGATCTGGTGCGCGAGCTCCCGCCCTCGCTGGAACTCGTCTTCATCGCGATGCTGATCAATCTCTCGATCTCGCTGCCGCTCGGCCTCCTCACAGCACGCTATGCCGGCAGCCGTTTCGACGATCTCGTGCGCCTTCTGGTGCTCGCCGGCGCCGGCCTGCCGGTGTTCTGGCTGGCCATCATCCTGCAGCAGGTGGTCGCGGGCGACTGGCAGCTGCTGCCGACTGCCGGCCGGCTCGGCTTCGAAAACCGCGAATTCGTCGGCGCGACGGGCTTCACCCTGTTCGACAGCCTCGCGCAGGGACGTCTCGACGTTTTCGCCGATGCGCTCGCGCATCTCGTGCTCCCCGCCTTCGCGCTGTCGCTGCTCTTCACCGCCGTCGGCGTGCGCATCACCCGCACCGCGATGATCAGCGAATTCCGAAAGGACTATGTCGTGCTCGCCCGCGCCAAGGGTGCCAGCGAGGGCCGCATCATGGCCCGTCACGTCTTCGCAAATGGCGCGACGCCTGCCCTCACCGTCTTCGGCATGCAGTTCGGCTGGATGCTGGGCGCGACGGTGCTGGTCGAGGAGATCTTCGGTCGTCCCGGCATCGGTCGCTATGCGGTGAAGGCGGTGACGCAGTCCGACATCCATGCCGTGGTTGCGGTCGTGTTCGTGGTCGGCCTGGTCTTCCTGCTCGCCAATCTCGTGGTCGACGTGACGCTCTTCCTCATCAACCCGCGCCGTCGGGTGAAGGCGTGAGCGTGTTCGTGAAGCTCTGGTCCTATCCGAAGACCAATATCGAGCGCGTCGCGCTCGTGCTGGTGCTCGCCATCATCCTCGTCGCGATTCTCGGGCCGTTCCTCGCGCCGTTCGATCCGCTGAAGATCGCCTTCCGCAGCAAGTTGCAGGAACCCTCGTGGGTGCACTGGCTCGGGACGGACGGTTCCGGTCGTGACGTTCTCTCCCGCCTCCTGCACGGCGCGCAGCTGACGCTGTCGGCGACGATGCTGGTTCTCGTCGTGGTGGTCGCGATCGGCTGCGCCATCGGCATCTTCTCCGCCTTCGTCGGCGGCGCGGTCGACAACATGCTGATGCGCCTCACCGATATCTGGCTCGGCTTCCCGCCGCTCATCCTGGCGCTCGGCTTCGCCTCCGCACTCGGCGCGAGCCTTTCCGCCGCGATCTGGGCGCTGATCTTCTCCTGGTGGCCGAACTATGCACGCCTGTCGCGCATGGTGACCTCCGACATCCTCTCGCAGAAATTCATCGCGAGCGCCGACGCGCTCGGCGTTCCGACGCACCGCAAGGTGTTCCACTACGTCATCCCGAACGCACTCGACGTTCTCGTCGTGCAGGTGGCGCTCGACGTCTCGGCCGTGATGCTCGCGATCTCGGGCCTCTCCTTCATCGGCGTCGGTGCGCAGATCCCGGCTCCCGAGTGGGGCGCCATGATCGCCGACGGCCGCTCCTATGTCGCCAATGGCTGGTGGATCGTTCTCGCGCCCGGCCTCGCCATCTTCATCACCGCGGTCAGCTTCAACGTGGTCGGCGACATGCTGCGCCGCGAGTTCGACCCGACCTCGCGGCGGCGATGATGACCGAGACGATGTCCCACGCCACCCCCCTTTCGCCGTCCGAGGCGCCGCTGCTCGAAGTCCGCGACGCCGCGGTGGCACTCAAATCAGGCGACCGCACCATGGTGTCCGGCGTCTCGCTCTCGGTCATGCCCCGCGAGGTGTTCGGCATCGTCGGCGAGTCGGGCTCCGGCAAGACGCTGCTGACGCGCACGCTGCTCGGCCTGCAGGACGATGCCTATGTCGCCGCCGGCAGCGTCCGCTTCGACGGCCGCGATATCCCCTCGACCGGCTATGCCGCGAGCGCGCGGAAGCTCCTCGGCCACTCGATCGGCTTCGTGCCGCAAGACCCCTTCTCCTCGCTCAATCCCTCGATGAAGATCGGCAAGCAGATCACCGAGGCGATCCATCTCGCCAAGGGCTGGCCGATGGGCGCGGAGAAGACGCGCGAGGCGGCAATCCGCCTGATGGCCGAGGTCGGCATTCCCGAACCGGCGCTCGCCTTCGACCAGTATCCCGACCAGTTTTCGGGCGGCATGCGCCAGCGCATCGTCTTCGCCATCGCGCTCTCGCAGGACCCGAAGCTCCTGGTCGCCGACGAGCCGACGACCGCTCTCGACGCCATCACCCAGCGCCGCGTCATCGAGTTGATCCTCGACCGCAGCCGCAGCCATGGCCTCGCCGTCATCCTGATCAGCCACAATCTGGAACTGCTGCGCCAGAGCGTCGGCCGGATCGCGGTCCTCTATGGCGGCCAATTGCACACGGTCGTCGATGCCGGCGATATCGGGACGCGGGTCGTGCATCCCTATGCCGAGGCGCTGTTCGCCTGCATCCCCACCCGCGACAAGGAGCTCGCCGATATCCGCTCGATCCCGGGTGAGCCGGTCGGCGCCGGCTTCGGGCTCACGGGCTGCGCCTTCTCGACCCGCTGCGCCCATGTGGAGGCCATCTGCCGAACCGCTCCACTGCCGCTGAACGGGACGCTGGCGCCGCGCTTCAGCGCATGCATCCTCGGCCGGGGAGCCTGACGCCATGACGGCCGACACCCCGCTTCCAATGGTCGAGCTCCAGGGCGTCTCGAAGAGCTTCGCCCGCCGCCTCTTCGTGCAGAACCGCAGCTTCGCGCTTCGCGACATCGACATCACGATCGGCCGCGGCGAAGTGGTCGGCATCCTCGGCGAATCCGGCTCGGGCAAATCGACCGTCGCCAATATCGTCACCTGCCTCACCGGCTATGACGGCGGCACCTATCGCTTCAAGGGCCGCGACATCGCGACCTTCACGCGGCGCGAGCGCTTCGCCTTCAAGTCGGACGTGCAGATCGTCTTCCAGGATCCGTATGGCAGCCTGAACCCGCGCGCCACCGTCCGCGCCAGCGTCATGGAGAGCCTGCTTTTGCACCGGCGGGACCTCGACAAGGCCGGCCGCATGGAGCGCGCCGACCTTCTGCTCGAGGAAGTGGGCATTCCGGCATCGGCTGGCGACCGCTATCCGCACGAGTTCTCGGGCGGCCAGCGGCAACGCATCGCGATCGCGCGGGCGATCGCCGTCGAGCCGGAGCTTCTCGTCTGCGACGAGCCGCTCTCCTCGCTCGACGTCTCCATCCAGGCCCAGATCCTGGAGCTCTTCGTGCGCATGATCCGCGAGCGCGCGCTCACCATCGTCTTCATCTCGCACGACGTGAATGTCGTGCGGCTCATCTGCGACCGCGTCTATGTCATGAACCAGGGCGCGGTGGTGGAATCCGGGCCGGCGCGGGATGTCCTCAGCAATCCCAAGAACGAGTACACGGCGCGTCTGCTCGATGCCGTCTACTGATCCGAGGCAAAAATGAGCCGACACAAACTGGCCATCGATATCGGCGGCACCTTCATCGACGTGGTCGTCTTCGACCTCGACAACCGGCAGCTCCGCGCTTTCAAGCTGCCGACGACGCCGCATGATCCGGCCGAGGGCGTGGTCGCGGCGGTCGGCCAGCTCGGCTTTCCGCCAGCAGACATCGCCGATTTCGTGCACGGGACAACGCTGGGACTGAACGCGATCCTTGAGCGCAAGGGCGCCCGCGTCGGCATCATCACCAACGAAGGCTTCCGCGACATCTTCGAGATCGGCCGCGGCGCCGTCGACTTCGCCGACATGTATCGATTCGACTACGATCCGCCGCCACGCATCGTCGAGCGTCGCGACATCAAGGGCGTTGCCGGCCGCATGGACTTCGAGGGCAACGAAGTGACGCCGCTCGACCGAGAGGCGGTGGTCGCCGCCGCCAAGGCGCTGCAGGATGCGGGCTGCACGGCGCTGGCCGTCAGTTTCCTGCATTCCTATGCCAATACCGCGCATGAGCGCGAAGCGGTCGAACTCATCCGCGCCGCCTGCCCCGGCATCGAGGTCTCGGCCGGCGCACTGATCGCCAACGAATATCGCGAATATGAGCGCACCAGCACGGCAGTGCTCGACGCCTATATCAAGCCGGTGCTCCGCAACTATCTCGGCCGCGTCTCCGGCGGCATGGCGGCAAAGGGCTTTGCCGGCCAGAAATTCGTCATGAACTCGTCCGGCGGCGCGCTGACCTTCGACCTCGCGGAAGCCGAACCGATCGCGACCGTCTTCTCCGGCCCGGCCGGGGGCGTCTCTGGAGCCCTGCATGTCGCGCGCGAGACCGGACGCGGCAATGTGCTCTCGGTCGATGTCGGCGGCACCAGCCTCGACGCCTGCCTGATCGTCGGCGGCGAGCCGATGGACGTCTTCGAGGCGCGCATCGAGAATTTCTCGATCCTGCAACCGATCTTCGACCTTCGCACGCTCGGCGCCGGCGGCGGCTCGATCGCCTGGATCGACAATGCGCTGCTGCGCGTCGGCCCCGAAAGCGCCGGCGCCGTTCCCGGACCCGCCTGCTATGGCCGCGGCGGGACCGAGGCGACGGTGACCGACGCAGCCGTCGTGCTCGGCTATATCGACACCGGCAATTTCATGGGCGGCTCGATGAACGTCGCCCGCGATCTCGCCGAGACGGCGTTGCGCACGCATGTCGCGGAGCCGCTCGGCCTCTCGGTCGAGGATGCGGCCCGCTCGATCTTCGACGTGCTGATCTCGCGCACCGCCTCGTCGATCAAGGAGATGATGCTGGAACGCGGCCTCGATCCCGGCGAGTTCTCGATGCTGGGTTTTGGCGGCTGCGGCCCGCTGCTCGGGCCGATGCTGCAGAACGAGCTGGAGATGCCCGAACTCGTGATCCCGCCGCTCCCCTCGGTCTTTTCGGCCTGGGGCATGCTGGCAAGCGATCTTTCCTTCAGCGACAGCGTCTCCGTGCTCGCGACGATCTCAGACGCGAGCATGGCGGCGCTTGCCGAAACCGCCGAGGCTCTGCGGAACCGAAGCACGGCGGCGCTCGCGGAGAAGGTCGGCCGGCCGATCGAGCCGTCCGTCGCCTTCCTCGCCCGCGTCCGCTTCCTCGGCCAGGAGCACACGTTGAGCATTCCCTATGCTCCCGGCGACGACGCGGCGACCTTCCTGACCCGCTTCTCGGACACGCATCAGGACCGGTTCGGTCACACCTTCCGCAGCGAGGCCGAGATCGTCTCGCTGATGGTGAAGCTCGTCGTCGTGGCAGAGAAGCCCGATCTCGCCACGCGCGTTCGCGCCTCGTCGACCCTGACGGCGAGCGCGCCCCACCGCCTGTTCGATCAGGCGGCCGGCGCCATGGTCGACTGCGAGAAGGTCAGCCGCGACGCGCTCGAACACGGCCGCGCCTATCCCGGGCCGCTCCTCGTGATCGACGAGGGCTCGTCGCTCGCGATCCACGGCAACCAGACCCTTACGGTCGACGAGCACGGCATGCTCTCGATCGCTCGCTCGGAGACCTGACATGACCATCAGCAAGGCGGCGGAAACCGAGATCGTCTCGGCCCTGTTCTTCTCGGCGGCCGAGCAGATGCGGCGCACGCTGGTGCGCACGGCCTTCAACGCGGTCATCTACGAGGTGCTCGATTTCGGCATCTCGATCGCCGATGCGAAAGGACGCATGGTCGCCGAAGCGGCCGGCATCACCTCGTTCATTGGCGGCAACGACTACGCGCTGAAGATGCTGATCGAGAACATGGACATGGCCTCGCTGCGCCCCGGCGATGTCGTGATCCTGAACTATCCCTACTGGAACTCGGCGCACATGTCGGATGCGCTTTTGATGTCGCCGGTCTTCGTCGACGGCGATGCAATCGACATGTTCCTGTGCGTGCGCGCGCACTGGCTCGATCTCGGCGCCAAGGATCCGGGCTACGTCATCGACTCGACGAACATCCACCAGGAAGGGCTAATCCTTCCCGGCGTGCGCATCATCAAGGAAGGGAAGCTCGACGCCGACCTCTGGAAGGTACTGGAGGCGAATTCCCGTCTTCCCGAGGCGATCCGTGGCGATTTCGGCGCGCAGGTCGCCTGCCTCAGGACCGGCGAAGCTTGCGTGCGCGACATCTACAGGAAGTTCGGCCGCGAGCGCGTGCTCGCCGCGATCGAGGCCTTCTTCGTCCATGCCGACGAGAAGACCCGGCAGGCGCTGGCCGGCCTCCCCAAGGGGTCGTGGTCGGCGGAGGAATGGCTCGACGACGACGGCGTGACGCCGGACATGATCAAGATGGCGGTCGACGTGACGATCACCGACGACCGCATGACCGTCGATTACAACCGCTCGGCACCGATGGTGGAAGGGCCGATCAACGTGCCCTATGGTGCGACGGTCTCGATGGCGAAGACCTATTTCAAATATCTGACCTCGCCGCTGACGCCCAGCAACCACGGCAACTTCATGGCGCTCGACGTCCGCGCCGAGCCCGGCAACATGTTCCACGCCGTCTATCCGTCCTCGACCTACATGCCGTGGACGCACATGGTCGCCTTCGAGCTCATCGCCAAGGCGCTGGCGCCGGTCATCGACTGGCTGCCGGCCGCGTCCGGCGGCGACGAGCCGGGCTTCATGGCCATGGGCCGCCACCATCGCACCAGCAAGTACTACGTCATCAGCAACAACGAGGGGATCGGCTGGGGCGGCACCCATCTCCATGACGGCGCCACGGCGCTGCAGCATCCCTCGACGAGCACGGTGCGCAACACTCCGATCGAGGTGCTGGAGCGGCAGGCCAACCTCTTCCACGAGGGACTGGAACTGATCCCGAATTCCGGCGGCCCCGGCAAGCATCGCGGCGGCCTCGGCGTGCGCCGGGCCATCCGCATGGTCGGTGACACCGAGATCATCTCGATGAAGAAGAAGTCGAAGACCGGCGGATGGGGACTCAAGGGCGGCGAGCCGTCGCCGGTTCGCAATCACATGGTCCTCTGGCCCGGCGAGGCGCGCGAGAAGAAGGTCGGCATGTATCGCGCGAAGCTGAAGACGGGCGAGCGCCTCGTCAACTACAGCGCCGGCGGCTCCGGCTGGGGCGATCCGGCACAGCGCGACGCCGCCGCGGCCCGCTACGATGCCGAGAATGGGTATGTCGATCCGTCGGCCGAACCCATCGAGCCCGTGAAGGTGGAAACCTATGCCAAGTCCTGAGAAGAAGACTGCGGACGCCAAGATCCCCGACGGTCTGCCGAGCTATGCGCTGACCGGCGCCAACATCGTCGATGTCGTCGCGGGTGCGATCGTGACCGGCAAGGCGGTCGTGATCGGAGGCGACAAGATCGTCGCGATCAAGGACGAGGCGGACCTCGATCCCGGCCTCAGGCGCGTCGATCTTGGCGGGCGCTATCTCTCGCCGGGCCTCATCGACTGCCATGCGCATGTCTATATCGGCGCCTTCAACGACGGCCGCTCGGTTCTGCCGTCGGAGATGACGGCGCGCGCGGGCCTGCATCTCTCCGGCATGCTGCATCGCGGCTTCACGACCATCCGCGACGCCGGCGGCGCCGATCAGGGCCACAGGGCGGCGCAGGAGAAGGGCCTCTTCAAGGGGCCGCGCATGTTCGTCGCCGGCCGCATCCTTTCGCAGACCGGCGGCCATGGCGATCATCGCGGCCGCGCCGAGTTCTGCAATTGCGGCGAGGCGCTCGGCGGCGTCGGCATCATCGCCGATGGCGTCGACGAGGTTCGCAAGGCCGTGCGCGAGAACATTCGCCAGGGCTGCGACCACATCAAGATCATGGCCGGCGGCGGCGTTTCCTCGCCGGGCGACAAGCTGGTCCATCCGCAATATTCGCTGGAGGAGATCACCGCCATCGCCGACGAGGCGACGCGTTCGGGGCGCTATGTCATGGCGCATGTCTACAGCGACATCGGCATCCGACGCGCCGTCTCCTGCGGCGTCCGCTCGATCGAGCACGGCAACTTCCTCACCGACGAGACCGCGAAGCTGATGGCCGAGCGCGAGGCGCATCTCGTGCCGACCCTCATCACCTACGAGGCCGATGCGATCTATGGCATGGGTTTCGGCTGGTCTGAGGAAAATCAGGAGAAGAACGCCGAGGTACTGGCGAGCGGCCTCAAATCGCTGGAAGTCGCGCTGCGGAACGGCGTCAATATCGGCTACGGCACCGATCTCTGCTGGTCACCGAAAAGCTATCAGGCGGACGGCCTGCTCATCCACCAGACGGTCTGCGGTCCCGCCGAGGCGCTGCGCCACGCGACGGTGAACAACGCCAAGATCATCCGCATGGACGGCAAGGTCGGCGTCATCGCCGAGGGCGCCTTTGCCGATCTCGTCGTCGTCGATGCCAATCCGCTTTCAGGCCTCGAATGCTTCGCCCAGGAGGAGAACCGCGTCGTCGCGGTGCTCCAGTCGGGTCGCCCCGTCCGCGACGATGCGGGCCTGCTGACGGCCGCCTAGACCATCTCGCGTTCGATCGCGGATCCAAGCTCGAGGCGCGTGAAGCGCACCTCGAGCCCCTCGCCGCTCGGCGAGCAGGCCATCGGCCCCCAGGAGACCGTGGCGGGCATCGGCAGGAAGGCGAGGCGCACCAGATGCCAAGCCCCGTCTTCGAGCACGTCGATGCGCAGCGCTTCGGCGTGGCGCGTCACGCGCAACGTCACCGGGCCATGGGGATCGCCGTGCCAGGGCCGGACGGACCAGTCGGACTGGTCGTTCCGCGTCACCACGACCGAGAACTTCGCCGTGCCTTCCGTGAACTCGATGCCGCATTTCATCCAGGTGCGGTCGTCGACATGGATCATCGCGCCGGCCTGGTCATATTGCTGAGTGAAGGACGCTGAGAAGGTGACGACCAGCGTCGCATCGCCCTGCGCCTCGCGGCCGAGAAAATGTCCCGAGAGGTGCAGGAAGCCGTAGAACGTGTTGTTCCACCAGTCGGTTTCGCGGCCCGTGCGGACAATGAGCGCCCCGCCCTCGTGCCGCACATGCGGCGGCTCGTTCAGCCAGCGTCCTTCGAACATGACCTTCCTCCTCCAACACGGGCCGAGAATGCCCCGTCCATCGCCGCTGCACCAGTGCCGGCGGGGACTTGTCCGACAAGGCGTGCTCGGCCATTCTCGCCGCCTTGCGATCTGAGGAGAGGAACCGCCGTGATCTACGAACTGCGCATCTATACGAGCCCGCCCGGCCGACTTCCCGACCTGCTCGCCCGCTTCCAGAACCTGACGCTCGCCCTCTGGGACAAGCACGGAATTCGCCAGGCCGGTTTTTGGACCACGATGATCGGCGAATCGAACAACCAGCTCACCTATCTTCTCGCCTGGGAATCGCTCGCCGAGCGCGAGACGAAGTGGACCGCCTTCATCAAGGATCCGGACTGGGTCAGCGGCCGCGACCATACCGAGCGCAACGGACCGATCGTCGCGAACGTCTCCAGCCAGTTGCTGCAACCGACCGCCTTCTCCTCCGTCCGCTGACGATCAACTGTCGGTGATCCGATCCCGCCGCCGTCACGTTCGGCGTCGGCGCTGCGTATGGCCACATGGGAGCCCTTCGGCTCACGAGCCAGATGGAGACGCGCAATGATCACCCGCAGATTGCTGATCGGTGCCGGCGTCGCTGCGATCGGTGCAGGCGCCTTCGGGCGTTTCGCTTCGGCCGCGGCGGGCGGGACCTATGAGGTCACGCTGACCGAGGCGGAATGGCGGAAGCGCCTGACGCCCGCCCAGTTCGCAGTGCTGCGCGAGGAGGCCACGGAACGGCCCTATACGAGCCCGCTGCTCGAAGAGCATCGCGCCGGAACCTTCGCCTGTGCCGGCTGCGCGCTGCCACTCTTCTCGTCGACGACGAAGTTCGACAGCGGCACGGGCTGGCCGAGCTTCTGGCAGCCGCTGCCGAAGGCGGTCGGCACGACGTCCGACACCTCCTTCGGCATGGTCCGCACCGAAGTCCATTGCGCCCGCTGCGGCGGCCATCTCGGCCATGTCTTCGACGACGGCCCGAAGCCGACGGGCCTTCGCTATTGCATGAACGGCGTCGCCCTCGCCTTCACGCCCGGCAGCGCGTGAGACATGCCGCGCCCGTGACGAAATCGTCCCCGCTCCACCTTCCCGCTTCGCGGGGGAGAACGGGCGGGGACGTCGCGACTCAGCTCTTCGCGTCGGAAACGAGGACCGGCTTGTCGCGATAGCGATCCGGGAACAACTTCCTGAGGTTCTCGATCTTCGGCAGATCGTTGTAGACGATATAGGGATAGGTCGGGTTCAGCGTCAGGAAGTCCTGGTGATAAGCCTCGGCCGGGTAGAAGCCCTTCAGCGGAGCGATCTCGGTGACGATTTTCGCCGGATAGGCACCGGTCTTGTCCAGTTGCGCCACATAGGCCTCCGCCACCTTCCGCTGCGCCGCATCCTTCGCGAAGATCGCCGAGCGATACTGCGTTCCGGTGTCGGGGCCCTGTCGGTTGAGCTGGGTCGGGTCATGCGCGACCGAGAAATAGATCTGCAGGATTTCGCCATAGCTGATCACCTTGGGATCGAAGGTGACCGCGACGGCTTCGGCATGGCCTGTCCTGCCCGAGCCGACGACGGAATATTGCGCAGTCGACGCGTCGCCGCCGGAATAACCAGACACTGCGCGCGAGACGCCCTTCACATGCTGGAAGACGCCCTGCACGCCCCAGAAGCAGCCGCCGGCCAGCACCGCCGTCTCCGGGCCGCTCTTTGCGGCCTCGTCGACTACCGGCGGCGGGATCACGAAGGCCTCGCCGTCGGCCCTCGCCGTTCCGACCACGCCGGAGGCGGCGAGGCCGGCTGCAACCAGAGCGCCGGCGAGGAGAAGTGGTATCCGGATGTCGCGTATCCGCGCTGCCATTCTCATCATGACGAAGTCCTTTCTCGTCAGCCGGCCAATCGCGTCAGATGCCGGCATACCATTCATAGCCACGGTCTTCCCAGAAGCCGCCCTTGCCGCGGTAGAAGCGGGCGAAGCTGTCGACGATCTCGAGCCGCATCAGATACTTGGCCTGTTTGTAGCCGAGCTGCCGCTCGACCCGGAGCCGCAGCGGCGCGCCATGCGCGATGGGCAGGTCGCGGCCGTTCATGCCATAGGCGAGGATCGTCTGAGGGTGGAACGCATCCACGAGATCGATACTCTCATAGTAGCGGCCGCTGCCATCGAGCGTCTTCTCGTACTCGTCGGCGCAATGGAACACGACATAGCGCGCACCAGGGCGAAGGCCAGCGGCCTTGAGCACCAAAGCGAGCGGCACGCCGGTCCATTTGCCGATCGCGCTCCAGCCCTCGACACAGTCGTGGCGGGTGATCTGCGTCCGCGCCGGCATCGCCCGAAGATCGGCGAGCGACAGGGAGAGCGGCCGCTCGACCATGCCATCGACCTGAAGCCGCCAGTCGGCGAAGCCGCCCTCGGCAAGCCGCTGATAGGCCTCGTCGTCGGGATTGTGCGTGCCGTTCGACTTGAAGACGGGCGACAGGTCGGCCTCGGTGAATTCGCGGGCGAGGGCATCGCCGGAGAGGAGCAGCCGCTGGGCGCGCATCGTCAGCTGTTCGGCCATGTCGAGGACGCTGCGGATACCGTCGCTCGCCGAAAGCGGCGCGCAGGCGGAGAGGGCAGCGGCGGCAGCGGTTACGCCGGCGCCGGTCAGGAGGCGGCGGCGGTCGATGCGGATGGTCACGACTTGGGCTCCCTGGTCTCGATCGCGTAGCGCCCGGTGATCATCGAGCGGAGATTGTTGAAGAGGCCGGACGCGAACACCATCGCGAGATGGATCACGACGAAGAGGACGAGCAGCGTCGCGGCAATGAAATGCAGGCTTCGCGCCGACTGGCGGCCGCCGAAGAGATCGACGAGCCAGGGCAGCGCCGCATCCATGCCGGGCGACATCGTCAGCCCGGTCAGCACCATGACCGGCAGCAGCACGAAGGCGACGCCGCAATAGGCCAACTTCTGCAGAGCGTTGTAGCGCCGCGCCTCCTCGCCTTTCGGGAAGCGCAGCCGGGCATGGGTGGCGATCTCGTGCCAGAGATGGCGCGGCGTCAGCTGATCCCGGCTCGGCGCGAGATCGCGACGGAAATGGCCTGCCAGGAAGCCGTAGACGAGATAGGCGAAGCCGTTGATGACGAACAGCCAGGCGAAGAAGAAATGCCAGCGTCGACCCTCGGCGAGATCGCGAAAGCCCGGCAGTGTCGCGACGTTCGGAAATCCGCGCGGCCGAATCTCGCCATTGACCTTGGACGCGCCGAGCACGCCCGTGGTCGGGATCTCCAGCGCGCCGATGCGCGTCACCCCCTCGATCGCACCGCCCTCGCCCCGCTTCGCCTCGAGCGCCAGGAAGGACCAGTCGGCATCTGCGCCATAGTGGCCCCAGTAGAGCTCCGGATGGGCGTTGAAGATCTGCAGTCCGCTCATCAGCAGAATGCCGAAACAGAGCACGTTGACCCAGTGCGTCACCCGCACCGTCCCGGAGTGCCGGCGAACCAGAACCCGTCGCGGCTGTGTCGCCCCATCCGCCGCCTTGCGATCGCCACTGTCCATCGCCGTCTCCTCCGGCCTTGCCGGCCCCGCGCGAGCGGGACCGGCGCAGTGATGTGCGTTACTTTGCCGGCTTCATCGCATCGCCCTGCATGGCATCGCCTTGCATTGCGTCACCCTGCATGGCGTCGCTCTTCATCATGTCGCCCTGCATGGCGTCCCCCTTCATGGCGTCATCGCAGCTCTGGCCGGCCGGGCAGTCGGGCTTCATCTGGTCGGACGCCATGGCGTCGCCACCCATGGCGTCGGCCTTCATCGCGTCCTCCGCGTGGGCGGCCCCGAGAAGCGCGATGGTGGCGAGGGCGGCGGCGAAGAGGGTCTTGCTGGCGGTGTTCATGGTGGATCGTCCTTCTCTGGAGGATGAAAGCTGGGCCGAGATGGCAAAGGTCTCCCTGCCGGCCGCGAGGGTCCCGCGGCAGGCTGTTCTCGGGAGCATGACTCCCCCGGCTGATCGATTGCGGCCGAAGGGCCGTCGCTTGCGAGGAAGGCGCCGTCGAGGCCGCCTCCACCCATGCCTTACGAAGGCCGGCCAAGAAGCGTTACGAGGTCACTCTCTTGTGATCAGAGCGCGCCCGACGCGTTGCGCCACTTCTGCGCTGCATGGGAGCAGGCGACCAGGAAGCTGGTGCTCCAGCCGAAGCTCACGATGCCGCTCATCGCAATGAGCGGGCCGGCGATCGGCGGCACCCGCGATCCCTCGGGCGCTGCCAGACCGAGGGTCGTGAAGTTCGAGATGGCATAGAGAAAGGCATCGCCGAAATTCATGGGGACCGAGCCGGGCACCTGAGATCCCGCCATGACCAGGAGGGCGCAGACCGTGACGTCGGCGAAGTTGATCAGGACGAGGCCGAAGATCGCAAGCCCGAAGGAGACCTCCGCCCCCATAACGCGGCGGACCGGAAACGACCCTAGGGTGGCGTTGAACAGGCTCCTGATGAGGAAGATTCCAAGCCAGTGACATGCGAGCACCGCGAAGACGGAGAGGATACCGAGGACGATCATCGCTGTGCCAGCCGCTCTTGCATCACGCTCTGAATGGTTTCAAATGGCGCGTCGGCGAGCGGTTCGGCCGCGCCTGACCATGATGGCCCATCGGCCGCCGTCGGCAAACCCCGATGCCGGCGCTGACGCGGAGGCCACCTCCGCTGTCGGCCGCGCGACGTGCCGGGAGGCACGACCAGGGCCTGGATGACATGATCGCGGGACCGGTTCGGCCCATCGCCGACCGCGCTCCCGCCGGATGCAAGGAAGATGCGATGAACTATCGTCGGTTGGGCAAATCGGGCCTGCAGGTCAGCGAACTGTCGCTGGGCTCCTGGGTGACCTTCGGCAAGCAGGTCGACCAGAAGGACGCGATCGCCATCATGAAGCGCGCCTATGAGGCGGGCATCAACTTCTTCGACAATGCCGAAGGCTACGAGGCCGGCGTGTCCGAGGCGCTGATGGGCGAGGCGCTCGCCAGCCTCGGCTGGAGCCGCGACAGCTATGTCGTGTCCTCCAAGGTGTTCTGGGGCGGCTCCAAGCCGACGCAGCGCGGCCTTTCGCGCAAGCATGTGACGGATGCCTGTCATGCGGCGCTGAAGCGGCTCCAGGTCGAGTATCTCGATCTCTATTTCTGCCATCGCCCGGACATCGATACGCCGATCGAGGAGACCGTTCGCGCCATGCACGACCTCGTCGCGCAGGGCAAGGTGCTCTACTGGGGCACCTCAGAATGGTCGGCACAGCAGATCACCGAGGCCTATGGCGTCGCGCGCGCGATGAACCTGACGCCGCCCACCATGGAACAGCCGCAGTACAACATCTTCGAGCGCCAGAAGGTCGAGGGCGACTACCTGCCGCTCTACGAGCTCGTCGGACTCGGCACAACGATCTGGTCGCCGCTCGCCTCGGGCGTACTCACCGGCAAGTATTCCAAGGGCATTCCCGATGGCAGCCGCCTCAACCTCCCGGGCTATGAGTGGCTGAAGGAGATCTGGCAGAGCGAAGGTGGCAAGGCCAAGCTCGCCAAGGTCGACGAACTGGCGGCGCTCGCGAAGGAGATCGGCATCTCCATGACGCATCTGGCACTCCTGTGGTGCCTCGCCAACCCGCATGTATCGACGGTGATCCTCGGCGCCTCGAAGCTCTCGCAGCTGGAGGACAACCTCGCGGCCCTCGACAACCGCGACAAGGTCACGCCCGAGGTCATGGCCCGCATCGACGACATCGTCGGCAACAAGCCGGCCGGCCCGCAGCGCTACTAGTCGGTCGCCCGTCCGGCGGTCGAACGGGCCGCCGGACGGCACCTGCCATTCTAGCGATGCCATACGCCTTTCGAGGCGGGCACCATCCTTTACGCCAAGAAAAAGGCGCCGGCCGCACTCAATTGACGCAATTGCGGGCGCCCGCCGATACTATATCATTTGCTGATGTTAATCATTCAGTCACGATATTCGTGATGTATTGCCCAATGAATGATTTAACGCGTCGGCTTGAATTGTATTTCGATTATAGAGATTCCCGTTTGGGAGATGTTTTATACGTCATGACACGGCACGAATCACCGTAATCACGGGTAAAAGCCCTCGGGCTCGCTTATGAACCAGCCGCAGACGCTCGTTCTGATCGACCGCAACCGACTGAGCCGCGAGAGCTTGGCGCGTACGCTCTCCTTGAGCGGCGCAGCTGCCTCCGTCATCGCATTCGCAAGCGTGGCCGACTGGATAGCGTCGAACAGCCGACCCGGCGGCCCGACGGCGGATCTCGCGATCCTCGTCCAACGCCTCAGCGATCACACCGCATCATCGCTTTGGGAACTGCGCCAGCTCCGCGAGACCGCCGACATGCCGGTGGTGGTCGTGTCCGACGACGGGCGTCCCGATACCATCCTCCGGGCGCTCGATCTCGGCGCCAGGGCCTATATTCCGAGCAGTATCGGGATTGACATAGCGCTCGAGGCGATCCGCATCGTCACGGCAGGCGGAACCTTCGTCCCGGCCAACAGCCTTTCCGATTATCGCCGCACGAGCGACAGGGAGAAGGGGATCGTCTGGCCGCTGTCGCTGTTCACGGACCGCCAGCAGGCCGTGATCGCGTTGCTGCGACAGGGGAAGAGCAACAAGACGATCGCGCACGAGCTCAACATGCGCGAGAGCACGGTCAAGGTTCACGTCCGCAACATCATGAAGGCGATCCATGCGAAGAATCGCACCGAGATCGCCGTTCGCCTCTCCTCAGTGAACGGCGATGCAGGATGAGACGGCGCGAAGAGCCGCGGGCGGAATGAGACGGGCGCGCGGGGGATGCGACTCTTGAACGACGAGGCGCCTTCCCTGCCTATGCCGGATGATACTTGGCGAGCGAATGGGAGAAGATCGCCGCGTCCTTGAAGCCGTAGAGACGATATCGGCGGGGATTGACCATGTTGAGTACGGTCAATGCCGGGTGGCGATTGGCTTCCCTCAGGCGAGATGCCGCGACCTCGACGGTCCGCAGCGGCGTCCGGCCCCAGCGGATGACCATCACGGTTCGATCGATCTGCTGCGCGAGGAAGATGCTGTCGGTGGACGCCAGCACCGGGGCGCTGTCGACGATCACCACCTGCCCCCGTGCGCGCGCGAAGCGGAGAATTCCTTCGAGATCCGGCAGGTGATGACGCGGCTGCATGCCATGCGCACCGCGCGGAATGACGTCGACTCCGGTGACATCGTCGCGGTGGACGACGCCCGCGAGATCCGAACGTCCGGAAAACAGCTCGTTGAGCCCGGGCTTCGTTCCGGCCCCGAACGACGCCCCGAGGTCGCCGCGCGTCAGATCGCCGTCCACGAGCAGAACGGGCTTGCCCGCCGCCACCAGTTCCAGCGCCAGCGCCCGTGCCACGAAGGATTTGCCTTCGTGATCGAGCGCCGAGGTAACGAGGATGCTCTCGGGGAATTCACCCCCATTCGCCTGCCAGAGCGACACGAGGACGGCCCGGATCGACTCGCCGAAGACGCCGCGTATCGCTGGAGCCTGCCCGCGCCGGCGCCGGTGTCCCGGCATGACTGGAAGGAGGCCGGCGGGCACGAGCCCGGGGATGGCCGCAAGCTGGTCCTGGCTGCGGACACTGCCGTCGAGCATCTCGCGCAGGAGGGCGACGGTAAGGGACGCGGCGAGCGCGGCGCAGAAGGCGGCGACCAGATAGAAAAGCCGCCCGCGCCCCTGGGGAGCCAGTGGAACGGCGGCCGGCGACAGCACCTCGATGACATCCGATACCGGCATGGCGGAGCGGTCCGCCAGCGACCGACGCTGCTGCTCGATCGCGTCGAGCGCACTCTGCTCCGTCTCCGCCTTCGCCAGCAGGCTCTCGAGTTCGGTCTGCGCCTGCGCCGAGCGGGTCAGGCGGTCCTCGGCAACGGCCAGTTCCTCGGTCACGGACTGCCGCTCGCTCTCGAGCACATCGAGCCTGGTCCTGAGAACCTGCACGTGGTGATCGACCTCGGCCGAGAACACCGAACGCAGCGACAAGAGCTTGGCCCGCGTCTCGACGACCTCGTCCGCGTTTTCGCCATAGACCTTCAGCAGCTGGTCGAGAGCCCGTTGCTGCATGTCCACGTCGCGGAAGGTGGCTGCGAGGGGCTCGGGAAGCTCGTATTTTCCGAGCGCCGATTCGATATCCGGCGACGTGAGGGCGATGATCATGCCGCGGACCTGCTCGCGCTCGGCTGCCAGTTGCTTCAGCCGTGCGGAAAGGTCCTCCACCGCCTTGAACTGGGCCGCCTGGGCCTCGTTGGAGACCGGCCCGACGGTTTCGCGATAGCGTCTCACCGCCTCGCGCGCCTCGTTCGCCCGTAGCCGCTGCTCCGCGATGCGCTTCTCGACGAAGTCCTCGATCTGCTCGAAGCGGCGCCTTTCGATGGTCGCGCGTTCATCGAGATAGACGTCCAGCAGCTTCGCCGGAACGGATGCCGCGAGGACCGGATCCTCGGAATCGAAGCCTATCTGGACGACATTCGAAAGGCCGTCGCGCCGAAGCGCCAGCGCGCGGTAGTAGCGCTGCACGACCGCCTCCATCGTATCGGTCCCGAGAGCCGCGGGCTCGCGACTGACGCCCCGATCGATCAGTTGCCTGGCAAGGGTGCGAACACGGTCGGTGAGACTTTCTTCCCTGAGCGACGG
Organism: Kaistia geumhonensis; assembly: GCF_030815145.1. Classification (NCBI taxonomy): domain Bacteria; kingdom Pseudomonadati; phylum Pseudomonadota; class Alphaproteobacteria; order Hyphomicrobiales; family Kaistiaceae; genus Kaistia; species Kaistia geumhonensis. The sequence continues at coordinate 3,410,942 of NZ_JAUSWJ010000001.1, read as the reverse complement.
GTTGAACTCGGCGCGATCGAAAAGCCCCAGTTCGCGGATGACGCGATCCGTGCTGCCACGGGCCACCATCCGCTCCATCTCCGATGCGATATCAGGCGGCGTATCATCCCGTTCGCCGATGACGAGAGACGTGCCGGGCGAACTCCTGATCATCACGCGGGCCTCCGCATGATAGGAGGCCCGCAGGCCCAGGATCGTCGGGACGAAGGCCGCGGTCAAAAGGACCGTCATGATGGCGATGAGCCAGAAGCGTCGGCGTATGAGCCGAAATCCGGAGGACAGGTCGAACTCGTCCGGCCGCGCCACGATCGGCGGGGGCGCCGCGAAGCGGCTCCGCGCGAAGGCCTCATTGGCCGGGAGGTGGCCGATGACGGGAGTCAGTCGGACCCCGCCCGTCCTATCGATGTTTGACGGTTTCATAGAGGCACTCGAGCGATGAGAGGTAAGACTGGATGCTGAAGTCGGCGAGAAATTTCCGCCGGGCGGCTTCGCCGAGGCGCGTTCGCAGAGCCTCGTCCCTCACCAGGAGCGCGAGCGCCTCGGCGAGCGCTTCGGGGTCGCCGACCGGAACGAAGAGGCCCGTCTCGCCATCGCTGACGGCCTCTTCATGCGCCCCCACCCGCGTCGTGACCACGGCGAGCCCATGGGCCATTCCCTCGATGACCGCCATGGCAAGGCCTTCGGCCCGCGAGGGAAGCACCAGGATCGCCGCTTCTCGGCAGAGTGCCCGCGTGGCCTCCACACCGAGCCACCCGGGAAAGCTGGTGCGTTTCGCAAGGCCGAGCGCCGCCGCCCGATGCCGGTATTCGTCGACCGGGCCATCTCCCGCGATCACGGCCCGCCATTGCAGCCTCGCCATGACCGGGCTCGCCAGCGCCTGAAGCAATTCGGGCACGCCCTTGCGCGTCCCGAGCCGCCCCAGGAACAGGATCACCGGCTGGCGCCCCCGGTCCCGTACCGTGTCGCCGGGATCGGGAACGCAATTCCTGAGGATCGTGAGCCGCGCGGCATCGACGCCGATCAGGCCGGCCAGCGTCTTCTCGTCGCGCAGGCCGAGCGCAATGACCCTGTCGGCTCCCTGGAACATGCGCCGGATCGAGGACTGGAGCGCAGGCGGCCGGGACGCAAAGTCGTCGGCATAGTCGTAGTCGTGCAGATGGAGGATGTGGCGGCAGCCGAGCGCGCGCGCTGCCGCCGCCAGGAGAAGCTTGCGCCGGGTACTGCCGCGTCCGGCGACATGGATATGATGAATGCGGCCGGGCGCCTGAACGCGATCCGACGTCATGGCGACGATCGCCAGGACCAGGCGCATCACGGAGACGGGAGCGAACCAGCGAGGTCCCCGCGTATCGGTGACTGCGTGCTGCACGCCGGAAGCGGCCGCGGCATCGACGACATAGCCGACCAGACGGCCGATACCGCCGCCATGCTCGCGGCCGCCCGCAACATAGTGTCGGACCGCGACAGCGACGGATCCGGCGTTGGCCCGGCTCGCGGAGGCACGGCCCGCCGGCAGCATATCGGCGCGGTCTAGCTCGGCACGCATGACTGCACCACCTTTCGATAGAGGTCGGCCGCCTTTTCGCCTACGGCGCCGGGCGCGTTCGGACCGCGCGCCCAGGCGAGCGCGTTGCCGCTCAGCCTTGCGCGCAGATCGGCGTCGCGGCTGAGCGTCAGCATGGCGTCCGCCAAGGCTTCAGGCTGACCCGCGGGCACGATGAGGCCCAGCTGATTGGGGGCGACGGTCGCGGCCAGTTCGCCGACATCCGTCACGACGACCGGGGTACCGAACGCCGCGGCGAGATTGAGCACGCCGCTTTGCGATGCCTCGGTGTAAGGGAGCACCACGAGATCGGCGTCGAGGAACAGCTGCGCGACCTCGATGTCCTCGATGAACCGGTTGCGGATATCGTAGCGGGACGGATCGCCCATCAGCGGCCTGAACTCGTGCGGATCGTCGCCTCGTCCGGCGATGACCACCCTGAGGCCAGGCAGGCGGCCCTTGAGCAGAGCCTCGGCTTCAACAAGCGTCTCGAGGCCCTTGTAGGCGAAGATCCGGCCAAACAGCAGCACGCGGAACGTTCCGTCCTCGGGGCGTCGTCGCATCCCTTCCCGTTTGGCCAGGTCGGCATAGCGCTGGATGGCTGGATGGGAGAGGACATGGACGTGATCCAGCGGCTTGGCATAGCGCGTGACCGCAAGGCTCCGGAGCCCGTTCCCGTGCACGACGAGGTGATCCGACTGCCGTGCCATGAGGTTCGTCGCCCAGCGCGGAACCACGCGGCTGTCCGAGTCACCCGGATGCAGCTCGACATCATGGACCGTCGTCACGAGAGGGATCGGTCGCCAGAAGGGAGCGGCGAGATTGAACCAGAGCGTCGAGTTGCTGAGCATGTGGATGACGGACGGCGCTTCGCGCCGAACGAGGCGTGTCAGCTCGAACAGAAATCGCGGATTGGCCGGCGACCGGTGGCGGGGCCAGTCGAGAAGCCGAAGGTCGACCGACGGATCGAACCAGGGCGCCAGATGGCCATATCGACGGCGCGGCACGCCGAGCAGGACGGGAACGTGCTGCGCGACGCCGTTCACGAAGGAGATCGTGTAGTCCTCCAACTCGGAGACCAGCATCATCACCTTCATTCCGCGACCTCCGGCCGGGCGGGACGACCGCCGTGAGTCCGGAGCCGCCAGGCGGCGCGCGCGGCATCGCGCAGGCGGCGCAGCGCATTGGGCTCGCCGGCGAAGGACAGTCCTTGCTGCAGCAGCCGCAGCTGCGCCGCGGCGTCGGCGCCGTCGAGGTGCGCCCGCGCCAGCCGGTATGGAAGGTGATCGGCGAGATCGAGACGATAGGGAGAATGTCGGTCGGCGAGGAAGCCGTTGACGGCGGCGACGCTCGCCTCCCAGTGGCTGGCACGCCGGCTCAGCATGGCTGCGTCGTCGCCGTCGCGATACCATCCATTGCGATGCAGCCGGTAGTAGCCCAGGCTCGCGCCGAGGCTTGCGACCTCGCATGCGAAGGGATAGGCGCCCGTCAGCCAGGCGTCGGCCGAAAGACGGAAGCTGTCGGGGATATCGCCGACCGCGTCCCATGTCGCGCGCCGGACGGCGATGGCGGAGGTCATGGGATATGGCCACCAGCCCGCCGACCGCGCGAGGCGCCGGGAGAGGTCGCCGGAACACAGCGTGCGCGGGATCGGCCGCAGCACTGGCTTGCCGTCACGTACGGGCTGGAGCCGGTGATAGACGAGGCCTATCCGCGCACTGGATCGGAAAGCGGCAGCGACGCTTGCGAGCTTTTGCGGATGCCAGCTGTCGTCGGCATCCAGGAAGCAGAGGACGCTTCCCCGGCTCGCCCGAACGCCTTCGTTGAGCGCGGCAGCCTGGCCACCATTGCTGCGCAGGATCGGCCGGATCCTGTCTCCGAAGCCCGCAAGCACATCGCGTGAATTGTCGGTGGACCCGTCGTCGACGACGACGATCTCGCGGTCCGACTCCGTCTGCGCGAGCGCCGACGCCACCGCCTCGCCGACATAGCGGCCATAGTTGTAGTTGTTGACGATGACGCTGAAGGTGGGTCTCGACATCAGCCGGTCCCCTTGCCGAAGGAGACGTCGAGGATGTCGCCGGCGCGCAGCTCCGTATTCATCTGCGCGGCGATCGCCGTCTCGTTTCCGTCGATCGTCCTGTAGATGGTGACGACCGGCCTCAACGCGAGCGCATCGGCTTCCGACAGCGTGACGCCCGCCTCGACGATCTGGTCGGACAGAGCCTGAAGCTCGGCCTTGACGCGCTCGCGCTCAACCAGCAGGCCGCGCAGCTGGTTCTGGATGTCGGCTCGCCACTTGATGTCCGCCGAAGCGATCTCGTACTCGACATTGGAACGAGCCTGCTTGGCGCGCGCCGTCACCGCGCGATTTTCGAGCACATCCTGCGATGCGTCGGAGAGGACGGACTGAAGTTCCTGCAGCCGCGTCAGCGGCATCAGCTCCCGCTCGACGAGATGGCGCGCCCTCGCGACCTGCTCGGTGGCGAGCTTCTGCTCGTTCTCCTGCAAGTCCGCCTGCTGGGAGAGGACATCGATCTCAAAATCGTAGAGCGACATCTGGTCCTTGAGGTGAGCCTGGTTCTCGGTCCAGCTCGCGAGTCGATCGGCGAGAATGCCCTGGTCGATCGCCACGACAGCGCCGAGATCGGGCTTGGCGCCCGTCTCTTCGCCGGATTTCGGCCTCGGCGTCCGGCTGAGTTCGTCGTCCAGCCGCGAAATGCTGCTGTTGATCTGGAGCAGCTGGAAGGACGCGACCTGCCAGCGCGCCCGCAAGTCCGGGACATTGACCGCGTCGGCATTTCCTGGCGACTTGCCGATGCCGCCGGCGAGGATCAGGGCATGACGCACCGTCAGCCCCGGCTCGAACTCGATGGCGCCCGAGCGCGCGACACGGCCGCCGACATAGATTGGCCGGTAGCGAGCGATCTCGACCAGGACCGTCGGTGTCCTCAATATCCCTTTCTGGACGAGCAGCAACTCGAGGCGCTGTCGCGCTTCGTCGAGATCGAGTCCGGCCAGCGGCACGCTGCCGAGCTGCGGCAATGCGATCATGCCGTCGGTGTCGACCCTGCGCTCACCGTTCAGTCTCGGCGTCTCGGCAACGGTCACGCGCACCGTATCCCCGAGTTCGATCACGCCTCCCCGCGACGGGAGGACGGAGAGGGCGAGGAGAGATGCGGCCGCGGCTCCCTGAAGAAACAGTCGGCGGGCCGCTCGTCGGCCATCTACGAGCATTTTCGCGATCATGATTCGTCCCGTTCATGAACAGGCGGCGATGTCGAGGGTGCTTTGTTCGATGAGCCGAGGCAGCGACCGGACCGCAACGACATTGCGAACCCAAATCTTCTCTGAACATCTGCTACGAGACTATCCTCGGACCTCGCCGGCATGAACTCGGCATATGGATCATCGCCCATTCCATGCGTATCAACCGAAGGCGAAACGCCTAGCGCAAAGAATTACCGAGGCCGCTCATTGGGATGATGAACCAGCCGTTTGGCCGAGGCGGCGTGCCATTTCGGCCTGTTTCCGGCGCCCGGGTGAAACGCGATGATCCGCCCTTCGCCACCGTCCGGCGCAAGGGCATGGCCGCATCCGCAAGCGAGCGGCGCGCCCGGAGCTCCGGCAGACCGTCTGCGGGGAACCCATGTCCGATATCGCGCGCCCTGGACTGCGTGTCAGCTGGCGAGCGGTCGAATGGTGGGGGGCAGGAGTTTCGCTCTTCCTCCAGACGGGGGCGATCTTCCCGCTGCTCATGGCGGATGCCGACGGCACCCTCTCGGACCCCGCCAAGTCCAAGCTCCGCCTCCTGTCCCTGCCGATCTATGGCTATACGATCCTGATTCTGCTGCGGCATCGGCAACAGTTCCTCATCGCGGCGAGGCGCAATCTCCACTTCCTGCTGCTGCTGGCGATGCCGCTTCTCTCGGTGCTGTGGTCGGTCGCGCCGTCGATCTCCCTGCGACGCGCAATCGGGTTCGTCCTCACGGTTCTCTTCGCCTATGCGCTTGCGATCCGCTTCACACCGCGCCAGCTGCTGCTTCTCGTGATGTTGACTTCAGGGGTCTGCACAGTCGCCAGCCTGCTCATGTTCGGCGTTTCGCCGCGGCTGGCCCGCATGCCGACCGACGGGACGCTGCGTGGCATCTTCCTGCACAAGAACAGTCTCGGCTGGTATGCGAGCATCACGGTCGTCACGGCATTCATCGTGCTCCTCGACCAGGAGGCCGGCTATCGCCGGACGGCGGTGGCGCTGCTACTGGCGGGACTGGCGGGGCTCGCCGGCTCGACATCGATGACGGCGATCCTTTCGACCGGCACGGCCTTCCTCGCCATCCGGGTCTACACGATCCTGCCCCGGCTCCGGGGCCTCGCCCGCGTCGCATTCATCCTGCTCGTGCTCGAACTCGGCGCCGTACTGCTGCTCGGCCTCTCCGCCTATCTCGTTCGCTTCCTCGAGGCGATCGGCAAGGATGCGACACTGACGGGCCGCGTTCCCCTCTGGGCGCTGGTCGACGAGCAGATCTCTCGGCACCTCCTCCTCGGATTCGGCTACCAGGCCTTCTGGACCGAGGCCAACGGCCGTGCGTGGGCGATCTGGTCGTCCATCGGCTGGATGGCGCCCCACTCGCACAATGGATTTCGCGAGATACTGCTCGGCTTCGGCATTGGCGGGCTGATCGTTTTCACGCTCGTCATGGTGCGCTCGTTCCGCCTCGGCGCCGCGCTCCATTGCGCCGCCCCTTCGGAGGGCTGGCTCTGGACGAACGTTCTGCTCGTGATGGTCCTGGTGATGAACCTGACCGAGAGCACGCTGCTGGTGCAGAACGACGCCATCTTCACGATCTTCATGGCGGCCGTCATCATGTGCTCGCTGCATGCGCCCAACCGGAATCTCGTCCGCCGGCCTCGATCCGCCACTCCCGCGATTGGATGGGGATCGATCCTACCCCGCCGAAGAGCCCGCATCATGAGGCCCCCCGTGATTCCGATCCTGCTCGGCGTTCTTATCCTCGGCGCTGGCGGACTCGCTGAGGCTCGGGCGGAGGGCGCGGCCAGTGTAGAAGACGCAGGGCCTTCGGGGCCCTCGCAGTGCGGCGCCGTTCCCCCCGCCTCGGATATCCTCTTGCGCCCCGTGCCGCGGCTCGGCGATCTGTCCCCGGCATCGCCGGTCTTCTACGTCTCGCCGCGAGGCGACGACCGCTGGAGCGGGCTAAAGCCGGATCCCGCCGCCGATCTCTCGGACGGCCCGCTGGCCAGCATCGAAGCGGCGCGCGATGCGGTGCGCGCCACCGGATCGCCAGGCCGGATCATCGTCGGCGGAGGCGACTATTACCTGACCAGACCGATCTTGTTCGACAACCGCGACTCCGGCCTCGAGATCCAGGGAGAGGCCGGCACCATGCCGGTACTGCACGGCGGCGTCCTCGTCGAGGGCTGGCTGCCCGAGGCCGACGACCGCTGGTCGGCATCGATTCCCGCCGGCACGGAGGTCGCCGCGCTGTTCATCGACGGAGCATCGCAGCCCCTCGCCCGATATCCCGACACACCGTCGGGCGGAGATCGGCGCGACGGCTGGCTGTTTGCGGACGCGCCTGCTCCCGACTCCGATCCGTGGCAGGGCAACACCCAGTTCCGTTATCGCGACGGCGATCTGCCCGAGCTCCAGGCCATCGACGGTCTGGTCGCGACCATCATGGGCGGGTTCAATCCGGGCAGCCAGTGGGGCAGTGACACGATGCCGGTGACGGCCATCGACGTCGACACGCGCACGATCAAGATGAAGGGGACGGGATATTTCTTCACCGGCGAAGGAAGCCGGTACTACCTGTCGGGCCTCGAGGCGTTCCAGGATGCTCCTGGCGAATGGCTGGCAGATGCCGCCGAAGGGCGCATCTGGCTCGTCCCGCCCGACACGGAGCCGGATGCAGCCCGGATCGTGGCCGGTGTCCTGCCGACGCTGATCCACCTCGACGGTGCCGACGGGATGGCCATCGCCGGATTGGCATTGCGTGATGGCTCGCCCGTGGGCACCGGAAAATTCGGGACCGACACGCGCGGCGGAGGCGCGATCCGCGTCGAACGCTCGAACGGCGTCCGCCTTCTGGGCAATGTCATCGGGAACATCGGGGTGGGCATCCATGTGACGGAGAGCCGACACGTCGAAATCGCTGGCAACGAGATAGGACCAGTCGCAGGCAACGGCATCTATCTCGGCACGACCTATGGCAGCTTCGGCCGCTCCGATGGCGCCCATATCACCTCCAATCACATTCACGACGTCGGAGAAGTCTATTTCGAAAGCGCCGGCATTTTCTTCCAGGCCGCCGACGACGTCTCCGTCTCAGGCAATCTGGTCGAGAATGCCGCACAATTCGGCATCGCCGGCGGATCGATCTGGGGTCAGGAGGACGCCGTCCATCGGGCGGTGATCGCGGACAACGAGATCCGAAACGCCAACCTTCAGACGGCCGACGGCGGTGCCATCAAGATGATGGGCAGCCAGGCCGATTTGCAGCAGATCATCATCCGGTCCAACCGCATCACCGGAACACGGGCGTTGATGAACCACGGCGACGGCACGTTCTGGCCGACGGACTATGAGAATGTCGAGGAATGGCCGAGCCCCGTCAGCTGGGCGATCTATACCGACGGCAAGGCGAGCGGCATCACGATCGAAGACAATGTGCTGATCGACAACGTGTCGGCGATCGGAATCAACGGCGGCTGGAGCAATCTCGTTACCGGCAACGTCATTGTCGGGGGCTCCGGCGCAGCTTTCAGGATCGACGACGGCACGGGCCGCGACTGGCGGCCGGACTGGGCTGAGCCCAACAGGATCGAGGGGAACACCGTGTCGATCGGAAGTCGATCGACACTCGCGGCCTCCGTCTACGAGCCGGGAAACGGGCACGGCTACGTCCGGTTCGCGGGCAACCGCTACTGCGGCGATCTGGGCGAACGCAGCTTCGACATTCGCCCCGAGATCATGGCTTCCGGCCGCTTCGGCAGTCTTCAGGCCTTGCAGGCGGCCGGCATGGACGTCGGCAGCGTGGGGCCGCCACCTCAGCGCAGATTCCGGCTTTTCGGCGGCCCGCGCTGAATCCGTCGCCTTCGGCCGTCCGGGGATCTCCGCCGCTAGCCGCGATTGGCTTTCGCCAGCCGCCGGGGAACGGCACTCAGCCTCGGCGGGGCTTCACAGCACCGACACGCCCCGTGCGGCGAGATGCGCCATCACGTCCGGATTCATCGAGGCGTCGACGGGCGCGTGCAACTGCTCGCAAGCGCTGGCATAGGCGCGCGTCCATTCGTGTGACGGACCGAACGTCATGAAGATCGCCATGCGATCGGGACCATGGGGATGGGACCGGCGCAGCAGCGCCCTCGCCTTCGAGAACGCCTTCTGCGGGTCGACGTTCAGCCGAGGCCCGATCTTCTCGAAGCCGCGACGCATGAGCTTGTCGGACAGGGAGGGAAACTGACCGACATGGTCGATCCTGATGTCGAAGACGACGGCATCCCCCGCCCTCACGGCTGCCGGCTCCACCGGCATCTCCGTCCCGTCCTTCATCCTGTGCGAACGCGGCCGCACCTTCAGCGTGGCGCGGGAAGCCTCGTCCTGGTCCTGCAGATAGAAGGCCGCCTTGTAGACCCGGAACGTCTCGTCCTCGAAGACACGGTTCCCGTCCACGATGGGGTGCTGCGTGATGTCCTTGTGCCAGGTGGACGTCGTGTTCATCATGATATCGCACTCACGGGTGAGTACGACCTTGTTCGGACTCGTGATGTCCTCCAGTAGATCGAGGACCCTGTCCGTGGTGATGATCCTTCCCACGTCCGGGACGGAGTGCATCGCCTGAACCTGAAATTTGCCGCCGTAATTGTACCAGCCGGCGGACTTCAAATGGTTTCTGACGGATTGGCGCAGCGCGGAAACCTGGTCGCTGGTCAGGACATTCCTGACGACGACGAAGCCATTTTCGGCCAGCTCCCTCTGGATGTTTGCGGAATTGCGAACCGGAACATCATTGTTCTCGACGTGATCACGCATGTCGTCCTCCCGGGCCCTGATCTGCAGTGGCGCCTTGGCCCGCGGACACGACGATTCTCCTCCCGGGGCGCGCCGGTCAAACCACGCTTTCGAGCCGAAACTCCCCAAAAAGGATAGGGAGCCGCATCGGCCACCCGCGAGCGATCCCCCCCGGGGAGCGATTTGCCTATCCCGCCTAACCGGACGGGCGAGTAGGGACGCGGCGCTGCGGAAAATATGCTTCTCGAAAGCGGCCGATGCCGGTCCGCTCCCACGCATGGAGACGCAGCCGATGCACCCCCTCAGCGCTGCCGACCGACGCGCCCTCGTCGAGGCCGCCGGCGATGAAGGACAGGTCTCGAACATCCTCGGCGTCCGCATCGCTGCGGTGAATCTCGAAAGCGCCACCGCCCGGATCCTCTCCGCCATCGATCAGCGGACGCCGGGCTATGTCTGTGTGCGCGACGCGCATGGCCTCGTCCGCTGCCAGGACGACGACGACCTGAGGGCGATCCACAACCGCGCCTTCATGGTCACGCCCGACGGCATGCCGCTCGTGTGGCTCGCCCGTCGCGACGGGCACGGCTCGGCGGGACGCGTCTACGGACCCGACCTGATGCTGTCCGTGTTCGCGGCCGGCGAGGGCCGAGGCGTCCGACACTACTTCTATGGCGCGACGCCGGCGACGATCGAGGCGCTGACGGCGCGCTTGATCGCACGATTTCCAAGGGCCCAGATCGCGGGCACGTTTTCGCCACCCTTCCGTTCGCTGACGCCGGAGGAGGAATTCGATGTCGCGAACCGGATCAACGGTTCCGGAGCCGACATCGTCTGGGTCGGCTTGAGCACGCCGAAGCAGGAGCAGTGGATGGGCCGCATGCGCGACCGCCTCGACGCGCCGCAGCTCATCGGCGTCGGTGCCGCGTTCGACTTTCATGCCGGCTCCAAGCGCCAGGCGCCCCGCTTCATCCAGCGCAGCGGTTTCGAGTGGGCCTTCCGCCTGCTCATGGAGCCCCGCCGGCTTGCGGGGCGATACGCGGTGGTGATTCCCCGCTTCATCGCTCTCACGGCACTGCAGAGGCTCAATCTGAGGCAGTTCCCGCTCGGCGATGCCGCCGCCCCCGACGCCCACGCGAGCATCGCCCGCGACGGCGAGACGGCGCGGCCGGCCGACGCCTTCGCCCTGCCGAGCCGGCCTGCATCCGGCGAGTTCGGGATGTGAGGGCAAGATGTCACTGACGACCGCTACCCCGGAAATCCTTGCGACCGTCGATCGTCGGGTAGTCGACGCCGAACTTCCCGTCGCATCGCATGACGCAACTCCCGCCGCTTTCGTCGGCGACGGCCAGACGACGGGCCACAGGCAGGCCGAGAGCAGCAGGCGGCAGACAAGCGCGGCCCTAGGCCGCTCCGCCGCGATCCTCATCCTCCTGGCGGCCGACGCGCTGGCAATGCTGGCCGCGGCTGCCTTCCTCTGGGCAACGGGGACCGCCAGCCCATATGGGGACCCGTCCTCGGCCGTTCTCGCCTTCGCCGCGATCCTCACGCTCGCCCAGTTCGCCCTCGTCGGTCTCTACCCGGGCTACGGCCTTTACGATCACGAACAGATTCGTCGACGGGCATCGGCATCGGGACGGACCGCGATTGCGGTTCTGCCTCCGCTCGTCATCTTCGGGGCGGTGTCGACTGTCATCCCCGTATCGATGCTGCTGGCTCTTGCTCTCTGCATCCAGCCGATCGGGCAGTATCTGGCCCGCCGCACGGCTCGTTCGCTGGGCATCTGGGGCACCCCGGCCACCATCTTCGGAACGGCGGACGCGAAGCGCGAGATCGCCGAGTTCTTTCGCCGCCACTGGCAGCTGGGGATCACTCCTCATGCGGACGACGCGGGCAGCGCGTCGCGGCAGGGCGAGCGGCGACTGGCCTGTCTCACCTCGTCTGCTTTGCCGTCGCTGGCCGAGATGGGCGCGCTGCGCGAGAAATTCGCAGACATCATCCTCCTCGCCGATACGCCGAACGTGAAGATCTCGGGCCTTCAGCCGTCCGCGATCGGCGGCAGCATCGGCCTCAGGATCGCCCGGGGAAATGGCAGCACGCCGCTCGCCGGCGGACGCAGGCTGCTCGATCTCGCCATCGCCATTCCCGCGGCTCTGGTTGCGGCGCCCATCGTCGCGATCGCCGCGGCCGGCATCTACGCCGTGGATCCCGGTCCGGTCTTCTTCCGCCAGAGGCGAGAGGGTTTAGCCGGCGAACCGATCGATGTCCTGAAGCTCAGGACCATGTATCGCAACGCGGAGGCACGTCTCGAGGCGCTGTTCGCGGCCCATCCGGAGATGCGGCTGGAATGGCAGGCGCATTTCAAGCTTCGGCAGGATCCGCGCATACTTCCGCTCGTCGGCCGCCTGCTGCGCGCATCGAGCTGCGATGAACTCCCGCAGTTGTGGAACGTGATCATCGGCGAGATGAGCATCGTCGGACCGCGGCCTTTCCCTGACTATCACCTGGCCGCGATGAGCTCCGAATTCCGCGAGAAGCGTTGCTCGGTCGTGCCCGGACTGACCGGCCTGTGGCAGGTCTCCGAACGCAGCGAGGCCGATCTCGAGCGGCAACGCCAGATCGACGAGTTCTACATCGACAACCGGTCCGTCTGGCTGGACTGCCACATCCTCCTCAAGACCATCCCAGCCGTGCTCGGGCGCGGCGGGGCCTACTGACGACCGACAATGAAACCCACCCGTGAGACTATGGAGCACTACGATGCATGATCGAAAGCCCGCTCTGGTGACCGGCGGTGCAGGATTCCTCGGCTCATTCCTGTGCGAGCGCCTCCTCAGGGAGGGGCATGACGTCATCTGCGCAGACAATTACTTCACCGGGTCTCGCGAGAACATCCAGCATCTGCTCGACGACCCGCATTTCGAGTTCATCCGACACGACGTGACGTTCCCGCTCTATCTCGAGGTCGACGAGATCTACAACCTCGCCTGCCCCGCCTCGCCGGTGCATTACCAGTTCGACCCGGTCCAGACGGTCAAGACGAATGTCCATGGCGCGATCAACATGCTCGGCCTCGCCAAGCGGACGGGCGCACGGATCTTCCAGGCCTCCACCAGCGAGGTCTATGGCGATCCGGCCGTGCATCCGCAGACCGAGAGCTATCGGGGAAGCGTCAACCCGATCGGCCCGAGGGCCTGCTACGACGAGGGCAAGCGCTGCGCCGAGACGCTGTTCTTCGACTATCACCGCCAGTATGGCGTAGACATCCGCGTCGCGCGCATCTTCAACACCTATGGCCCGCGCATGCACCCCGACGACGGCCGCGTGGTGTCGAATTTCATCGTCCAGGCGCTGCGCAACGAGCCGATCACCATTTTCGGCGACGGATCGCAGACCCGCTCCTTCTGCTATGTGGACGACCTGATCGAAGGCTTCATCCGCCTCATGGCGGCGCCCGACGATGTGACGGGGCCGATCAATCTCGGTAATCCGGCCGAGTTCGAGGTCCGCCAGCTCGCCGAGATGGTGGTGGCGATGATCGGCTCCAGATCGCCGATCGTCTACAAGCCGCTGCCCACCGATGACCCGACTCGGCGCAAGCCCGACATCACCCGCGCCACGCAGCAGCTCGGCTGGCAACCCACCGTTCCGCTCCACGAGGGACTGGCCAGGACCATCGCCTATTTCGACAAGAAGCTCTCCAGCGCTGTCGTCGACATGCGGTGGCATGCAAGACCTGCGCATGAGCCGGCCTTGTCCCTCGTCGGCAACGGCGCCTATGCGCTCCGCGACGCCGCGGTCGCCGACATCGCGCGGCTGCCCACATGAGCGACGCGATCATGGGCCGAAAGCCCCGGCTGGCCTTCTTCCAGTGGGACCACCAGCCCAATGCCGGAGCAGCGAACTATTTGCTGCTCCACATGCAGCAGCATGTGAAGTGCCTCGCGCACCACTTCGAGGTCACGGTCGTGAACAGCGACTGCGACTATGACGAGGTGTGTGACAGGCTCCGGCCCGATCTCACCCTGTTCGAGAGCGGCTACCGCTCCCATGGGTCGCGCCGCATCAGCATCGCCAACACACATCGTCATCCGGGGATCCCGAAGCTCGGCCTGCACAACGGGGACCCGTGGTGCGACCGACGCTCGGGGTTTCTCTCGGACATGGACCATTGGGGGGTGGAGACCTTCTTCTCGATCAGCACCCTGATGCCCGCCTATACGCCGACCATCGCCGCCAACACCTTCGTCTGGCCCAATGCCGTCGATCCCGACATCTTCCATGACTACGGGCAGGAGAAGTCCGTTCCGGTTGCGCTGACGGGGCAGTCCTACGGGCTCTATCCTTGGCGCCAGAGCGTCTTTCCCGCGATCATCCAGTGCTTTCCCTGCTTGGTCTCGCCCTCTTATGCCTATGAAAGCAAGGCGGCATCGCGTCTGCTTTCCGGCGAACGCTATGCGCGCGCGCTCAACGCCTCCTTTGCCGCGCCGACCTGCGGAACGGTCGGCGGTGAGGTCGTCCGCAAGCACTTCGAGATTCCCGCCTCGATGGCCCTGCTCGTCACGGAGCGCACCGCCGGCCTCGAAGCGGCAGGCTTCCGCGACATGGAGAACTGCGTCTTCGCAGACCACCGCGACGTCATCGACAAGCTCGACCATCTCTTCGCACGGCCGGACGAAATGCGGCGCATCACGAAGGCCGGATACGACCTCGTCCACTCCCGCCACACTCTGGCGCATCGGCCGCAGATCCATCAGTGGTTCACGCTTCGCCAAGGCCTGCCGGCCGACGAGATCATCATCCAGAACGGCCCCTTCGGCGATCTCGTGCGCGCGCGGCGCGACGAGGGGCGCGCCAGCGCGCCTGTCGCCGCCGGGGGATTCGACCGGGTTCTGCTCGAGAAGGCGGCAGCCAATCTGAAGCACGGGCGCATCGGTCCGGCACACGAGGCCTATGCGCGCTGCCTCGACTACGTCTCCTACATGCCCGAGGCGAAGTTCGGGCTCGGACTCTGCGCGCTTCGGGAAGGCAATGCCGTCGAGGCTTGCGTCCTGTTCGGCGCGCTGGTCGATGTCACGACCGGCGCCTATGGCGCGGCCGATCCCGATCCCGTCGACTGGGCGTATTACCTGCTGTCGCTGGTCTGCGCCGGAAGACTGGACGAAGCCGCGCGCCTTCTCGACAGCTACTCCACCCTGTCACATGCCGAGTTCAACAGGGTACGCGCCCTGGTGGACCGTCTCTGGCCACGACAGCGCAGATTGCAGATCGCGGCGCGAAACCGCCAGAGCGTCCACATGGTGGCGGTTCGCTCGGATGGCGAGTGGCTGCGCTGGGTCTGCGATACGCTGCGCCGCTGCGGTCAGGCGGCGCTGGCCGACAGCCTCGGCCGAGGCGACGATGCGACGTCACCGCCAGGACAGCCACCCGTAAGGCTGCGCGGCAGCGTGTCGCCGCCGATTCAGCGGCTGCGGTCGCAGCTCTATGCAGGCGTGGACCGCATCGTGGCGGCGGCCGCCTTCGAGGACGCGAGGCCGACCGTGCCGCCGGCGCCCGAGTTCCGCTATTTCAGCCACCTTGCGCGAAACCTGGCGCGCGCGGCTCTCGGCGGCCGCCAGGCGCCTGCGCGAGCCACCCTCGCCCGTCTGGTGGAGCGCGTACGGAGCGGACGGGCGCGCAAGGCGCAGGTCCGGACACGCGCCATCCAGTTTATAGCAGTGCGAGTCGTCGGAGTGCCGCCGTGAACGGCATCCGATCATCCTTCGTCTTCTCGGTCGTGGAGAAATACCTGTCGCAGGTCCTGCTGATCGGGACGACGGCTGTGATGGCTCGCCTGCTGACACCCGCCGAGACGGGACTTTTCCTGACGGCCAATGCCGTCATCCTGCTCGCCGACAATTTCCGCACCTTCGGCGTCGGAACCTATCTGGTGCAGGAGCGACAGATCGACAGGGCACTGGTGCGCTCGGCCTTCACGCTCACGCTGCTTCTCTCGTCCTTTTGCGCCACCCTGACCTTCGCGTCCGCCGACGCGGTCGCCTCCTTCTACGGAACACCCGAGCTTGCGCCGCTGCTTGCAGCGTCATCGCTCGCCTTCGTGCTCACGCCGTTCAGCGGCCCGATCATCGCTCTGCTGCAACGCGAACTCGCCTTCGGCCGGATCGCGATCATCAATGTTACCTCGGCGATCGCGGGATCGGCCATCACGATCTGGCTGGGCCTCAACCATCACGGCGCGATGAGCTTCGTCTGGGGGTCGGTCGCCACGAGCGCGCTGATGGCCGTCCTCGCGCTCGTGATGCGGCCGCAGCTCTCGATCTTCGTTCCGTCGCTGAGCCACATGCGCCGGATTCTGTCCTTCGGAACCTGGTCCTCGCTGATCACCATCCTCAACATGGCCTATGACCTCCTGCCGCGGCTGATGTTCGGCAAGATCCTGGGCTTCGATGCGGTGGGCCTTTATTCGCGCGCCCTGACGATCAGCCAGCTGCCGGATCGCATGCTGGTCTCCGCGCTGCAACCGGTGGTGCTTCCGGCGCTCTCGGCCCATGTCCGCGCCGGCGGAAATCTCAAGGAGGGCTATCTCCGCGGGGTGAGCCTGACGACGGCGGTGCACTGGCCCGCATTGGTGATGCTGGCCCTGCTGGCCGATCCGGTCGTCCACGTCCTGCTGGGGCCGCAATGGATGGCGGCCGCTCCGCTGGTGCGGGTCGTCGCACTCGCCAATCTCGCGCTCGCGCCTGCCTTCCTGACCTTTCCCGTGCTGGTCGCCGCCGAACGCATCCGTGATGCCCTGCTCGCGAGCCTCATCAGCCTGCCGCCGTCGTTCATCCTCGTCATCGGCGCGGCATTCATCAGCCTGGAGGCCGTCGCGGCCAGCCTGCTGATCGTCGCTCCGCTGCAGATGGCCGTCGCCTACGCCTTTATCCGTCCCGCCATCTCCCTGACCTGGCGTCAGCTCTGGCGTGCGCTGCGGCCAAGCATCGTTCTGGCTCTCGGGACCGCGCTGCCGCCCAGCTTCGTCGTGGTGCTGTCTGGCCAGGGCTTTGCGCTGGACGGACTGATGACTGTCCTCGCCGTCGCGGGCGGAGCCGCCGGATGGCTGGCGACGCTCCTCAGCATCGAACACGCCGTGAAGGGAGAACTCGTCGGAAGCTTCCGCCTTCTGCTTGACCGTTTCGCGCGAGCCCGCGTGCCGGCCGAATAGCGCCGGCGTCTCGGCAGACCCGTGTGGGCGGCGTTCGCGGCGGACGAAGGACCGGGCGGCTACGAAAGATCATTCCCTAAGCCAAAGGGATTAGAGGGACAACACCAACGGGCAGCGTCCTTTTTCATCGGCTCCAAAATCCACTGATAGCGGATAGTCTGTATAAATCCTGAATAATTCGCAGTAAAATCCCAAATGGAGCGGATTTATATGCCGATCAATTCGAGCATTATTTCGGAAGACGTCGTCGTTCTCTACCCTGATCTCGTTAATATCTATGGATGCGAGATCGGCGCCGGCACCCGAATCGGCCCCTTCGTCGAGATCCAGAAGGGCAGCACGATCGGCCGCCGCTGCAAGATCTCGTCGCACTCCTTCGTATGTGAAGGGGTCACGATCGAGGACGACGTGATGGTCGCGCATGGCGTGATGTTCACCAACGGCCTCTATCCGCGCGCGACGAATGATGATGGCACGCTCCAGCGCGACGGCGATTGGGAATGCACGCCGACACTCGTTCGACGCGGCGCCTCCATCGGCTCGAACGCGACGATCGTCTGCGGCGTGACAATCGGGATCGGCGCGCTGGTCGGCGCGGGCGCGGTCGTCACACGCGACGTGCCGGACTATGCGGTCGTCGCCGGCGTCCCCGCCAGGGTGATCGGCGATGTGAGGCATCCGGCCGCCTCCGGGCGGCACCCCAACCGGCTCCGCGCCTCGGCCGCCGCCGTCGCAGGAGTCGCGTCATGACCGGCATCGGCGTCATCGGCTACGGATACTGGGGACCCAATCTCGCGCGCGCCATCAGCGAGGTCGAAGGGGCGACGCTCTGCGCGGTGGCCGACGCCTCGCCGGCCGCGCTGGCACGAGCCGGACGCAGACACTCTGGCACCGAACTACTCGCCGACTGGAGGGCGTTGATCGCCTCGAGCGCCGTCGAGGCCGTGGTCATCGCCACACCCGTCCACACGCATTTCGAGATGGCGCTCGCGGCGTTGCAGGCCGGCAAGCATGTGCTGGTCGAGAAGCCGATGACCGACAGCCCGATGAAGGCGCAGCGGCTGGTCGACGAGGCACGGCGACGCTCGCTCGTGCTCATGGTGGACCACACCTTTGTCTATACGGGCGCCATCATGACGATCGGCGAGATGATCGCGAGCGGAAAGATCGGCGATCTCTATTGCTACGACTCGACGCGCGTCAATCTCGGCATTCTCCGGAACGACGTCTCGGTGATCTGGGACCTCGCCGTCCACGACTTCGCGATCCTCGACTTCCTGATGCCGTCGCGTCCGGTCGCGATCTCGGCCAGCGCCGCGGCTTTCCTGCCCGATCGCCCGGACACGATGGCCCACCTGTCAGTCTTCTACGAGGACGGCGCGATGGCACATCTGAACGTCAGCTGGATGTCGCCGGTCAAGATCCGGCAGACGATGATCGGCGGGCGCCAGCGCATGATCATCTATGACGACATGCAGAACAGCGAGAAGGTCAAGGTCTATGACCGCGGCGTCGACCTGGCGGCTCAGGAAGGAGACATCCGAGAGCAGCGGATATCCTACCGGACCGGCGAGATGTGGGCACCCGCGATCCCGGCCAAGGAAGCGCTGGTCACCGAGATCGAACATTTCGTCGCCGCGATGAACCATGGGACCCCGGCGCCATCGGGCGGGGAAAGCGGGCTGCGCGTGGTCGAGATGCTGACGGCCGCCAGCCGTTCCGCCACGCTGCGCGGCCACCCTGTGGAACTCGGGACCTTGAGGAAGGCATCATGACCCCTTTCCTCGATCTCCGCGCCCAGTACCGGGCCATCGGCCCCGATCTGGAACGAGCCGTGATATCGACCATGCGCGCCGGAACCTTCGTTCTCGGCGAGCCGGTCGAACGGTTCGAAGCCGACTTCGCGCGATATTGCGGGACGTCCTTTGCCGTCGCCGTCAATTCCGGCACCTCGGCGATCCACCTCGCCCTGCTCGCGGCCGGAATCGGCCCCGGCGACGAAGTCATCACGGTCTCCGCCACCTTCGTCGCGACGACGGCCGCGATCGTCAATGCGGGCGCCACGCCGGTCTTCGTCGACATCGATCCCGTGACATGGACGATGCGGCCCGATCTGATTGCCGCGAAGGTCACCAGTCGAACCAAAGCGATCATGCCCGTCCACCTGCACGGGCGCCTCGCCGACATGGCCGCAATCACCGCGCTCGCGCAGCGGTTCGGCCTCGTCGTCATCGAGGACGCGGCGCAGGCGCACGGCGCCGAGCGGGCCGGAGTCCGGGCCGGCGCCTTCGGCGACATCGGCTGCTTCAGCTTCTACCCCGGCAAGAATCTCGGCGCCTGCGGCGAAGGCGGCGCGATCACGACCAACCGCGCCGACATCGCCGCCGCGGTCCGCTCGCTGCGCGACTGGGGCCAGGAAGGCAAGTACAATCACGTCCGGCAGGGCTTCAACTTCCGCATGGACGCAATCCAGGGGGCGATCCTCGGCGTCAAGCTGCCGCGGCTCGACGAGTGGAACGGTGCCCGGCGCAGAATCGCCAATGGCTATGGGCGCGCGCTGTCGTCACGCGTGTCCGTGCCGTCGGGGCCGATCGGGATGGACCACGCCTGCCACGTCTATGCGATCCGCGTCCCCGACCGCGATGCCATCCGTGCAGGGCTGGACGAGGCGGGCATCGCGACGGGCATCCACTATCCCTGCCCGGTCCATCTGCAGCCGGCCTATCGCTGGCTCGGATACGGCGCGGGCGACCTGCCGCAATCGGAAGCGCTTGCGCGCGAGACGCTGTCGCTCCCGCTCTATCCGGAACTCCCCTCGGACGATGTCGACGCGGTGATCACCGCGCTTACCACGCTGACGGCCGAACGGCTGGCAAGGACCGCCTGAATGGCGAAGGAGACGGCAATGCTGTTCGGCAAACAGATCCTCGTGACGGGAGGGGCGGGCTTCATCGGCTCCCACATCGTCGACCACCTCGTTGAGCTCGGTGCCCGCCGGCTCGTCGTCGTCGACAACATGGTGCGGGGCAATCGCGCCAATCTCGGCTCCGCCCTCGCTTCGGGCCGGGTCGAACTCGTCGAGGGCGACATCCGGGACGCCGAGCTGATGGATCGGCTGGTGTCGGGCACGGACGTCATCTTCCATCAGGCGGCGCTGCGCATAACCCACTGCGCCGCGGAACCGGACGAGGCCATGTCGGTGATGGTCGATGCCACATACCGGCTGCTCCGCCTCGCCGTCGAGCACAAGGTGCGCAAGGTCGTGATGGCCTCCTCGGCCTCGATCTACGGCATGGCCCAGAACTTCCCGACCACGGAAGAGGACCATCCCTACGCCAACAGGACCCTCTACGGCGCCGCCAAGTCCTTCGGCGAGGGTTTGCTTCGCTCTTTCAATGACATGTACGGCCTCGACTATGTCGCGCTCCGCTACTTCAACGTCTACGGGCCGCGCATGGACATCCATGGCCGTTACACCGAGGTCATGGTCCGGTGGATGGAGCGGATCGAGGCCGGCAAGCCGCCGCTGATCTTCGGCAACGGCCTCCAGACGATGGATCTCGTTCACGTGACGGACGTCGCACGGGCCAACATCCTGGCCGCGACCGCCCCGGTCTCCGACCGGGTGTTCAATGTCGGCAGCGGAACGGAAACATCGCTTCTCGGCCTCGCCGGGATCTTCGCCGCGGTCATGGAGAAACCCGAACTCATCCCCGAGCATCAGGGCGAGCGCGCGATCAATCCGGTACCGCGCCGCCTCGCCTCGACCCGCGCCGCAGAGGAGAGGATCGGCTTCAGAACGACGGTGAACCTCTCCGAAGGCATCCGCGAACTCGTGGAGTGGTGGCGCACCGCCAAGGAGACGAAGATCATGCAGGAGATGGCATCGTGATCCCGATCGCAAAGCCGCTGCTCGGGCCGGAGGAGGCCGAGGCCGCCAGCCGGGTGGTCCTCTCGGGATGGCTGACCCAGGGCCCGCAGGTCGAGGCCTTCGAGGAGGAGTTCGCGGCGCTCGTCGGCGCCGACTTCGCCTGCGCGGTGGCCAACTGCACCGTGGCCCTGCATCTCGCGCTGCTCGCACTTGATGTCGGCCCCGGCGACGAGGTGATCACCGTCAGCCACAGCTTCATCGCAACCGCCAACGCCGTCCTCCAGTGCGGGGCGACGCCCGTCTTCGTCGACATCGAGCAGGACGGCTTCAATATCGATCCAGCTCTGATCGGCAAGGCGATCACGGCGCGGACAAAGGCGATCCTCTGCGTCCACCAGATGGGCATGCCGTGCGACATGGCCGCCATCATGCGGGTCGCGCGGCGCAGGGGCCTGCCGGTCATCGAGGACGCAGCCTGCGCCATCGGATCCGAGATCCGCGTCGACGGGTCATGGACGCCGATCGGCAGGCCGCTGGGCGACATCGTCTGCTTCTCGTTCCACCCCCGCAAGGTGGTCACCGTGGGCGACGGCGGCATGCTGACGACACGCCGCGGCGAGTGGGACGCGAAGTTCCGGCTCTGGCGCCAGCACGGCATGTCGATCTCCGACCGCGCGCGACATGGCAGCGCGCAGGTGGTCGTCGAGACCTATCCCGTGCCGGGCTTCAACTACCGGATGACGGACGTCCAGGCGGCGATCGGGCGGGAGCAGCTGAAGCGGCTGCCCGGCATCATCGGAAAGCGGCGCCGCCGCGCCGAACTCTACCAGGCGGCGCTCTCCCGGATCGAGGGCTTGAAGCCGCCTGTCGAACCCGAATGGGCCCTGTCGAACTGGCAGAGCTATTGCGTGTCCCTCGCACCCGAGATCGATCAGCGTGCGGTCATGCAACATATGCTCGACAAGGGCATCGCGACCCGCCGCGGCATCATGTGCGCCCATATGGAGCCGGCCTACGCCGCGCAGCCGCAACGCCATTCGCTGCGGCGCTCCGAGATGGCCCGCGATCATTCCATCATCCTGCCGCTCTATCCTCAGCTGACCGAGGCCGACCAGTTGCGGGTGATCGAGACGCTCTGCGAAGCGCTCGCCGCCGCTCCCCGGTCGCGGCCGGCGCCGGCACGCCAGCCGCTCGGCGAGCGGCGCCCACCATCGGCCGACCCGGATTGGGCCCGGGCGCCGAACTGACACCCATTGCCGCCAGGCAACGCATGCGGAGACGGCAGCGCCATGACCTCTCAGGCCACCGAGCATGACGACCGGCCGGAAGCACTCCTCGACAGCATGTCGCGGCGGATCGGCATTCTGGAACTCGACCTCGGCGGGCGTGCCGTGGTGACGGAAGCCGCTACGGGCGCCTATGCCACGACGGCCGTCATCGCCGCCCTCGCCGGTGCAAAGGTCAATGCCTGCGCTCGCGACACGGCAAGTCATGGCACGGCTCGCGAGGCGATCGAGGCGACGCGCGCCCTGGCGCGCCTCGCCGGCGTCGAAGATCGGATAACCTTCTCCTTCGGGGTGCCCGACGAGGTCTTGTGGCGCTGCGACATCCTCACGAATTCCGGCCGCATCCGGCCGATCACCGCGACGCATGTCCGGCTGATGCCGAAGTCCGCGGTCATCGCTCTGATGTTCGAGGCGTGGGAATTTCGCGACGGCGACATCGATCGGAATGCCTGCCGCGACCGTGGAATCCGCATCGTCGCCGTGAACGAGCGGCATCCGGATGTCGCCGTTTTTCCGTTTCTCGGCCCGCTCTGCGTCCTGCAACTGTCCGAGGCCGGTTTGGACGTCCCAGGATGCGCGGTGGCCGTCCTCTGCGACAATCCCTTCGCGCCCCATCTGCTCGAGGGGCTGGACCATGCCGGCGCGCGCGCAACGCTCTTCCTCACCCCGGAAGCGCTCGGCGCCGGCCCGTGGCATGCGGTCGTCCTCGCGCTGACGCCGGACGGCGCTCCGCTCGGCGCCGCGGACCTTTCGGCGATCGCCGCGCGGGCCCCGGGGGCGCTCGTCACCCAGTTCTGGGGTGATGTCGACCGCAAGGCGGCAAGCGCGCTCGCGATCCGGATCGCGCCGTCCGCCGCCCCGGCGGCCGGTCACATGGGGATTCTGCTCAACCGGCTGGGCCACGAACCGATCGTCCGCCTGCAGGCAGGCGGACTGAAGGCGGCGGAAATCGTCCTCAGCGGCCGGGAACTGGAGTCGGGCGGCATCGCCGAACTGGTAACCTGACAGCGCGTGAGTTCAAGCCATCGCCGTCGCTCGACAAGGGCGGCGGTGCATTCGGCTGCGCGCGCTGCCGGTCGCAGAGGGTGCCTCATGATCGGCGTCGTGCGCCAGCGGCGCGGGAGCGCTCGTGGACAGCTGCCCGCGACCAGCGGCGCGGTTGCACCATTCGCGGACGGAGCTGACGCCGCTGTTGCGGCGATCCGCGCGGCATATCACCCGAAACGGGGGAAGACCGCACCCGCCGGGATCGCGGAGCGGTGCAAGAGCAGCTGAGGCGCGTCGAAACATCTCGGCGCGCCTCGGCGCCATCGACCGGAGAGCCTTTGACGGACGGGGTGGAGCGGGCGGTTCGCCCACCCGCCACCGTCAGGGGCGGTCGCTCTCCGACGGAAACATGTCGTTGGTCAGGAAGGCGACCTCGGTCCGGTTGCGCGCGTTGAGCTTCTTCATGATGTTGCGGATATGCACCTTGACGGTGCATTCCCCCATATTGAGCTCATACGCGATGAGCTTGTTGGGCTGGCCGCGACGAAGCGCCTTCACCACTTCCGCCTGACGTGCCGTGAACAGCCCGCGCTCGTTTTCCTTGCGCAACGCGGCCTGGTCGAAAGACGTCCGGCTTTTCAGCAAGGCACTGGCTGGAATGAATGTTCCGCCGGCACGCACCAGGCGGATGGCCTCGACCGCAACTTCGAGACCGATGCTGCTCGGAATGAACCCGCGACCACCCTTCTCGATGGTGTCCATCATCTGGTCGGGATTTTCATTGTCCGACATGACGATGCAAAGCGCATCGGGATCGATCGATCTGACGGTGGCGAGATCCCTGTGAATGGCCAGTTCCGTCGCCTTCGCGCCCGAAGCACAGAGGAGAACGATGGCCGTCTCGTCCGACCGTCTCGCCTCGCCCCACTGGGCTACACCGTTGAACGACTTGATTTCGTAGTGTTGTTCGATCTCACGCAGACATCGCGCCAGGCAGTCCCGCGCGAACGCATTCTCGTCGAGGATCGAGATGCTCTCTCGGGTTTGGGCCAGTATCCTGGAAGTAAAAACGTCACCATCGCCCGATGTCGGAGCCCCCGACCGACCCGCTATCATCCCGTTTTGTTTCGGGATGGTGTCCTGTCCACTGATAGGCATTTAGCGTATCTCCCCTGCTACACCGCTCTGCCGTCGCCCCCCGAAAATTGATTAGCGCTGAAAAATCCAAGCGACTTATGGATCCGCAGTGCCTTGGTTTACCTTATACTTACAACTTAGGCGAAATGTCGCGATTTATCAACCCGCGCTGCGCGACCACATATCGACACTTTAGGATTATGCGAGCCCATCCTCCGAAAGGAGGATGTAAGAGAGTTAATGCGGCAATCTGATCACAGAGTCTAGCGAGACGCGCCGTTTAATAAAGGCAAACGAAGACATACAATGCTGCAATGCACATCATATGCTGCAATGCAACAAATCAAATTGTTACGCACAAATACATTTTGATCTCTATGGAGTATAGAGTTTTTGACTCTACACAACCATTCGATTGAGCCCGCACTGGCCGCCGGATTGACCCGATGCCGGGCGCGCATTGCAGTGGGCATCAGTCCGTCAGAGGGCGGCTCGACTCTCGGACCTTCAGTGCGGGCTGCGCCACCAGAACCGTTCCGGGGCCGGCGATAGCCCCGGCGAGGCGGCCGAACAGCCGCTCGGCCGCCAACTCGGTCATTTCGACGATCGGCTGGGCCATTACCGTCATCTTCGGCGAGAAGGCCGTCGCCCAGACCACGTCGTCGATCGAGGCGACCGAGATGTCCTCCGGGCAGCGGAACCCCTGGTCGGAGAGCGCCTTCATGACGCCGATCATCGTGTGGTTGCTGGTCGAAACAATTGCCGTCGGCCGCGGCCGCCGCGCGAGCAGCATTGTCGTCGCACGATAGTCGGGCTCGGGCTGATAAGCGCCACGGGCGACGAGATCGTCGTGGTAGTCGATCGCGTGTTCGGCCAGCGCCTGTCGATATCCGGCGAGCCGTTCCTCGGCGATCGACATCGAGCTGGGGCCGGTCACGATGCCGATCCGCCGATGCCCCGCCCGCACAAGATAGTCGACGATGCCGTAGCTGGCGGCGCGGTTGTCGAGCACCACGGCGTCGGCGTCGAAGCCCCCCAAGGTCCGGTCTATGAGCACGACCGGCATGGTTGCCGCGCGCGAAAGCTCGGCGACATAGGCCTCGCCCGATCCGCTCGGGACGAGGATGACGCCATCGACGCGCTGCCGCCGCATCAGATGCAGGTCGCGCAACTCCTTCGCCGGACTGTCGGTGGTGTTGCAGAGGAGAAGCGCATAGCCCCGTGCGTCGCAGGCTATCTCGATGGCGCTCGCGACTGCCGAGAAATGCGGATTGGTGATGTCGGGCACGATCAGTCCGATCGTGCGTGAGCGGCCCGTCTTGAGGCTGCGCGCCACCGCGTCGGGCACATAGCGGAGCTCCTCGACCGCCTTCAACACCTTGGCCCTCAGCGCCGGACTGACCGGCGCGGTGTTGTTCAGCACCGTGGATACGGAACCGATCGACACGCCGGCATGGCGGGCGACGTCGCGCAGGGTCGTCAATTGACGGTCACTCCTTGTCAGGTTCGGGCTGTCATGATAGACATCGCTGAAACGTTTCGGAAGGGCTCACCCCATCCTAATGCCATGAAAAGTCGTATGATTGCCAAGCGACGGAAAATAGGAAAGCCCTTCTGACCTAGTTTCGCCTGAAATGTTTCAGCCCTGGCACGACCGGCACAAGAACCGGCGGCCCCATGGAGGAATGACGCCTTGTCCAACGACGATATGCCTCGCATCTCCGGCTCCGCCAATGCCGGATCCAGCCGGCTCCTGCTGCCGTCCCGCCGCTCGGTCCTCGCCGGCGGCGCAGCGCTCATCGGCGGCGCCGCGCTCTCGGCCCCCTATGTCTCGCGCGCCTACGCCGCTGAGACGCTGAAGTTCTGGCAGTTCTATGCCCCGGGCGGCACCGTCGGATCACAGGTCACGTGGTTCGAGCAGATGGTGAAGTCCTGGAACGATCAGAACGAGGTCAAGGTCGAGCTCGTCTATGTGCCGAACAACGAGTACATGAACGGCTCCAAGCTGCAGACGGCGTTCGCGTCCGGCGGCGGACCCGACCTCTTCATCATCTCGCCCGGCGATTTCCTGCGCTATTACAATGGCGGCGTGCTCGCCGACCTGACGCCCTATATCGACGAGGCGGCGCAGAAGGACTTCCCCGAAAGCGTCATCGCCAACCGCAAGGTCGACGGCAAGATCTATGGCATCCCCATGGAAGTCGAGCCGATGGCCATGTATTACAGCATCAAGGCTTTCGAGGATGCCGGCCTCAACGAGAACGACGTTCCGAAGACCTGGGACCAGCTGCTTGAGGTCGCGAAGAAGCTGACGACGAGCGACCGTTTCGGCGTCCTGTTCGAGACCCAGCCGGGCTACTACCAGAACTTCACCTGGTATCCCTTCATGTGGCAGGGCGGCGGCGACTTCCAGACGTCCGAAGGCAAGAGCGCCTTCAATTCGCCCGGCACCGTGCAGGCGCTGAAGCTCTGGCAGGATGCGGTCAATTCCGGCGCCGCGCCGCGCAAGCCGCTCGGCGGCGGCGGCTGGGACGTGGTCCCCAATCTCGGCTCCGGCTATTGCGCGATGCAGAATGTCGGCATCTGGGCGATCGCGGCGCTGCGCGAGGGTGCGCCCGACTTCAAATACGGCATCTTCAAGCTGCCGCAGCCGGCCGGCGGCAAATATGTGACGGTCGGCGGCGGCTGGGCCTTCGTCGCCAATGCCCGCGGCAAGCAGGTGGAAGCTGCCTCGAAGTTCTGCGCCTGGGCGCTCGGCTCGATGGCGCCGGATTCGATCCAGCGCGTCGTCGACTGGTGCACGGTCGCCAAGAGCGACATGCCGCCGCGCCAGTCGGCGCTCGAGAAGGGCGCCGCCGCCTTCAACGAGGGCATGATGAAGGTGTTCAGCCAGGAGATCTATCCCGGCACCCGCGCCGAGCCCCGCGTTCCGCCGCAGGTCTACAAGATCATCTCCGACGCGATCCAGGCGACGCAGCTCAACGGCCAGGACCCGGCCAAGGTGGCCGAGCAGGCCTCCGCGCAGCTCGACGGCTTCCTCGCGGGCTATTCCGGCGCCCCGATCCTCTGATCGGGTCCGCGTCCGCAATGTCCGAGGCGATGTCGCGTCCATCCTCCACCCCGGCGGCCCGAAAGGCCGCCGGTTTCCGCCTCTCGGCCCGGCACCGCG
The DNA here is from genome assembly GCF_030815145.1 of Kaistia geumhonensis. Taxonomy (NCBI): domain Bacteria; kingdom Pseudomonadati; phylum Pseudomonadota; class Alphaproteobacteria; order Hyphomicrobiales; family Kaistiaceae; genus Kaistia; species Kaistia geumhonensis. Next base: position 3,383,713 of record NZ_JAUSWJ010000001.1, on the reverse strand, counting down.
AATGGGTCGCCGGCTATCTGTTCGTCGCGCCCGACGCCATTGGGCTCTTCATCTTCGCCGGATTGCCGATGCTGCTCGCGCTCGGGCTCGGCTTCTTCACGCTCGACGGGTTCGGCGGCTTCCAGTTCTCGGGGCTCGCCAATTACCGCCGCATGTTCGTCGACCCGCTCTTTCTGCAGAGCCTCAAGGTCACGCTCGCCTATGTCCTGATGCTGGTGCCGAGCCTTTATATCGTCGGGCTGGCGCTGGCGCTGATGGTGCAGAAGGGATCGGCGCTCAACGCCGTCATCCGCTCGATGTTCTTCCTGCCGCAGATGGTGAGCCTCGTCGTCGTAGCGCTCGTCTGGCAGGTGCTGCTCGTCGACAAGATCGGCTTCGTGCCGAAAATGACCGGCTTCCTCGGCCTCGGCGGCCTCTCTTGGCTGGGCGATCCCGACCTTGCGCTCGTCTCGGTCGTGGTCGTCAGCGTCTGGTTCCTGATGGGCTTCTACATGCTCATCTTCCTCGGCGGTCTGCAGGACATCCCCAAGGAATATTACGAGGCGGCGCGCATGGACGGCGCCGGCTATTTCGCGCAGCTCCGCCACATCACGCTGCCGTTGCTGCGGCCGACCAGCTTCTTCGTGCTCCTGGTCTCGACCGTCGCCGCAGTCGCCGGCGGCCAGGCCTTCGACCTCATCTATGTGATGACCAAGGGCGGGCCGGCCAATTCGACTTCGCTCGCCATCTATTACATCTACCAGCAGGCCTTCCAGTACAACGAATACGGCTATGCCGCCGCGATGGCCTCGTTCCTGGTCCTGCTCCTGATGGCGATGACGCTGCTTCTGTTCGTGCTGACGCGCGGAGGACGGTTCAACTATGACTGACGCCGCTCTCTCCCGCACGAGCGCCGCCGAGCCGCCATCGCTCTACCGCGCGGTCCCAGCTGTCCTTGGGCTGGCGAAGCTCGTGCTCGCGCTGGCGACCGTCGCGCCGCTGCTCTTCATGCTGTCGGTGACGTTCAAGAACCAGAATGAGATGTTCACGATGAACCTCATTCCGGAGAAGCCGACGCTCGCCAATCTGACCTATGTGTTCACGCAGGTGAATTTCCTGCGCTATCTCTGGAATACGTTCTTCGTCGCGACCACGGTGACGGTCGTCGCGCTGTTCTTCCACTCCATGGCCGGCTATGCGCTGGCGAGGCTGCGCTTTCCCGGCCGCGACGCGATCTTCCTCGCGATGTTCTCGACCTTCCTGGTCTCGCTGCCGGTCATCATCGTGCCGCTCTTCATCCTCGTGAAGGCTCTTGGGCTGCTCAATTCCTATGCCGGGCTGATCATCCCCTCGATCTTCAACGCCTTCGGCATCTTCCTCCTGCGCCAGTTCTATCTGAACGTGCCTCGCGAGATCGAGGAGGCGGCGGTCATCGACGGTGCGGGCTACTGGCGCATCTATTGGTCGATCATCCTGCCACTGTCGCGCCCGATGCTGGCCGCGCTGGCGATCCTCTTCTTCCTGGCCAACTGGAACGCGTTTCTCTGGCCGCTGACCATCACCAGCGACGAGAATCTGAGGGTCGTGCAGGTGGCGGTGGCGAGCTTCCAGGGACAGTACACCGCATCCTGGAACTACATCATGGCCGCCTCGACGGTCGTGGCGCTGCCCACCGTGATCGTCTTCATCATCTTCCAGCGCCAGATCATGGAATCCATCAAGACGAGCGGCCTCAAGTAAAGGCCGCCGGCGCTGTCGTCACGTCACTCCGGGAGGTATCTTCATGGCTGAATTCTCCGGCCTCGGCATGCATATGGGCAATCTGGCGCGGCTGTCGCGCGCCGTCACGCGCTCCATCAGCCCCGAGAATTTCGACGGCGCCAAAGGCAAGGGCGGCATGGCGACGGAGGGCACCGGCGCCTCCTGCGCGCGCGGCCTCGGCGCCGACGGCTCGGGCCGCGGGTGGAAAGTGTCGCCTTCGATCCGCATGGAAGCCGGCGAGCTCAGGACCATCGCCGAGATCGAGGGGTCGGGCGCCATCCAGCAGATCTGGCTCACCCCGGCCAATGTGCGCTGGCGGGACCTCATCCTCCGCATCTATTGGGATGGCCAGGAGAATCCGTCGGTCGAGGCGCCACTCGGCGACTTCTTCTGCTCCGGCTGGAACCAGTATGCGCAGGTCTCCTCGCTCGCCGTCTGCGTCAATCCCGGCCGCGCCTTCAACTGCTACTGGGAGATGCCCTTCCGCCGCCACTGCCGGATCACGCTGGAAAACCGCGACCCCGACGATCACGCGATCGTCTACTACCAGATCAACTACACGCTGACCGAAGTGCCGGACGACGTCGCCTACTTCCACGCCCAGTTCCGCCGCACCAACCCGCTGCCCTTCGGCACCGACTACACGATCCTCGAAGGCGTGAAGGGCCGCGGCCAGTATGTCGGCACCTACATGGCCTGGGGCGTCAACAATGCCGGCTGGTGGGGAGAAGGCGAGATCAAGTTCTTCATGGACGGCGACCGCGACTACCCCACGATCTGCGGCACCGGCACCGAGGACTATTTCTGCGGCGCCTACAACTTCGACGGCGGCGTCATCGACCCGACCATGACGAGTGCCTATCGCGAGTTCACGACCCCCTATGCCGGGCTGCCGCAGGTTCTGCGCCCCGACGGGACCTATCGCAGCCAACAGCGCTTCGGCATGTATCGCTGGCACGTCATGGATCCGATCCGTTTCGAGCAGGACCTGCGCGTCACCATCCAGGCGCTCGGCTGGCGCACCGAGAAGAAGGACCGCCGCTACCTGCCGCTGCAGGACGACATCGCGTCCGTCGCCTTCTGGTACCAGACGCTGCCACACGCGCCCTTCCCGGCGCTGCCGGACCGCGACTATCTCGAGGTGATCTGACCAAAGGTCGCCGCCCTCACGCGCGCGCGGCGACCTCCTCCGCGAGGTCGCCGTCGACGATGAGGCGCGTGACGAGGCCCGAGCGCAGCAGCGCGGCGAGGGCCTCGCCCTTGCTGCGGCCGGCGCCGAGCAGCACGATCTCCCGCGCCCGCATGTCCTCGGCGCCGATCCCGGGCGTGCGGGCATTGAGCGGGCTGTCGACGATCCGGCCGTCACGATCGAAGAACTTGCCGAGCATGTCGGCCACCGCCCCGTCGCGGGTCAATTGCTCGATCTCCTCGCGGTGCACGAGGTCGTGCGTGGAGATGAAGGAATTTTCGGACGCATCGCCGAAGCTCGCCACGATCAGGTCGGACTGGCGCGCCAGCGCCAGGCTCTCTTGCACGAGCTTCTGGCTCATGATGACGTCGTAATCCGCCTTGCTGTCGGCGATGAACGGCGCGGGGAGCAGATAGGCCTCGCCGCCGCAGCGTTGCGCCAGCGCCTGCACGCAGTCGAACGGATTGGTGCGCGCCGTTCGCGACAGCGATCCCATCAGCGAGACGAAGCGCGCCTCCGCCTTCCGAAGGCTCGGCATCGCCTCGACCAGCGCGGCAATCGTCCGGCCCCAGGCGAGGCCGACGACGAGGCGCTCCGCCTCCTCCAGCCGGCGGGTGAGGAAGGCCGCGGCGGCGATGCCGACCGCGCGCCGTGCGGCGGCCTCCTCGCTTGCCGGATCGCCGAGCGGCCCGGTCGCCGGCGTCACGATGCACTCGATGAGCCCGAAGCGCCGCGCAATCGCCTCCCCGAGTTCCAGCGTCGCGACGGTTGCGTGGTCGATCGAGATGCGGACAATTCCGGTCTCTCGCGCCCGCGCCAGCAGGCGGTTGATCTTGAAGCGCGAAACGCCGACACGCGCTGCGATCTCTTCCTGGTTGAGGTTGGCCACGTAGTAGAGCCAGGCCAGCTGCACCAGCAGGTCTTCCTCGGTCTGCGCCATCGGATCAGAACTCGCTTCAGTCGAACTTTCGTGCAGTCGCCGCACAAAGGTGTTGACGGGTGGGCGACAGCGTGGTGCACTCATTTGTGCCAACGTCGCACGAAAGTGCAAGCCCGAGATCGGGCGGGTCCATGACCGGACAAGACCGGCTGCCGACATGAGGCGCTAAGCCCGGCGGTGCGCCGCATGAGAACATCGTTCCAGAAGGGTTCTTCCATGCAACTGAAAGCCGGGGCGCCTCGCCCCAACCTCATCGCCGGCGGACTGTTCGCGGCGGCGCTCGCGGCCTCCACCGCGCTCGCGCCTCTCCCCGCCGCCGCCGAGACGAACTGGCGCGCCGCCGAAGGCAGCACCATCAATCTTCTGCTGATCTCGCATCCCTTCGTCGACAGCCTGAAGCCGCTCCTCCCGGAATTCACCGAGAAGACCGGGATCAAGGTCACCTTCGAGGAACTCGCCGAACAGCCGGGCTTCGAGAAGCTGCTCGCCGATCTCTCGTCGAAGACGGGCAGCTACGACGTCTTCATGACCTCCCCGCTGAACAATTGGCAATACGCGACCGGTGGCTGGCTGGAGCCGCTCGACGACTATATCGCTGATCCGAAGCTGACGGCCGCCGACTATGACCTCGCCGACTTCATCCCCGGCGTCCTCGCCTCCGGCCGCTGGACGCTGGAGCCGCTGAAGGGCGTCGGCGAGGGCAAGCTCTGGGCGCTGCCGATCAATTTCGAGAGCTACCAGCTCGCCTATCGTCCGAGCCTCATGAAGAAGCTCGGTCTCGAGGTCCCGAAGACCTATGCCGAACTGCTGGCGATGGCCGACAAGCTGAAGACCGACGGCCCCAACGGCCCGGTCAACGGCATCATCACCCGCTTCGACCACTACTGGGACCTGCCCTACCTCACCTTCGGGACCATGCTCCAGTCCTATGGCGTCGAGATGCTCGATGCCGACGGCAAGCTGCAGATCTGCTCGCCCGCGAGCATCCAGGCGACCGAGGACTTCATCACGCTGATCAAGAAGGCCTCGCCGCCCGACGCCGGCGCCTTCACCTGGGACCAGGCCATGCAGGGCTTCGCCTCGGGGCAGTACATCATGTCCTTCAACGAGGCCAACCTCTTCGCGCCGGTCTATGAGGATCCCAAGCAGTCGAGCATTTCCGACGATGTCGGTTATGCACCGACGCCGCTCGGCCCCGACGGCAAGCGCGCCGCGGCGGCCTGGATCTGGTCGCTGTCGATGAATTCGGCCGCGAAGAACAAGACCGCCGCCTGGCTGTTCCTCGAATGGGTCACGTCGAAGGATGTTTCGGTCAAGACGGCGCTCGCCGGCAACATGAACCCGGTGCGCAAGTCGGTCTGGGACGATCCGAAGGTCACGGCGCTGATGGAGAGCTGGGGCGAGACCCCCGGCCAGTATGTCGCCGCTGCGAAGACCGAGGCAGAGGTGGCCGCCCTCCGCTTCCCGCCGCATCCCGAGCTCACCCGCATGCTCGACCGCTGGGCCGAAGCCATCCAGCAGTCCTATTTCGGCCAGGGTGACGTGAAGACCAATCTTTGCGCCGCTCAGGACGACATCCAGGCGATGATCGCACCCTGACGACGAGGAGAGGGACGGCGGTGCCCACGCCGCCGTCCGCTCGCCACCGACTGTGATGAGCCTTTCCATGCCCCCGCGCCGCAAAGACGCCTCGGAGAACGGCCTCGCCCGAGGCACCTTCCTTCTCCTGCTGGCGCCGGCCCTGATCCTCCTCTTCCTGTCGCTCTATCCGTTCCTGTCAGGGCTCTATACGAGCCTGACGGACCAGAAGCTCTATGCCGCCGGCGGCACGCGCTTCGTGGGCTTTGCCAACTTCGTGCGCCTCGCCGGGACGCCGCTGTTCTGGACGGCGCTCGGCAACACGCTGAGCTACACGGCGCTCGTCGTCGCCATCCAGTTGCCGCTCGGCCTCGCCTTCGCGCTGCTCCTCGATGTCCCCGGACGCCTCCAGTCCTTCTTCCGGTCGGTACTGGTGCTGCCGCTGCTGATCCCCCCGGTGGTGGCCGGCCTCATGTGGAAGACGATGATGCAGCCGCAGCAGGGCGTGCTGAACTATCTGCTCTCCTTCCTGGGCATCGATCCGCAGCCATGGCTCGCCAATCCTGCGACGGCGATGATCTCGGTGGTGCTGATCGATACCTGGCTGTTCACGCCGCTCGCCGCCATCATCCTGCTCGCCGGCCTGCAATCGATCTCCGTCGAACTGACGGAAGCGGCGCGCGTCGACGGCGCCTCGCCCTGGCAGATCGTGCGGCGCATCAAGCTGCCGCTGCTCGGACCCTATGTGCTGCTGGTCGCGCTGTTCCGCGTCTCCGACGCGCTGAAATCGCTCGAGATCATCTATGCGACGACGCGTGGCGGACCGCTCAACGCCACACGCACGCTTCATGTCATGGCTTATGAGGAGGCCTATCGCTGGTCGAATCTCGGCCGCGCGATGGCCATCGTCTTCGTGCTCTGGGCGCTCTGCTACGCGATCTCGGGGACGCTGCTCGCCCTCTGGCAAAGGCAGGAGGCGCGCCGCTATGCCCGCTGACCTGAGCCTCCGCGCGCTGCGTGGTCATGCGCTGCTCGCGCTCGGCTATGTCGCCTTCGCCTTCTTCGTGCTCTTCCCGATCGTCTGGATCTTCCTGATGTCGCTGAAGAGCTTCGGCGACATCATCGCCTATCCGCCCCGCTTCCTCTTCACCCCGACGCTGGAGAACTATGTCGAGGTCCTCTTCGGCGGCGAGGCGGAGCGGGCGGCCGGCGAGATTCCCGACCTGCTGCGCTTCCTCATGAATTCGGTGATCATTTCCGGCGGCGCGGTTCTCGTCTCGATCGTGCTCGCGGTGCCGGCAGCCTATGCGCTGGCGCGGCGGCGGACGGGCGGCGCACGGAACATCCAGTTCACATTCCTCTCCTTCCGCTTCGCGCCCGAACTCTCGATCATCCTGCCGCTCTACGTGATCTACACCCGCACCGGTCTCTACGACACCTATGCCGGCATGATCCTGGTGCACCAGCTGATCACGCTGCCGCTCTCGGTGCTGATCCTCGCGTCGTTCTTCCGCGACATTCCGCACGAAATCGAGGAAGCCGCGCGGGTCGACGGCGCCAATGTGCTGCGCATTCTCGTCTCGATCGTCGTTCCGATCGCCCGGCCGGGCATTGCGAGCGCGATGATTATCGCCTTCATCTTCTCGTGGAACAACCTGATCTTCGGCCTCGTGCTGGCCGGCGGCGCCACGCGCCCGGTGACCATGGGCATCCTGCAATCCATGACCTTCGACCAGATCAAGTGGGGCCTGATGGCCGCCTCCGCGATGGTCTCGGCGCTGCCCGGCATGGTCGCCGCCATTCTCTTCCAGCGCCAGATCACGCGCGGCCTCACGCTCGGAGCTGTGAAATGAGCCTCGACCTCTACTCGATCGGTTCCTGGACGATCTTCGACCATCTTCTGCGCATGGAGCGGCTGCCGCAGGAAGGCGAGACATTGCCGCTCGCCATGCCGATCGAGGAGATGGAGAAGGTCCATTTCGGCGATTGCAGCGCCAATATCGCGGCGGTCGCGGCGAAGCTCGGCTGCCGCACCGGCCTCGGCATGGTGGTCGGCGACGACTTCGTCTCCTCCGGCTACGCAGCCCATCTGGAGGCGCTCGACGTAGACCTCGCCGGCACGGCGCTCGTTCCGGCGGCTCGCTCCGGCCACAGCTTCAACTTCTTCGATGCCGAAAATCGCGGCTTCTGCGTCTCCCATCTCGGCGTCGCCGAGCGGCAGGACGACTGGAAGGCGCCGCTCGCCGAGATCGACCGCGCCCGCGCGCTCGTCGTCAGCGAGGCCTTCAGCCCCTATACCCTCGCCGCCATCGAGCATGCGAAAGCGGCCAGCCTCACCACCGCCATCAACGGCATGGTCGCCACCGCCGGCGACAAGGCCGGCCGCTTCCTCGCCGCCTGCGATCTCCTCTTCCTGTCGCGCGGCGAGAGCGCGGCGCTGATGGCGGCGCTCGGATGCGCGAACCCCGCCGGCATCCTCGCCCATGGCCCACGCCTCGTCGTCGTCACCGGCGGAGACACCGGCAGCCGCTGGTTCACCGCCGAAGGCGAGACGCATGTTCCCGCCGTCGCCGCCGAGCACTTCGTCGATTCGACCGGTGCGGGCGACAGCTTCGTCGCCGCGAGCCTCGTCGGGTGGCTGAAGGGCTGGCCGATCCCGGTCGTCGGCGGCTTCGCGGCCGCGGTCGCCAGCTTCGTCGTCGAAGCCTGGGGCTGCCAGACCAATCTCCCGAGCTTCACCGCCGCCGCGGACCGCTACCGCGCCGCCTTCGGAAAGGATCTCCCGTCGTGAGAGTCATCGACGCGCATATGCACTACGGCACCGATCGCAATGTCGCGGCCAGCACCTGCGTGCCCTATCTGGTCCATGGCGAGCCGGAAAGCGTCATTCGCCTGCTCGACGAGCAGGACGCCTCGCATGGCGTGCTCTTCCCGCATGACCGGCGCATGAGTCCGCCCTGGGATGCCGATTACGACAAGGCCAATGCCGAAGTCGGCGTCGCGGCGCTGCGCTATCCGGATCGCATCGTCGGTGTCGCCCGCATCGATCCGACCTTCGGCAAGGAGCACACGCAGGGCCTGATCGACCGTTATGTCGGCGAGTGGAACTGCCGCGGCGTGAAGCTCGTCGCCGGCTACGACTTCTACCGCCCGAACGATATGCGGATCATGGGTCCGCTGCTCGACAAGTGCGAAGAATACGGCCTCACGGTGCTGATGCATTCCGGCGATGCGCCGCGCGACCTGCCCTATCTCCAGGCCCAGGCCGCCAAGGCCTATCCGAAGGTGACTTTCCAGCTCGCGCATATCGGCATGCACACCTTCCTGTGGGAGGCGATCCTCGCCGCACAGGAATATCCGAACATCGTCGTGGACATGTCGCAGGCCTATCCCTTCGACATCATGACGTTCGTCAAGAACGTTTCGGCCGACCGCCTGCTCTACGGCTCCGACGTTCCCTACCAATCTCCCGCCGTCGAACAGATGAAGCTGAAGGTGATCGGCCTTTCCGACGAGGACCTCGAAAAGGTCCTCTGGCGCAATGCCGCCCGCATCTGGGGCATCGAGCGGACGGAATGACCGAGGAAACGCCCATGCAGACTCAACCCCTCCAGTCCCAGTCCGGCCAGTCGCCCGCCAGCCGGCTCGACCAGCTCTTCGGCGTGCGCAAGCCGATCATCGCCATGGTGCATGTGCTGCCCCTGCCGGGATCGCCCGGCTTCCGCGGCCGTTCGCTTTCGACCGTCTATGACGCAGCGGTCGAGGAGGCGCTGCTGCTCGAGGCAGGCGGTGTCGATGCGCTGCTGCTCGAAAATGCGGGCGATATCCCATTCCTGAAGCCCGAGCTGATCGGCTACGAGACGGTCGGCACGATGTCGGTGATCGGCGAGCGCATTCGCCGGGAATGCCGCTTACCGCTCGGCTTCAACATCGTCGCCAACGCAGCCAAGGCCTCGCTCGCCTGCGCCCGGGCCTCCGGCGCGCAGTTCATCCGCGTCAACCAGTGGGCCAATGCCTATGTGGCCAATGAGGGCTTCGTCGAGGGCGCGGCCGCCGAGGCGCTGCGCTACCGGCAGCTTCTGGACGCCGACGACATCGCTGTGCTCGCCGACGTGCATGTGAAGCATGGCAGCCACGCCATCGTCGGCGACCGGCCCGTCGCCGAGCAGGCGCGCGACGCCGAGTTCTTCGGCGCCGAGATCCTGATCGCGACCGGCAACCGGACAGGCGACGCCACACCGGTCGGCGAGGTCGAACAGATCAAGGCCGGATCCTCGCTGCCGGTGATCGTCGGCAGTGGCCTGACTCCCGACAATGTCGCCGAGGTGATGCGTGTCGCCGACGGCGCGGTGGTCGGCTCATGGTTCAAGGACAACGGCCGCATGCATGGCGGCAAGGTGCAGCGCGCCAAGGTGGAAAGCCTCATGGAGAAGATCGCCGCCTTCCGCTGAGCCATCGGCTCATCGCGACCACGAGCCGCGCCGCGGCCGCAGCAAGCGGACCGCGGCGCGGCTTTTTTGTTGCCGACCGACGGATTGCCCAATCGATATGCAGTCGCGCCAGCCAATCGGCGGATCGATCGCGATCTGCCGAGATCTGGCGCAAACTGCTGCCGCAACAGGCCTTTTCGACATCGATGCGCGGCCGGGCACAGGCTTTCTGTCGCCGCCGAACATTCACCCCCTCCTGACTATCCGGATTCCTTCACGGTCAGACGGGAGGCGATTCCGGTGTACCGACAGTATGCGAAAGCCGCGCTTTCAGCCGACGGGCGACTGGCACGGTGCTTGCGTCTTCCTTGCCGAGCTTGGTGGCTAGGGATCCGGCGGCCTCATCGAAGGCCGCGCAGGACCGAGAGCTGCAGTCGGGGCGGGAGAAATCCGCACCGATGCACGGCGGGATAAAAACCCGGGAGATCTCACAACGCGGGGAACGGCTTCGGCCCGACCCGCAGGGGATCCGTGGGTGCCGTGATGTCACAAGCCATCATTTCGTTGCCACAGATGCGCGCCGCACCGGGAGCAGCCGCCCCCGCTCCGTGCGCATGCCTTCCACGAGCCCCGATTTCGAAAGAGGAGGGACACGCGTGACAGCATCAGCCAACCCGGAGGGACGCACGCCGAAACTTCGGCTCGACGGCCTCTCCCATGAGTTCAGGACCGCCGGCGGCGCGCCGCCCGTCAAGGCGATCGAGAACATCTCGATCGATGTCGCGCCGGGCAGTTTCTTCAGCCTGATCGGACAATCGGGCTGCGGAAAATCAACATTATTCAACATAATGGCCGGTTTGCTGCAGCCGACCGCCGGCCGCGTCGTCCTCGACGGAGAGGACATCACCGGCCGCGCCGGCCTCGTCTCCTACATGCTGCAGAAGGACCTGCTCCTCCCCTGGCGGACGATCCTCGACAATGTCGTGTTTGGACTCGAGATCCAGGGCGTGGACCGACGCGAGGCGCGGGCCGTCGCCGAGCCGTTGATGGAGCGCTACGGTCTCGGCCGTTTCAAGAAGCACTACCCGGCGGCGCTGTCGGGCGGCATGCGCCAGCGCGCGGCGCTGCTGCGCACCCTCCTCTGCAACAACGACGTCATCCTGCTCGACGAGCCCTTCGCGGCGCTCGACGCGCAGACCCGCTTCCGCATGCAGCAATGGCTGCTGACGCTCTGGCGCGACTTCGGGCGCACCGTGCTGTTCGTCACCCATGACGTCGACGAGGCGATCTTCCTTTCCGACGAGATCTGCGTCCTCTCGCCCCGGCCGGGCCGCATCGCGGACCGCTTCCACGTGACGCTGCCCCGCCCGCGCGGCCGCGACGTCGTCACGGCGCCGGAATTCATCCACGCCAAGGAACGCTGCCTCGACCTGCTCTTCTCCGGCGGCGAACCGTCCGAAAGCGAGGCCGCATGACTGAAAGGCTCATCGACATGTCGAACGACGCCATCATCGCGACCGAGAGTGCCAAGGCGAGCGCCGCTTCGCCCGCCGCCGCGCTCCGCCGCCGCCCGCGCCGCACCGGCGTCGTCATCACCCGCGAGACGCCCTGGCGTCGCGGCACGGTCTGGATGCTTCAGATCGTGATCGCGATCGCCGTGATCGGCGGCTGGGAACTCTCGACGCGGATCGGGCTGATCGACCCGTTCTTCTGGTCCTCGCCCTCGCGCATCTACGAGGCCTTCGTCATCACGCTCGGCGAAGGCACGCTGTTCACCGACACCTGGTTCACCTTCGAGGCGACGATCATCGGCTTCCTGCTCGGCTCGGCGCTGGGCGCCGTGATCGGACTCAGCCTCTGGTGGTCGATCAACGCCGCCGCCGTGGTCCAGCCCTATATCGTCGTCTTCAACGCCATCCCGAAGATCGCGCTCGGCCCGCTGCTGATCCTCATCTTCGGCATCGGCATCGGCTCCAAGATCGCGCTGGCCGTCGCCTTCACGGCGGTGATCACCGCCATCGCCGCCTATGCCGGCGTCCGCGCCGTCGACGACGACCTCGTCAAGCTGACGCTCTCTCTGGGCGGCCGCCGGCGCGACGTCTTCTTCAAGATCGTCGTGCCCTCGGCCATGCCGTGGATCACGTCATCGCTCAACATCAATATCGGCCTCGCCCTCGCCGGTGCCATCGCCGGTGAATTCATCTCGTCCCAGTACGGCCTCGGCAAGATCATCATGTATGCGGGCTCGACCTACGACATGGCGATGATCTGGGTCGGCATCATCATCCTCGGACTTCTGGCGATCGTGCTCTACGGCGCCGTCAATTGGCTCGAACGCAAATTCACGAGGGGACAGAACATCAAGACCATCTGAGCTGATCGTCTTTTCTTCGCGCGGATACCTTCCAGACAAACAACAGGGAAAAGAATGCCATGGTGAAGTTCAATCGTCGTCAGGTTCTCGCCGGCGCCGCCGGCCTCGGCGCCATCGGTCTCACCGGCCTCGCCCGGCCGGCCATCGCGCAGGCACGCAAGTTCGTCGTCACCGAGCCCGGTCATTCCGCCGACTCGCTGCCCTTCTATATCGGCATCCGCAAGGGCTTCTACAAAGACGCAGGCCTCGATATCCAGCTCGTCACCTCCGAGGGCGGCGGCAAGGCGATGTCGGCGGTGCAGTCGGGCAATGCCGACGCCTATATCGGCGGCCCCGAGCACATCGCCTTCGCCAATGTGAAGGGCGGCAAGCCGGTCCGCGCCGTCGTCGCGCTGTCGAACCGCGCCAACTCCTTCATGGTCGCCCGCACCGGCGTCGAGGCAGACCCTGCCAAGTCCTTCGCCGACAACGTCAAGGGCAAGCGCATCGCGGTCGGCACGCGCGGCGGCACCGGCTATTCGATCCTGCTCTATCTGCTGAAGCGCGACGGGCTCGATCCGCGTTCCGACGTCGTCCTCGTCGAGATCGCGACCAATGCCGGCACGGTGGCGGCAATGAAGAACGGCGATGCCGACCTCGCCATGGTGTCCGAGCCTTCGATCACCCAGGGCGTCCAGCAGGGCATCTGGCAGGAGCCGTTCTCCTCGATGCCGAAGGAACTCGGGCTCTTCGCCTGGACGACGGTCAACCTGCCGGAGACGTTGATCAAGTCGGACCCGGGCCTCGCCAAGGCCGTCGTCGAGGCATCGAAGAGGTCGCTCGAGCTCACCTTCGCCGACGAGGCCGAAATGCGCGCCATCGCGGCCGAGGAATTCCCGACGCTGCCCAAGGCCGACCTCGACGCCATCCTCAATCGCGGCATGGCCAACGATCTGTGGCAGCGCGACGGCGCGATGCCGGAGGAGGCCTGGGCGAAGACGCTGAGCATCATCACGATCGCGGGCATGATCAAGGAAGACGTCCCCTACAAGGACGTGTTCGATCCCGAATTCCTTTGAAGTGATCCGTCGCTTCGCCATGATCGGCGCGGACCGGGGCATCGCCCCGGCCCGCGCGCAATGACCATCCGGGGATTTGAATGACCGATGCCGTGACCCGCCCGAGCCTCAAGCTCACCCATGCCGCCGCGCTGAAGGCGCTGGCCGCTGCCGTCGCCAAGGCTGAGGAGATCGGCTGGCACGTCAATGTCGTCATCGTCGACGAGGGCGGCAACCTGCTCGCCGCCGTCCGCATGGACGACGCGAAGTTCCTCTCCGTGACGACCGCCACCCACAAGGCGATGAGCGCCGCCTCGCATCGCCGGCCCACCACCGAGATCGACGCCGAGCTCGCGACGAGCCTGGCGCTCGCCTCGAACGGAAGGCTCACCAACATGGCCGGCGGCCTGCCGATCGTCATCGACGGCGTCTGCGTCGGCGGCATCGGCATCGGCTCGGCGCCGGACGACGAAGATGTCGAGATCGCCCGCGCCGGTCTCGCCGCCCTCGGCGCCGCCGAGCGCATGCCCGCCTGAGGAGAGGACCATGGCCGACGCCCCCCCGACCGAGATCCGCAAGCTCTTCATCCTGCTCGCGGGCTACGAGATCATCCGCAAGTCAGGCTGCATTCGCGGCGAGCAGCCGCATATCGTGCTCGCCGTGCCGATCTGCTGCTACCTGATGGAGACGGCGCGCGGCTATGTCATGTATGACACCGGCCTTTCCAGCGCCGGGCTCGCCGACCCGGTCGCCGCCCGCGCGCGCTATGTCAACAAGACCTTTCCCGGCGTGCCCGTCGTGCTGCCCGAGCACGAGGTGCTCACCCAGCTCGAAGGCCTCGGCGTCGCGCCCGGCGACATCGCCGAGATCGTGCTTAGCCATGCCCATGGCGACCACACCGGCCATCTGCGCGATTTCCCCAATGCGCGGATCACAATCCAGAAGCTGGAATACGAGGCCGCCATGGCCGATCGCGGCCGGCTGAACTTCGCCGAGTATTCCGATCCGTCTCTCAAGTGGAACATCGTCGAGGGCGACGTCACGCTGATGCCGGGGCTCGACCTCGTGCTGACGCGCGGCCACCAGCCGGGGCACCAGTCGGCCGTCGTCCATCTCGAACGCGACGGCGTGAAGATCCTCACCGGCGACGTCGCCGACCTGCTCGAGAATTTCGAGCGCGAGCTGATCGGCGGAAGCATGGACGATCCAGCCGCGCTCGCCAGCATCCGCCGGCTGAACGCCATTGCCCGCGAGACGGGCGGCGAGCTGATCCCCCTGCATGATCCGCTCTTCGTGCAGCGGGCGCGGCTCGCGCCTGACCATTACGCATAAGGGAGACGACGATGAGGACCGACCGCGACTTCGTGCGCACCGGCGCATCCACGGCGATCGGCGACGAGGGCATGGCCGCCACCTCGCATCCGGCGGCGACGCTGGCGGCGGTGGAAATCCTGCGCGCCGGCGGCAATGCCGTGGACGGGGCGATCGCCGCCGTCGCCATGCAATGCGTCGTCGATCCGCTGATGACCGGCATCGGGGGCGACTGCTTCGCCCTCTACGCGCCGAAAGGCGGCATGCCGATCGCCCTCAACGGCTCCGGACGCACGGCCCGCGCCGCCGAAATCTCATGGTTCCGCGACCAGGGCATCGACGTGATCCACGACCGCTCGGTGCATGCGGTGACGGTGCCCGGCGCGGTCGACGCCTGGTGCCGCCTGTCGGAGGATTACGGCAGCCTGCCGCTGGCCGTGGTGCTGGCGCCCGCCATCCGCGCCGCCGAAACGGGATACCGCGTGACCCCGCGCGTCGCGCATGACTGGGCCGCCAATGCCGGGCGCCTGTCGCATGATGACGGCGCGATGTCGGCCTTCCTGATCGACGGCCGCGCGCCGAGGGCCGGCGAGAAGATGGCTCACCCCGCGCTCGGCGCGACGCTGCGCCAGATCGGCGCTGCGGGCCGGGCGGGCTTCTACGAGGGCGCCGCCGCGGCGGAGATCGCCGCCCTCCTCGGCGATCGCGGCGGCCTGCTCGACCGCGACGACTTCGCTGCCCACAGCTCGACCTATGTGACGCCGATCAGCGCCGCCTATCGCGGCTACCGGCTGCACGAATGCCCGCCCAACGGCCAGGGCGTCACCGCGCTCATCATGCTGCGCATCCTAGAGGGCTTCGATCTCGCGGAACGCGCGGTCGACGCCGCGACGCGCATCCATCTCCATGCCGAGGCGGCCCGCATCGCCTACGGGATGCGTGACCGTCTCATCGGCGATCCCGAGGTGGCGCCAATCGATGTCGAGGCTCTGCTCTCCGAAGCGAGCATCGCTCCGCTGCGCGCCTCGATCCGCCTCGATCGCGCCGGCCCCCTCCCCGCGCCGCGCGACGAGACCGAGCACAAGGACACGGTCTATCTCACCGTCGTCGACCGCGACCGCAACGCCATCTCGCTGATCAACTCGATCTTCTGGGCCTTCGGCAGCGGCCACTACGCGCCGCAATCGGGCGTCGTGCTGCAGAACCGGGGCGCCAGCTTCCGCATCGACGAGGATCATCCCAACGCCATCGGTCCGCGCAAACGGCCGATGCACACCATCATCCCCGCGATGCTGACGAAGGACGATCGCCTCGTGATGTCGTTCGGCGTCATGGGCGGCCAGTACCAGGCGGCGGGCCATGCGCATTTCGTCTCCGAGGTCGTCGATCGCGACAAGGCGCTCCAGGCCGCCTCCGATGCTCCGCGCAGCTTCTCCTTCGACGGCACGCTGACGCTCGAGAACACGATCGACCAGGCGACCGCCGACGCGCTCGCGGCGATGGGCCACGACGTCGTCCGTTCCGGCGATCCGATCGGCGGCTGCCAGGCGATCGCGCTCGATCACGAGACGGGCGCGCTTCTCGGCGCCAGCGATCATCGCAAGGACGGAATCGCGCTCGGCTTCTAGCGGCCTTCAGGCAGGGCGGGATCGGTTCGCGTGAAGGAAAGCGCCCGGACAAGCAGACGGGCGTTCCGGCGACAAGGCGCTCGCCGGAACGCCCTCGTTCATGATGCGGTGCATCATGGCTATCGCGACGCTTGCTGCATTGCGTCATGCGCAAGGCAGCCATGCGAAAATCGGCCCTGCTCACCGCCGCGCATGGCCGCTACATTCCTCGTCAACAAACGTCGCGTGATTGATCGATCTTGCGGCGGACGGACGAGAGACAGGTGACGACATGAACATCGTCAAGGGTTTCAAGACCTGGCGGAAGTACCGCGAGACCTATGGTGAGCTGGCGCGCATGACGCAGCGCGAGCTGGCCGATCTCGGGATCGACCGCGCCGATATCGGCCGCGTGGCGCGCAACGCCGCAGGCTACTGAGTTTATCAGCTTCGCCGGGACGAACCTCCTCCCTCGTCCCCGCGATACGGCGACCGGCGAACCTCCTCCCTCGCCTCGTCGCCTCCCTAGAGAACGCCCGCCGACCTCCTCCCCGGCGGGCGTTTTTCTTTTGTGGCCCCGGTCCTCGCCGGTCACCTCCCCACGCATCGACAAGAGCGGCCGTTTCGCGGCGGCCGGAGCGCCGGCGCACACCCGCCTTGTCCTCCCCGGGCCCGGCCGACCGGTCGGTGTGATCGATGCGCCCCGGGGCCGAAGATTCTATCCCACAGATCTCACCATATGCAACCTATGGTTGTTTTGCTAGGCTGGTAATCGTCGGTCTGGCGTTCGCGATCCGTCAGGATCGCCGCCGGCGTGATCCGCTGGAGCATGAGATGGCGAAATCGGTTTCCCCGAGCGATCCGCTTCGGGACGAAGACAGCAGCTTGTCCGAACAGGCGGCAATCCGGCGCGCACCGCACCCGGCGGCATCGATGCCGACACCGCATGCCGTTCCGCTCGCGGGCATCGTCGATGCCAATCGCGACCCGCCCCGCTATCCGGGCAAGGCCCTCAGGCACGGTTCGAGAGGCGCGGACGTGGAACGCGTCCAGCGCCGCCTGCTGGCGCTCGGCATTTCGGCGGTCGGGGCGCCGGACGGCGACTATGGCGACAGGACCACCTCGGCTGTCCGCCTGTTCCAGGCCCGCGCCGAGGACGCTCCGGGAGAACCGCTGGAGATCGACGGCATCGTGGGGCCGCGGACGTGGCGGGCGCTGTTCCGCCCGCTCGCGGCCGGAGCTGACGAGCCGGCGTCTCCCGCGAGCGGCCTTGCGGCGGCGGCGCTGGCGGTCGCCCGCGGCGAGGTCGGCGTGCGCGAGCAGCCGCCCGGTTCGAACCGGGGTCCCGAGGTCGACCTCTATCTGTCGGCCGTCGGCGCCGGCCTTCTCGGCCAGCCCTGGTGCATGGCCTTCGTCTACTGGTGCTTCAGCCAGGCCGCGCGCCGGCTCGGCGTCGACAATCCCGCCCCGCGCACGGCGGGCGTCATCGCCTCCTGGAACGAGGCGCGGGACGTCGCGGCGGCCCGGATCGTGACGGCGGCGGAGGCCCGGCGCGATCCGGCCGGGGTGACGCCCGGCATGGTGTTCTACATCGATACCGGCGGCGGCGCGGGCCATGCCGGCTTCGTCGCCGACGTGATCGACGGGCGGCTGGTGACGATCGAGGGCAACACCAACGACGGCGGCTCCCGCGAGGGCATCGGCGTGTTCCTCCGCTCGCGCCGGCGCATCGAGGCCATCAATCTCGGCTTCGTCGCCTTCGGCTGAGCGCGCGAGCCGGCCGGGCCCTGCGGTCTTGACGACGGCTGCCGCATGCCCGCGAATAAGGCCGTCGGCCGGGCGCGAGGACGCGGGCCGACGGCACGGGGGAGGTCGGTCGTGGTGGCAGTCGTGGGACGCCGGACGGTGCTTGCCGGCTTGGGCGCGCTTGTGGCCGGGCTGGTGGCGCAGCGCGCCGCTGCCGAGCCGCAGGTCGTGGCGGTGGACGAGCTCGCGCCGGGCGCCTTCGCCTGGCATCCGGAGCGCGCGCCGGCCGGGCCGGTCGCGATCGTCGTCTCGATCCCCGACCAGCGCGTCTATGTCTACCGAAACGGGGTGCGCATCGGCGTCTCGACCTGCTCGACCGGCAAGCCCGGCCACGAGACGCCGACCGGCGTCTTCACCATCCTCGAGAAGGACAAGCACCACCGCTCGTCCACCTACAACAACGCGCCGATGCCCAACATGAACCGCCTCACCTGGTCGGGCATCGCGCTGCATGCTGGCAATCTGCCGGGCTATCCGGCCTCGCATGGCTGCGTGCGCCTGCCCCTCGCCTTCTCGGAGCGGCTGTTCGGCGTCACGACGCTGGGAACGCCGGTCATCATCGCCGACGCCGCGACCTATCCCGGCACGGTGCTGCATCCGGGGCTGGTGCTCTCCGACGATGCCAAGGCGACGCTGCAGACCGTCGCCTCGACATCGGCGAAGCCCGCGAGGCCTGCCAAGACGCCGAAGACGACGACGCCGTCCGGGCCGGCGATCTCGATCCTCGTCTCCAGCGCCGAACAGAGCATCGTCATCATGCGCGACGGCCATGTCGTGGCCTCCGGCAAGGCGACGATCGCCGAGCCCGAGCGTCCGCTCGGCAACCATGTCTATGTCCTCGGCCCGGTCGGCGACGACGACCAGCGGCTCGTCTGGCGCACCATCGGCTACTACGACAGCACCGCGCGCGACGTCGAATCGACGCCTTCCGACACGCTCGCCCGCATCCGCGGCGACCAGGCGATCATCGCGGCGATCCAGAACAATCTCGCGCCGGGCGCCGTCATGATCACGGTCGACCTGCCGCTTTCGGCCGACAGCCGCACCGGCCGCGATTTCGTGATCATGACCGACCAGGCGGTCGGCTGAGGACGACGGGCGGCCGCGCATCGACAGTCGCGCGATGCCGCCGAGCGGGCCGCGGTCGAGGCGCCGGCGGTGTGGAGGCCGCCTCCGGCCGAACGGCAGGAACCGGCGAGCCGCTCCGCTGGTTGTGGCCTCTGCCGACACCGCCTCGGCGTCAGCGTGTGAGGAGGATTCGATGCCGGAATTCGAGGACCATGAGATCGCCGCCGAAGCCTATGGCCTCTGGCAGGCGGACGGCTCGCCGCTCTGGGGCCATCCGGTGGACCACTGGCTGCGCGCCATCGACAATCTGCGCCGCCGTGCCGCGACCGGGGCATCGGAGGGCGCGAGGAACGGCGAGGAAGGGACGGCGGACCAGCTTCCGCACCCGGGCTGACCGAGCCATCCGCGCACCAGGGCGTGCTTGTTCCAGAGGCCCGACACCACGACCGGGAAGACGGCCGCCCGCAGGAGTCGGGACGACAACCGGCACCCGTTTGCGGGCCGTTCATCGGTATCGAAGTCAGTCCGGAGGAAGGATGGTGGGCGTGACAGGGATTGAACCTGTGACCCCTACGATGTCAACGTAGTGCTCTCCCGCTGAGCTACACGCCCATCCGTCAGTGCTGCCGGGCGGGACCGGCTGCGTGGCGAGCGGTATAGAGGATCGTTCGGATCCGTTCAAGCCCGAAGAAAGCGGGCTGTTGACAACCCTCAGGCCGCGAGCAGGCGCTCGACCTCCGTCACCAGCTCGCGCAGGTGGAAGGGCTTCGACAGCACCTTGGCCTCGCGCGGCGCGTTGGAATCGGGATTGAGCGCGACGGCGGCGAAACCGGTGATGAACATGACCTTGAGGTCGGGGTCGAGTTCGGTCGCGCGACGGGCGAGTTCGATGCCGTCCATCTCCGGCATCACGATGTCGGTGAGGAGCAGCGTGAAGGGCTCCTCGCGGATGCGCTCATATGCGCTGCGCCCATTGTCGAACGAAACGACGTCGTAACCCGCGTTCTGCAGCGCCTTGGCCAGAAAGCGGCGCATGTCGTTGTCGTCTTCGGCGAGAAGGATGCGGTTCATCGGGAATCCATGGCGGGGCACGAGATCGAGGCGGGAGCGCCCGCGCGCGATTCTAGCCGCGCTTCGGGTAAAGATCGAATGAATCGTTCCCTCGGGCCTGCCCGTCGGGCGCCTCGCCTCTCGCGGCAGTGGACTTTACCCCGTCCGCTTTGGCAACATGTCCGGCCAACGACTCCTCCCCGTCCGCGGAGCAGACCCATCCCATTCGACGCGCCCCTCCCGCCCTTCGAGGTGATCGCCCCTGCCGAGCAGCGGATTCCGTTCGTCTTCGATTCGCCGCATAGCGGGCGGTCCTATCCGGCCGACTTCCTCGCCGCCTCGCGGCTCGACGAGCGCGCCATCCGCCGCTCGGAGGACACCTTCGTCGACGAGCTCTTCCTGTCGGTCGTGCGGCTCGGCGCGCCGCTGATGCGCGCCAATTTTCCCCGTGCCTGGCTGGACGTGAACCGCGAGCCCTACGAGCTCGATCCCGGCATGTTCGACGGCGTGCTGCCGCCCTATGCCAATGTCCGCTCCATGCGCGTCGCCGGCGGCCTCGGAACGATCGCGCGGGTCGTGTCGGAGAATGTCGAGATCTATGATCGCCCGCTTCCGGTCGACGCCGCGCTGGAGCGGATCGAGAGCGTCTACAAGCCCTATCACGACCGTCTCGCCGGCCTGCTCGAGGCGACGCGCCGCCGCTTCGGCTTCGCGGTCCTCGTCGATTGCCACTCGATGCCGTCCTCGGTGCGCAGCGCGCCGGGGCGGATGCGGGCCGATTTCGTGCTCGGCGACCGCTACGGCGCGAGCTGCGCCCCGGAGATCGCCGATGTCGCCGCCACCATCCTGTCTCGGCTCGGCTACACGGTCGCGCGCAACAAGCCCTATGCCGGCGGCCACATCACCGAACATTACGGCCGGCCGGCCGAAGGGATCCACGCGCTGCAGATCGAGATCAACCGGGCGCTCTACATGAACGAACGCAGTCTGCAGCCGAATGCCGGCTTCGCGCAGGTCGTGGCCGACCTCGCCATCTTCGCGCGCGAATTGTCCGAGATGCCGGACGGAGGCCTCTGGCCGATGCCACTCGCCGCCGAATGATGGCGCAGGCGGGTCCGGACAAGAAAAAGGGCCGCTCGCGAGGCGATGCGGCCCAAGTCTAGGGAGGAAACGCCCAAGGAGGGCAGCGGAAACTCGACGCCAATCGAGCTACCGCATTGCAATAAAATGCCCGTGCAGTGCAAAAAGATCAAGAGCCAAAATCGGTGATTTGTGCGAACCCCGGCGGAAATCCCGAGACGGGGGTCGTTCCGAAGCCGGCTGGTGCCGCACGGCGCCAAATCATGTTTGAGAATCAGTGACTTGCGTTGCGATCGCCTGCGACGCCCCGCCGCACCGCAGACTGGGCCCAGCGCCCCGGAGAACCGCCTCGATGACCCCTTCGGCCCTGCTTCCCTTCCTCGATCGGCTGGCCGACGCTGCCAGCGAATCGATCATGCCGCATTTCCGGGCAGCCGGCCGGGTCGACAACAAGGCCGCCACCGGCTTCGATCCCGTCACGGCAGGCGACCGCGCTGCCGAGGCGGCCATGCGCGCCCTCATCAACGAGGTTCATCCCGCGCATGGCATCATGGGAGAGGAGTTCGGCAACGAGCGGCTGGACGCGGAGAAAGTCTGGGTGCTCGATCCGATCGACGGCACACGGGCCTTCATTTCCGGCCTGCCGGTCTGGGGCACGCTGATCGGGCTGCTCGACGACGGCCGGCCGGCGCTCGGCATGATGGCACAGCCCTTCACGGGCGAGCGCTTCTCGGGCGACGGGGGAAGCGCGCGCTATACCGGCCCGGGCGGCCCGCGCCCGCTCGCGACGCGGCCCTGCGCGGCGCTGGCCGACGCCGTGATCTCGACCACCACGCCGGCCCTGTTCAAGGGCGCCGAGCGCGATGCCTATCTGCGCGTCGAGGAGCAGGTGCGCCTCGTCCGCTATGGCTATGACTGCTACGCCTATTGCATGGTCGCGGCGGGCTTCATGGACGCGGTCGTCGAGACCGGCCTTCAGGCCTACGATATCGTCGCGCTGATCCCGGTGATCGAAGGCGCCGGCGGGCGCGTGACCAACTGGGAAGGCGGATCGGCGGCCGGCGGCGGCCGTGTCGTCGCCTCGGGCGATGCCCGGCTGCACGAGCGGATCCTGGAAGCGCTCGCCGGCTGATCCCCAAGGCGATGGATCTCCGCATGACGCGGAGATCCTTGTCGCGATCATGCTCTACTGGCTGATCGGAATAAGCGGGCGGTCTTTGTCATTATTGATGAAAGGCACCGCAATGGCGCCGACAATGACACCGCCTGTCAGCACGGTCGTCAGGTTCAAGCGACCGCTACGGCCACTGCTAACGCCACCGACGACGCCGAAACCGCTGCGAAAAACCGTGTCGCCACCAGACTGCGCAGCAACCTGCGTGGTCTGCTTGCAGGCATCCGACTTGACCACCGTGGTGATCGAGTTGGCGGCCAGCGTCTTCTTGCAGCCGTCGGCATAGGCGAGAACCGCCTTGCCGCCGCGAGTGACCATCACGCGGCTGCCGACCGCGACGTCGGAAGCCGCACTCACCTTCCTGAAACCCTTGCCGCTGTCGACCAAGACGGATCCCGAGACATCGGAAAGCGTCGCCGCCGAAGCCGCCGAAACAAAGGCGATTATCGCGGCCGAGCTCATTACGAGACGGATCATAAGTTCCCCCAACAATGACGGCCGCCTGATCAAGACGTCCGTTCCCCCGGATAACGCGGCGAACTGTACTCTACTGCGCTGCGCTATCAAGGATGGGTGTCAGGGAAAACCCTCAAAGTCCCTCATGAGCAATCAGCCGGAGCGGGATGATTTCTCTGTTCGATGAGCGCTTCTGCAGTCAATGCACGACGGAACGGAGGCTGCGGCCCTCTCGACCGGATGTGCGCGCATCGCGCCCCCTTGCGTCCGCCGCAGCGATCGAGACCGGACCGCTCGCCCGCCTCCGCCAGCGCCGACGGGAACGACAGGGACGCTGACGAGGCGGCGAAGGCCGGCCTCGGATCACGCGCCTGCCGCGCGGCAAGCTGATCACCGCCCACCTACCGATCCCTGAAAGACGATGGATCTCCGCTCAGCGCGGAGATCCGTCTTGCGGTCGAGCCTTACTGGCTGACCGGAATGAATGGCGTGTCGTTGTCCTGCGACGCACCGATGATGATCGCCGCAGCGCCGCCAATGACGACGCCGCCACCGATGACCATGGTCGGGGTCAGACCGAGACCGCCGCCCGACTGGGCCGCGACCTGGCTCGACTGCGCGCAGGCACCCGAATCGACCACCGTGGTGATCGAGTTGGCGGCCAGCGACTTCTCGCAGCCGTCGGCATAGGCGAGCATCGCCTTGCCGCCGCGGGTCACCATCACGCGGCTGCCGACGGGAACGTCGGAAGTCGCGCTTACCTTCTTGAAGCCCTGGCCGCTGTCTACGAGGACGGATCCCGAGACATCGGAGAGCGTTGCAGCGGAGGCCGCCGACGCGAAAGCGAAGACAGCGACCGCGCTCGTTACGAGACGGATCATGGTTTCTCCAATGAGTCCGGCCGGCACTCCGGCCGCCCGTAACACCCCTCAGCCCGCGGTCATCGTACTATATTGCGACGCATATTCAATGCCGCATCGCAGCATAAATCGAAAAATCAAACTATCTCAATGAGAAGAGTCCAGCAAGTATACACGCCTTATCGATTATTGGCCATATGATCGGTGTAAGCCGAATAGACGATCAGTCGAATGGACAATAGGCCGACTGCTCATGCGCCGGGGATGAAGGCGTCGAAGGCAGCCCAGAAGGCGGAGCGGATGTCGTCGCGCTCCATCAGGATCTCGTGCCGGGCGCCCCGGATGACAACCTGGCGACCGAGGCGGATGCGGCGGATGAGCCGCTCGGTCGCGACAGGCTTCACCACCCGGTCGGCGCCCGCGCTGACCGCGAGGACCGGTGTCGCGATGGCCGCGGCGAAGCCCGGCCTCGAGGCTTCGCGCATAGCCGCGCAGGCGGCATGGAGCCAGCCGATCGTCGGCGGCCCGATGGCGAGGTCGGGGCGATCGCGGACGATGGCCAGCATGCGCGAGAAGCGCCGCGCATCGCCGGTGAGCGGATTGCCCTCGAAGCTTCGCTCCTCGACCCGGACGAGCGAGGCGCCCGGCGGATAGAAATCGCCGAGACCGGCCGCGGTCAGGAGGCCCGACAGTCCGTCGACGAACCAGCCGGGTGGATTCATGGACCCGAGGCCGATGAGCGGCGCCGTCAGGACAGTGCGCGAGAAGGGCGTGTCCCGGCCGCGCAGGGCGCGAAGCAGGATCAGCGCCCCGGTCGAATGGGCGAGCGCGAAGCGTGGCTCCGGCGTCTCGGCACGCAGCAGCGAGGCCGTGAAGGCGGCGAGGTCGCGGTCGTAGTCGGCGAAGTCGTCGACATGGCCCTTGAGCGGATTGGCGAGGCCGCGATCCGAGCCGCCCTGCCCGCGCCAGTCCAGAGCGGCGACGACAAAGCCGCGCGCGACGAGTTCGCCGATGACCTCATAGTATTTCTCGATCGTCTCGGCGCGGCCCTGGAGGAGCGCCACGGTGCCGCGTGGCTGCCCGGCGGGACGCACCAGCGCGGCGCGCAGCCGGACACCGTCGCCGGCGGTGACCGTGCGCGCCTCGAGACCCTCCGGCATCGGATTGTCGGGCAGGGAAATGAAGCGCATCGGGCGGTCGGCCTCCGTTCCTCGATCGGCCGCTCTCGGCACCAAGGCTGGCGAGGATAGCGGCGGGTCGCCGTCCCGCAAGGGGCAAGGACTTCGCGCAGGGTCGGGCGCTTCGCGCAAGGACGGGGCAGTCACGACAGGAAGGCCGGCGGCGTCTTGGGATGACGCCGCCGGCCACGGTCCACCGGCCGCGGGCGGGCGGATAGCGGCCGGTGGCGCCGTTGTCAGCGGCCCCAGCCGGGGCCGTAGCCGCCGCCGCGCCAGCCATCGGCCGGGCGCTGGCGGATCACGTCGCCCGAACGGGCATCGACGACGAGGATGAGGTCGCGGCCGCGGGCGCTGGCCCTGACGATGGTCACGTCGCGCTTCTGGTCGAGGATGCGGACGTTGCGATAGCCCTGCCAGCCGAGGGCGCGGGCGAGGCGCCAGGGCGGCATGCGCCAGGAGCGCGCGGGCGGGGCGACCTCGTAGCCCCGGCGATCCTCGAAGCCGGGGCCGCGGCCATTGTCCCAGCCGGGGCCGCCGGTCTCCTGATAGCCGAAGCGGGAGCCGCCGACCGGGCGGTAGTCATAGCTGTCGGCGAGCGCGGGCAGCGTCAGGGCGCCGACGAGAAGCGACGAGGCGAGAAGGGTCTTGAGCATGACCGGGGTCTCCAGGAGAGGCCCGGCGGGCTGGATCGCCGCCGGAATGTCGCCACCTTAGGAGCCCCCGGCTGAACCCTGTCCGAAGGCGGTGTTCATCCCCCGTTCAGCCTTCGCCGCCCCCTCTTGAAGGCCGAAAACCCCTCACCATATCGAGCATGCGGGCGCCAGATCGGGCCCGCCGGCCACCGCGGCGCGATCCGGGCCTCAAAGGGCGGATCGATGCGAAGGCGAGCCGAAACATCCTGTCGCTCTCAAGGAGGACTTGTCATGCGCACGTTCGATCTCACCCCCCTCTATCGTTCCACCGTCGGTTTCGACCGTCTCTTCTCGCTGCTCGACCAGGCCGCCGGCGTCGACAGCGCGCCCGCCTATCCGCCCTACAATATCGAGCGGACCGGCGAGAACGCCTATCGCATCACGCTCGCCGTGGCCGGCTTCGGCCAGAATGAGCTTTCGATCGAGTCGCGCCAGAACGCGCTGATCGTGAAGGGAGAGAAGAAGGTCGAGGAGAGCCGTGACGGAGAGGTGCTCTATCGCGGCATCGCCGGCCGCAGCTTCGAGCGCCGCTTCCAGCTCGCCGACCATGTGGAGGTAAAGGGCGCGAGCCTCGAGAACGGGCTGCTCCATATCGATCTCGTCCGCGAGATTCCGGAGGCGATGAAGCCCCGGCAGATCGCCATCGTCGGCGCCAATGCGAACGCCAAGACGATCGAGAACACGATCGAGCAGCAGGCCGCCTGATCGGTTTTCCCGATCGATCGAGTCTCGGATGACCGGACGCCCCGCCTCGCGCGGGGCGTCTTTTTTTGTGCCGTCAGTCGAGAAGGCCGAGGAACTGCTCGATCTCGGCATCCTCGGTGCGGAACGAGGTGACGAGCCGCACCAGGACCTCGCCCGCGTCGGGTTCGGCGACGCCGAGGGCCGGGGCCGGCCAGTCGTAGTAGCGCGCGCCCGCCGATTGCAGGCGGCGATGCGTTTCCACGGAAAGACAGGCGAAGACCTCGTTGCCGGCCGGCCGCAGCGCCAGCCGCGCCGACTGGGATCGCTCGATCCCGTCGGCGAGCGCGCGTGCCGCCGCATTGGCATGGCGCGCGAGATCCAGCCAGTGATCGTCGGCGAGCCAGGCG
Source organism: Kaistia geumhonensis (assembly GCF_030815145.1). Classification (NCBI taxonomy): domain Bacteria; kingdom Pseudomonadati; phylum Pseudomonadota; class Alphaproteobacteria; order Hyphomicrobiales; family Kaistiaceae; genus Kaistia; species Kaistia geumhonensis. The sequence continues at coordinate 3,357,052 of NZ_JAUSWJ010000001.1, read as the reverse complement.
GCGAACTGCGCCGCCACGAAACGGCCCTTCGAGAAGACATGGCCGGCGCGCTTGCGCTGGAACTCGAAGCCGTTCGCCTTTTCGGGATCGAAGAACACAACCGCCTCGGCGGCGAAGCAGCCGTTCTTGGTCGCGCCGAGCGACAGCATGTCGACGCCGGCGCGCCAGGTGACGTCCGCAGGCCGGCAGCCGAGCCCGGCGACGGCATTGGCGAAGCGCGCCCCATCCATGTGCAGCGGCAGGCCGGCCTCGAGCGCGACGGCGGCGAGCGCCGCGATCTCCTCGGGCGCATAGGCGGTTCCGGCCTCCGTGAGCTGGCTGATCGAGACCGCCATGGGCTGGCCGTGGAAGACGAATTCGGCCGGATATCGGGCGATCGCCGCGCCGAGCGCCTCGGGCACGAGCTTGCCGCCGGGCCCCTCGATGCCGGCGAGGCGAGCCCCGCCCGTCAGGAATTCCGGCGCGCCGGCCTCGTCGGCGGCGATATGCGCATGGCTGTGGCAGAAGACGACGCCGCCCGGCCGCGAGACATGGGCGAGCGCCAGCGCATTGGCCGCCGTGCCGGTCGCGACGAAGAAGGCGGCAACCTCGCGCTCGAAGAAGCGCGACAGCGCAGCCGTCACCTCCTGCGTCACCGGGTCGGCGCCGTAGGCCGGCGCATGCCCGCCGGCCGCCACGAGAAGCGCCTCGGCCACGCGGCTCGAGGCACCGGTCCAGTTGTCGCTCGAAAAGATCATGGTCCGAGCTATCCGACGCGAATCGCCCCGAGGCAAGCCTCGGCGCCGCAGAAATCGCCGCGGCGCAATAAAACTGCGTGCCGGACCGCCGCCGCCGACCGGAAAGTTCGATTGCCTCGCCGCCGCCGAAACAAACATAATGGAAGCCGTCCAGGGTGCTTGCGCAGCCGGACGATCTCTGGCATTTTGGCGCGCTTTTAATAGGACAGGATTACTGTCCCATTTCGGGCGTGCGACAGGACGCGGCGTGGCGTCGCGCCTCTCGCCATGCAAGCTTCGGGAACGGAACTTGCTTCTGATGGTCCGGGCTCCGCCGCAGGCGTTGCGGCGCGGTTTCGGCAGTGGGGGAATGACCGGCGGGCGGCCTGGGCCGCGGCGTCGGCGGGTTCACGACATAAAGAGCGAGGGCATCGAGATGCCGATGGCGAAGAGCGAGACGGAAATGCGACTGGCGGCTGCGGGCACCACCCGCACGACCAAAGACGCCGCCGCTCGCGCGGCTGCCGGCATCGAGAGGCAAGGCTTCCCGGCGCAGGGTCTCTATGATCCGCGCAACGAGCACGATGCCTGCGGCGTCGGCTTCATCGCCAACCTGCGCAACGAGAAGTCGCACCGCATCGTCAAGAGCGGCCTCGAGATCGTGCAGAACCTCACCCATCGCGGCGCGGTCGGTGCCGACCCCCTGATGGGCGACGGCGCCGGCATGCTCGTGCAGATCCCGCATCGCTTCTTCTCGGAAGAGGCGGCGCGGCTCGGCTTCGAGCTCGGCGCGCCGGGCACCTACGCCGTCGGCTTCCTCTTCCTGCCGCAGGACGCTGAAATCCGCGCCGGCATGGAGAAGCTCGTCGAGGAGGTCGTGCAGGAAGAGGGGCAGGTTCTGCTCGGCTGGCGCGACGTGCCCGTCGACAACTCCTCCCTGTCGAGGGCGCCCGACATCGCCGCCACGGAGCCGTTCCACCGCCAGGTGTTCATCGGCCGCGGCAAGCTCATCGAGAGCGAAGCGGAGTTCGAGCGGCGGCTGTTCATCATTCGCAAGGTGATCTCGAACCGGATCTATTCCGCCTATTCCGGCCTCGACAACGACTTCTATGTCGTGTCGCTGTCGGCGCGGACCATCGTCTACAAGGGCATGTTCCTCGCCTACCAGCTCGGCGACTACTACCGCGACTTCCACGACGAGCGCTTCGAGAGCGCGCTCGCGCTCGTGCACCAGCGCTTCTCGACCAACACCTTCCCGTCCTGGCGCCTCGCCCATCCCTACCGGATGGTGGCGCATAACGGCGAGATCAACACCGTCCGCGGCAACGTCAATTGGATGGCGGCGCGGCAGGCCTCGGTCGATTCCGAGCTCTACGGCAACGACATCTCGAAGCTGTGGCCGATCTCCTATGAAGGGCAGTCGGACACCGCCTGCTTCGACAACGCGCTCGAGTTCCTCGTGCAGGGCGGCTATTCGCTGCCGCATGCCGCGATGATGCTCATTCCCGAGGCCTGGGCGGGCAACCCGCTGATGGACGAGGAGCGGCGCGCCTTCTACGAATATCATGCGGCGCTGATGGAGCCCTGGGACGGGCCGGCGGCGGTCGCCTTCACCGACGGCCGCCAGATCGGCGCGACGCTCGATCGCAACGGCCTGCGGCCCGCGCGCTATCTCGTGACCGAGGACGGCGATGTCGTGCTGGCCTCGGAAGCCGGCGTGCTGCCGATTCCGGAGGAGAAGATCGTCACCAAGTGGCGCCTCCAGCCGGGCAAGATGCTGCTCATCGACCTCGAGCAGGGCCGCATCGTCTCCGACGAGGAAATCAAGCATCAGCTCGCGACCAAGCTGCCCTACCAGGCCTGGCTCGAGCGCACGCAGATCGTGCTGGAAGACCTGCCGCCCGTGCCTCCGCGCGCCCCGCGCACGGATGTGAGCCTGCTCGACCGCCAGCAGGCCTTCGGCTACACGACCGAGGACCTCAAGCTCCTGATGGCGCCTATGGCGACCACCGGGCAGGAGGCGGTCGGCTCCATGGGCACGGACACCCCGATCTCCGTGCTCTCGGACAAGTCGAAGCTGCTCTACACCTATTTCAAGCAGAACTTCGCGCAGGTCACCAACCCGCCGATCGACCCGATCCGCGAGGAGCTCGTGATGAGCCTCGTCTCGTTCATCGGGCCGCGGCCGAACCTCTTTGACCTGTCGGGCGCCGGCCGCCGCAAGCGGCTCGAGGTCCGTCAGCCGATCCTGGAGAACGGCGACCTCGAGAAGATCCGCGCCATCGGCGAGCTGGACGACAACCCGTTCCAGTCGAAGACGCTCGACATCACCTATGCGGCCGACAAGGGCGCCGAGGGCATGGCCGACGCGCTCGAGCGGCTCTGCGAGCGCGCCGAGGCGGCCGTGCATGGCGGCTACAACATCATCATCCTCTCGGATCGCATGGTGGGGCCGGAGCGCATCCCGATCCCGGCTCTGCTCGCCACCGCCGGCGTGCACCATCATCTGATCCGCAAGGGCCTGCGCACCTCGGTCGGTCTCGTCGTGGAGACGGGCGAGGCACGCGAGGTGCATCACTTCTGCGTGCTGGCCGGCTATGGCGCCGAGGCGATCAACCCCTATCTCGCCTTCGAGACGCTGACCGACATGAAGAAGGACTTCCCCGAGGAAGTCGACGCGGAGGAACTCGTCCACCGCTACGTCAAGTCGATCGACAAGGGCATCCTGAAGGTCATGTCCAAGATGGGCATCTCGACCTACCAGTCCTATTGCGGCGCGCAGATCTTCGACGCGGTCGGCCTCTCGACCGCCTTCGTCGACCGCTATTTCTTCGGCACCGCCACCACGATCGAGGGTGTCGGGCTGCGCGAGATCGCGGAGGAGACGGTTCGCCGGCATGCCGAGGCGTTCGGCAATGTGGCGATCCTGAAGTCGACGCTCGACATCGGCGGCGAATACAACTTCCGCAAGCGCGGCGAGCGCCATGCCTGGACGCCGGATTCGGTCGCGAACCTGCAGCATGCGGTGCGCGTCGGCTCCTGGTCGCGCTATGAGGACTATGCCCGCGAGATGAACGAGCAGGCCAAGGCGCTGCTCACCATCCGCGGCCTGTTCGAGATCCGCCTCGCCGACGAGGTCGGGCTGGCGCCCGTGCCGCTCGACGAGGTCGAGCCGGCCTCGGAGATCGTCAAGCGCTTCGTCACCGGCGCCATGTCGTTCGGCTCGATCTCGCGCGAGGCGCATACGACGCTCGCCATCGCCATGAACCGGATCGGCGGCAAGTCGAACACCGGCGAGGGCGGCGAGGAGGCGGAGCGCTTCCTTCCGCTCCCCAACGGCGACACCATGCGCTCGGCGATCAAGCAGGTCGCCTCGGGACGCTTCGGCGTGACCACCGAGTATCTCGTCAATTCCGACGTGATGCAGATCAAGGTCGCGCAGGGCGCCAAGCCCGGCGAAGGCGGCCAGCTGCCCGGCCACAAGGTGGACGCGACCATCGCCAAGGTCCGCCACTCGACGCCGGGCGTCGGCCTCATCTCGCCGCCGCCGCATCACGACATCTATTCGATCGAGGATCTGGCGCAGCTCATCTTCGATCTGAAGAACGTCAACCCCGCGGCTGACGTGTCGGTGAAGCTCGTCTCCGAGGTCGGTGTCGGCACGGTCGCCGCCGGCGTCGCCAAGGCGCGCGCCGACCACATCACCGTGTCGGGCTTCGAGGGTGGCACCGGCGCTTCGCCGCTGACCTCGCTGAAGCATGCCGGCAGCCCGTGGGAGATCGGCCTCGCCGAGACGCAGCAGACTCTGGTGCTGAACGGGCTGAGATCGCGCGTCGCCCTGCAGGTCGACGGCGGCTTCCGCACGGGACGCGACGTCGTGATCGGCGCGCTGCTCGGCGCGGACGAGTTCGCCTTCTCGACGGCGCCGCTGATCGCGGCCGGCTGCGTGATGATGAGGAAGTGCCACCTCAACACCTGCCCCGTCGGCATCGCGACGCAGGACCCGGTGCTCAGGAAGCGCTTCAAGGGCACGCCCGAGGACGTGATCAACTTCTTCTTCTTCGTCGCCGAGGAAGTCCGCCAGCTGCTCGCCTCGATGGGCGCGCGCAGCCTGGAGGAAATCATCGGCCAGTCGGACCGGCTGGAAAAGAAGAAGGCGATCGCCCACTGGAAGGCCGAGGGCGTCGACTTCACCAAGCTGTTCTTCAAGCCCGACGCGCCGCGCGATGCGATCCGCCATACCGAGCGACAGAAGCATCCGATCGACGCCGTGCTCGACCGCCGCCTCATCGCCGAGGCGATGCCGGCGCTCGAAAGCGGCACGCCCGTCAAGATCAGCGCGCTGATCAAGAACACCGACCGTTCGGCGGGCGCGATGCTCTCCGGCGAGGTGGCGAAGCGCTATGGCGGCGACGGCCTGCCGGACGGCACCATCGCCGTGACGCTGACCGGCACCGCCGGCCAGAGCTTCGGCGCCTTCCTCGCGCGCGGCGTCTCGATCGACCTCGTCGGCGAAGGCAACGACTATGTCGGCAAGGGCCTCTCCGGAGGACGCATCGTCGTGCGCCCGGCACCGGAGAGCCGCGTCGTGCCGGAACAGTCGATCATCGTCGGCAACACGGTGCTCTACGGCGCCACCGACGGCGAGGCCTATTTCCGCGGCGTCGCCGGCGAGCGCTTCTCCGTGCGCAACTCGGGCGCCATCGCGGTGGTCGAGGGCTGCGGCGATCACGGCTGCGAATACATGACCGGCGGCGTGGTGGTCGTCATCGGCCAGACCGGGCGCAACTTCGCGGCCGGCATGTCCGGCGGCATCGCCTATGTGCTCGACGAGGACGGCAGCTTCTCCTCGCGCTGCAACCTGTCGATGGTCGAGATCCAGCCCGTCCAGGAAGAGGACGACCTGCTCGAGAAGCTGCATCACCATGGCGGCGACATCGAGCACAAGGGCCGGATCGACATCTCCGACATGAACCGGTTCGACGACGAGCGTCTGCACCGGCTGATCTCGCAGCACCTGCACTATACCGGGTCGGAGCGCGCGAAGACGATCCTCGACAACTGGGCGGACTATCGCCCGAAATTCCGGAAGGTGATGCCGGTCGAGTACCGGCGTGCGCTGATCGAAATGGAACGTGCCCGCTACGGCGTGGCGGCCGAGTGAGGGGTGGGGAATGGGTAAGGTAACGGGCTTCCTGGAGATCGACCGCCAGGACCAGAAGTACCAGCCGGCCTCCGACAGGATCCGGCATTTCCGCGAGTTCACGCTCCGCCTCAGCGATCACGAAGTGTCGCGCCAGGCGGCGCGCTGCATGGATTGCGGCATTCCCTATTGCCACGGCGATACGGGCTGCCCGGTCCATAACCAGATTCCGGACTGGAACGACCTCGTCTATTCGGGCGACTGGCAGGAGGCCTCGCGCAACCTGCACTCGACCAACAACTTCCCGGAATTCACCGGCCGCGTCTGCCCGGCGCCGTGCGAGGAGGCTTGCACGCTCAATCTCGAGAACGTGCCGGTCGCCATCAAGTCGGTCGAGCAGGCGATCGCCGACAAGAGCTTCGAGAACGGCTGGATCAAGCCGGAAATCCCGGCATCGCGCACCGGCCGCAAGGTCGCGGTCGTCGGCTCCGGCCCGGCCGGCCTCGCGGCGGCACAGCAGCTGGCGCGCGCCGGCCACGACGTTCATGTCTTCGAGCGCGAGCCGAAGGCGGGCGGCCTGCTGCGCTACGGCATCCCCGACTTCAAGATGGAAAAGCATCTCATCGACCGCCGCGTGGCGCAGATAGAGGCCGAGGGCGTCACCTTCCACTACGGCGTCGATGTCGGCCATACGCTTCCGGTCGACACGCTGATCGCCGACCATGACGCGGTGCTGCTCGCCGGCGGCGCCGAGGAGCCGCGCGATCCGAAGCTGCCGGGCTCGGAGCTCGAGGGCGTCCACTACGCGATGCCGTTCCTCGTGCAGCAGAACCGTCGCGTCGGCCGCGAGGATGTCGGCACCGAGGAGCCGATCATCGCCACCGGCCGCCGCGTCGTCGTCGTCGGCGGCGGCGATACCGCCTCCGACTGCGTCGGCACCTCGTTCCGCCAGGGCGCGCTGGCCGTGACGCAGCTCGACATCCGCCCGATGCCGCCGCTGCGCGAAGAGAAGCTGACGGTCTGGCCCTATTGGCCGACCAAGTTCCGCACCTCCTCCTCGCAGGCCGAAGGCGCCGAGCGCGAATTCGCCTGCGCGACGCTGCGGGTCGTCGGCAAGAACGGCAAGGTCACCGGCGTCGAATGCGCCCGCGTCGACGAGAAGCGCCGTCCGATCGAGGGCACGGAGTTCATCATCCGCGCCGACCTCGTCTTCCTCGCGATCGGCTTCGCCGGCCCGAAGAAGCAGGGCCTGATCGCCGAGCTCGGCCCCGAGCTCGACCGGCGCGGCAATGTGCAGGCCGATACGGACCGCTACCGCACCTCGGTCGACAAGGTCTATGCCGCCGGCGACATGCGGCGCGGCCAGTCGCTCGTCGTCTGGGCGATCCGCGAGGGCCGTCAGGCCGCCCACGCCATCGACCGCGACCTGATGGGCGCCACCAGCCTGCCCTGGTAGGCGGCTGCAAGGGTCAGCTCGACAGCAAGACCCCCTCCCCGCCCCTCCCCCGCTTCGCGGGAGAGGGGGCGCCCGGCCACTCGCGGCGACGCCGACGAGGGCCGCGGTTCGGCCCTCTCCGTCCTTGCAGGGAACTAGAGAGGGGGGCGACGGAGGTAGAACCGATTCCACCCCGGGCTGAAAGGCTCTAGACTCCCCCGATCGGTTCACGCCATCGGGGGACGGCGACCATCCGCTTCATCCGCGCCATCGCCATCCTGCGCGCCGGCTTCGCCAGCCGCGTCTTTGCGCTGTCTGCCGCGCTGGCCGTCGGTCTTTTCCTCATTCTCGCGGCGGCGGGTCATGCCGAGCAGAAGGGCGATAGCCTCGACGCCGCGACGATCGGCGCGCTGCAGGCCTTCGCGCCGCCGGGCTTCACGGGCTCGCGCGCCTGCGCGACGTGCCATCAGCCGGAGTTCGACGCCTGGAAGGGCTCCGACCACGCGCATGCGATGATGGTCGCGACGCCGGAGACCGTCGCCGGAGACTTTTCCGGCGTCACGGCCGAGCACCTCGGCGCCAAGGCGCGGTTCTATCGCGACGGCGACCGGTTCATGGTCGAGACCGATGGCAAGGACGGGGCGCCGCACGCCTTCGCGATCAGCCACACCTTCGGCGTCTATCCGCTGCAGCAATATCTCGTCACGTTCCCCGATGGCCGGCTGCAGGCCCTCCCCTTCGCATGGGATACGCGCTCCAAAGCGGAGGGCGGCCAGCGCTGGTTCCACCTCTACCAGGACCAGCCCATCCCCGCGTCCGATCCGCTGCACTGGACGCGCGGCCAGCAGAACTGGAACTACATGTGTGCCGAATGCCATGTGACGGCGATCGGCAAGGGCTACGACGCGGCGAAGGACACGTTCAGCACGACCTTCGCGGAGATCAGCGTCGGCTGCGAAAGCTGCCACGGCGCCGGCGCCGCGCATGTCGCCTGGGCCAAGGCCGGTGCGAGCAAGACGGTGCCCAATGCCGGTTTCGCGAGCGTCGCCGCCAGCCGGCCGGCCCCCGACTGGACACCGGACCCGGCGACCGGGAGCCCGGCCCATGGCGTCTCGCGCCCGGCAGGCGACAGCGTCGAGACCTGTGCCCGCTGCCATTCCCGGCGCGGCACGCTGTCGGAAGACTGGCATCCGGGCCACCCGATCGCCGACACCCATCGCGAGGCGCTGCTGGCGCCGGATCTCTTCTTCGACGACGGGCAGATGAAGGACGAGGTCTTCAACGACCAGGCCTTCAAGCAGAGCCTCATGTATGCGCGCGGCGTCGTCTGCACCGATTGCCACGACGCGCACAGCGAGCGGCTGAAGGCCGAAGGCGCGGCGGTGTGCAGCCAGTGCCACATGCCGGAGAAGTTCGCGACCGAGGCCCATAGCGGGCATCCGGCCGGACCGGGCGCGCCGGATTGCATCTCCTGCCACATGCCGGCGCGCACCTATATGGTGGTCGACCAGCGGCACGATCACTCCTTCCGCATTCCGCGGCCCGATCTCTCGGTGAGCCTCGGCACGCCCAATGCGTGCAACAGCTGCCACGCCGACAAGTCCGCCGGATGGGCTGCGGACGCCGTGGCGCGCTGGCACGGGCCGGACCGCAAGGGCTTCCAGAGCTGGGGCGAGGCCTTCCATCTCGGACGTCAGGGCAACCCGGCTGCGCGCGCGAGACTGATCGCGCTCGCGACGGCGCCGGCTGTGCCGGCCATCGCCCGCGCAACGGCGATCTCGGAGTTGCAGCGCTTCCCCTCCGCCGCGACGGCAGCGGCCGTGACAGGCGCGCTCGCCGATCCCGACCCTCTGGTGCGGGCGACGGCCGTGGATGCTCTCGACGGCCGGCCGATCGAGGAGCGCTGGCAGCTCGCCGGTCCGCTTCTCGCCGATCCGGTCCTGCTGGTGCGCCTCTCCGCCGCCGCGCTCCTTGCCGACCTGCCGCTCGAGCGTGTACCGCCGGAGGATCGCTCCCGTGCCGAGGCGGCCTTCGCCGAATATGAGAAGACGCAAAGGTTCGACGCCGACCGCCCGGAGGGCCGCGCCAATCTCGCCACCTTCCTGGCGCGCCGCGGCGATGCGGTCGGCGCGGAAGCGGAGCTCAAGGCGGGATTGACGCTGGAGCCCGCCGCGGCCGGTCTTTCCGTCAACCTCGCCGATCTCTATCGCGCCCTCGGTCGGGAGAGCGAGGCCGAGGCCGTGCTGCGGGAGGCGATCGGCCGGTCGCCCGACGCGGCGGCGCCGCATTTCGCGCTCGGGCTGACGCTGGTGCGCCAGCGGCGCTATGACGAGGCGCTGGCGCAGCTGGAGAAGGCAGCGCGGCTCGCGCCGGGCGATGCGCACTACGCCTATGTCTATGCCGTGGCGCTCCAGTCGACCGGCGCACCGGACAAGGCCAAGGCGGTGGTCGGAGAGGCGCTGGCGCGGCTTCCCTACGATCCCGAACTGCTGTCCTTCGCGCTCGACGGCGCACTCAAGGCGCGCGATGCCGCCCTTGCGCTGCCTCTGGCCGAACGGCTGTCGGCCATGCAGCCGGACAATGGCGGCGTCGCGGGCCTCGTGCGGCAATTGAAGGGCGAGTAGCGCTCAGCGCGGCGCCGCGGCCGGCAGGATGACGACGCCGTCGACGGCGCTCGTTCCGCCGGTGACGGCCGGGGCCGGCGGATGCCATGTGAAGTCGTCGGCGCGGCCCCGCGGTGCCGGGGGCAGCGCCGTGCCACCGGTGAGCGCCGCGACCGGATCCGGCAAAGGCTGCGCCGGCGTGTCGCCGGCAAGCGGTGTTCCCGGCGGGGGCGGCGCCGGGTCGGTCAGCGACATCACCGGCCCGACGAGCCGCTGCGTGCCGTCCGCGCCGATCTCGACCGTCGCGCTCGGATTGAGCGTCTGCGCGGCGCCGGGGCCGGCCGTGCCGTTGCCGAGGTCGCGCTCGACATAGAAGGCGAGCTTGCGCCGGCCGACCTTGGTGAAGTTGATGCCGTCGCCGGATCTCAGCTGCCGCACCTGGCCGTCCATGTCCGGGCCGCGCAGGACGAACTTGCCGTCCTCGCCGGCGAAGCCGTCCCAGACATCGACGAAGCGCATGCCGGCCGCCTCGGCCTTTTCCTTGAAGAGCGTGTTGAGGAAGGCCATGTCCGCCGAGCCGTCGGCCGAGCGGAGCGGCGGCTCGCCGACCCAGATCACTGGGCGCCCGGTCGCCTTCAGCGCCGCCACGAAGCGGTCCACGCGCTCGGCATAGGCGGCATCCCAGGCGTCGGAACGGAGCGCGAGATTGCCGGCCGCCGCGCGGATGGCCTGACGGTCGTTGATGCCGATCATCACGACGATCATGTCCGGCGCCACGTCGGCGACGAGGTCCGGCAGGCTCGCCGTCCAGTCGTAGTGATCATCCCGCACGAGCCCCGACGAGCCGTCGCTTCGGTCGAGCACGACATGGGTCGGGTCATCGGCGAAGGCCTGGTCGAGCCCCCAGGCGAGGCCCGAGGCGACGAAATCGCCGATCACCAGCACCTTCTTGGCGTCGTCGTTCTTCGGCGCGATCTCGGCGACCGGGAAGCTCGGCTCGGCCGGCTGCGCGGGTCGGGCCGGCGCCGCCTTGCGCCGCTGCTGCTGGGCCGGACGCTGGGGCGGCTGGCCGCGCCCGGCGCCGGGCGCGTTCGGGATGGCCCCGGGCGGCGGCGCAACCTCGCGCTCACCGCCGAAAAGGCCGCCGAAGAAGCCGCGCGACTGGGCGGGCGCGGGGGTCGCGAGGACCGCCGCGAGGATGGCGACAAGCATGTATCCGGCGAGCCGGCGCATGGCTCCCATCCGCGCTTCACCCCTTTTGCGGGACGAAGCCTATCCCCCGGCGCGAAGGGCCTGCAAGAGCCCGCTCGAGGCATAGCCGTCCGGCACCTGCCCGGCCTGGCGCTGATAGGTGCGGATCGCCTCGCGGGTGCCGGCGCCGAGCTTGCCGTCGATCGAGCCGTCATAAAGGCCGAGCCGCGTCAGCAGCGACTGCAGCTCCGCCCGTTCGTCGGCGGTGAGAGGCCGCACCTCGCGCGGCCACTCGGCGACGAAATCACCCGAACCGCGCAGCCGGTCCGAGAGATGGCCGACGCCGAGCGCGTAGGCGTCGGCATTGTTGTAGCGCTTGATGACCTTGAAGTTGGGCAGCAGCAGGAAGGCCGGTCCATTGGCCCCGGCCGGCGCATAGAGCCGCGCCGCGACGTCGGAATCGGGGAACTGCCGGCCGGCGACCCGCTTCAGGCCAGCCTTCTTCCAGGCGGAAAGGGGCGCCGTCTTGCCCTGGTCGGCGAGACGCCAGTCGAATCCGCGTGGAACAACGACCTCGTAGCCCCAGGGCTCGCCGAGGCGCCAGCCCATCCTGGAGAGATAGTTGGCGGTCGAGGCCAGAGCATCGACCTCGGAATTCCAGATGTCGCGATGGCCATCGCCGTCGAAATCGACGGCATAGGCCTGGTAGGTCGTCGGGATGAACTGGGTGTGGCCCATCGCGCCGGCCCAGGAGCCGGTCATGCCACGGGCGGAGATGTCGCCGCGCTGCAGGATCTTCAGCGCCGCGATCAGCTGCGTGCGGCCATATTTGGCGCGCGAGCCGCCCTGATAGGCGAGCGTCGCCAGCGAGCGGATGGTGCTCTTAACGATCTTCTCGTTCTGGAGCACCGCGCCATAGGACGACTCCATGCCCCAGATGGCGACGACCACGGAGCGGTCGACGCCATAGGCCGCCTCGATGCGGGCGAGCTGCGGGCCGTACTGGCGCAGCGCCGCCTTGCCGTTCTCCATCCGCTTCTCGGACACCGCGCCGTCGAGATAGTCCCAGACCGGCTTCACGAACTCAGCCTGGGTGCGCGCCTTGGCGAGCACGTCGGGATCGGGCGTGAAGTTGCCGAGCGCGTTCATGTAGACGGAGCGCGAGATGCCGGCCTTCTGCGCGGTGGGCCAGAACTGCTGCACCCAGCGCGCGCCGGCGGCATCCGCGAAGGCGGCCGGCACGGCGGAGAGCACGAGCAGCACTGCGAGGACGACCGCTCCGGCGATGCGGAACGGCACGGCAAGCGGCGACGTGGACGGGATCGTCATCTTCTCCTCCTGTCGTGGCGCCGTCGCCCCCCGTTTGACGGCTTCAATCGGTCTGGTTGCGGCGCGAGAGCGCCTCCTCCCACGCCAGCGCGGTGCTGACGCAGGTATCGAGATCATCATGCCGGGGCGCCCAGCCGAACGTCGCACGGGCGAGCGACGCATCGGCGACCACGGCCGGCACGTCGCCGGTCCGGCGCGGCCCTTCGACCACGGCGAAATCCACGCCGGAGACGCGGCGGACCGAATCGATCACCTCGCGCACCGAGAAGCCGTGGCCGTAGCCGCAATTGGCGACGAGGCTCGCTCCCCCGGCGCGCAGGTAGAGAAGCGCGTCGGCATGGGCGTCGGCAAGGTCGCTGACATGGATATAGTCGCGCACGCAGGTTCCGTCGGGCGTGTCGTAATCGGTGCCGAGGATCTCGATCTTCGCGCGCTTGCCGAGCGCGGTTTCGCAGGCGACCTTGATGAGATGGGTGGCGCCCCTGGTCGACTGGCCGGTGCGGCCCTTCGGATCTGCGCCCGCGACGTTGAAGTAGCGCAGCGCCACATAGCGGAAGTCGTGGGCGCGCGAGGCGTCGTCCAGCATCCACTCCGTCATCAGCTTCGAACGGCCATAGGGCGAGAGCGGCGCCGTCGGCGCGGTCTCGACGACTGGCTCGGTTCCTGCATCGCCATAGACGGCAGCCGTCGAGGAGAAGATGAAATGGCGAATCCCGCACTTGATCGCCATGGCGACGAGGCTGCGCGATTTGACCGTGTTGTTCTGATAGTAGGCGAGCGGATCGGCGACGGACTCCGGCACCACGATCGAGCCGGCGAAATGGATGACGGCGTCGATGTCGTTGTCGAGCATGATCTGCTCGACGAGGGCGTCGTCGCCGATGTCGCCGACGATCAGCTTCGCCTCGGGCGCCACCGCCCAGGCGAACCCTGTCGAAAGGCGGTCGAGCACGACCACGCTTTCGCCGGCGTCGATCAGCCGCCAGACCATGTGGCTGCCGATATAGCCAGCGCCGCCCGTCACGAGTACCGTCATATGATCCTCATGCAATGTTCACCATTAATAGCAGGTAAAACCTCGCACAGGATCGCGACGGCTCCGTTGCATCCGCTTGGTTCCGTTAGCGTTGTTGTTAGGATTGCGACGATAGTGTCGCCCGGATTTTTCTTCGAGAGGTGTTCATGAACGCTCCGATTCGCAAGGCTGTGTTCCCCGTTGCGGGTCTCGGCACGCGGTTCCTGCCTGCCACCAAGGCGATGCCGAAGGAGATGCTCACGGTCGTCGACCGGCCGCTGATCCAGTATGCCGTCGACGAGGCCCGCGAGGCCGGCATCGAGCACTTCATCTTCGTCACGGGCCGCAACAAGGCGGTGATCGAGGACCATTTCGACGTCCAGTACGAGCTTGAGGCGACGCTGCACGGAAGGGGCAAGACCGAGGCGCTGGAACTGCTCGCCAAGGATCTGCCGAAGCCCGGTTCGACGTCCTTCACCCGCCAGCAGGTCCCGCTCGGCCTCGGCCATGCCGTGTGGTGCGCGCGCGAACTGGTCGGCAACGAGCCCTTCGCCGTGCTGCTGCCCGACATGGTCATGAAGGGCGAACCGAGCTGCCTCAAGCAGATGGTCGACGTCTACCGGGAGACGGGCGGCAACGTCCTCGCCGTCAACGAGTGCGACCCCTCGCAGACGCACCAGTATGGCGTCGTCGGCATCGGCGCCAACCTTTCCGACAGCGCCTTCCGCATCAATGCGATGGTCGAGAAGCCGAAGCCGGAAGTCGCGCCGTCGAATCTCTACATCAACGGCCGCTACATCCTGCAGCCGCAGGTGTTCGATCTCCTCTCGCGGCAGGAGAAGGGCGCGGGCAACGAGATCCAGCTCACCGACGCCATGCTGAAGCTGATGGAGCGCCAGCACTTCTACGGCTGCCGTTTCTCGGGCGACGTCTACGACTGCGGCAACAAGGTCGGCTTCCTCGCCGCCAATGTCGCCTTCGCGCTCGACCGCGCCGACATCGCGGCCGAATTCCGCCCCGAGCTCGAGCGCCTCGTCGGCAAGGTCGGGTAAGGGCCTCCATCACCCCCCTCTCCCGCGAGGAGAGGGCGGGGCCGAGGGCAGCCGCGAAAATCAGAGCCGCGCGATTTTCCGCCTCACCCTGGCGAGATAGCGTGCGCGGCTCCCGGGCGTCGACGAGTCCATCTTGTAGTGCGCCATGTAGCTGGTGCGACAGAGCGGATGGCAGAGCGGGCGGATGCCGCGCAGCAGCGTGCGCCGGCCGGGTTCGCCCACCCATTTCGACAGCCACCAGGTCGCGCCGCAGGTCGTCACCACCGTGATCGAGCGGATATGCTGCATGTTGGGACGGATGCCCTGACTCTCCGTCGGCATGACGAAGGTGACATGCGGCACCCAGACGCGGTCAAGCCAGCCCTTCAGGATCGCCGGCAGCCCGAACCACCAGGTCGGATAGACGAAAACCAGCATCTCGCACCATCGGATATGGGCGATCTGGTCGGCGACCGGCAATTCGTTGATGCCGGGATCGTGGTAGCGCCGCCGCTCCTCGGCATCCATCACCGGATCGAAGCCGATGGCGTTGAGGTCGACGAGCCGCACCTCGTGGCCGTTCGCCGTCAGCGTCTCCGTCACGGTGTCGCGCAGCGCGGCGCCGAAGCTCTCCGGAACCGGATGGGCGTAGACCACGAGCGCCCGCATGTCAGAACCGGTCCATCGCCGCGCCGACCTTCGCGAGGAAGGCCGCCCGCGTCGCATCGGTCGAGCGGTTCATGTCGTAGTGGGCGAGATAGTCGACCGGCGCCAGCGGCTTGATCTGGGCGCGCAGCACGCGCTTCACGATCTTGCGCGGGGGATCGCCGACGCCGAGCGCCCGCCAGCGCGCGCCGCCATAGGTCACAACCGCCGTCAGCTTGGTGATGTTGTGCAGCGACGGCTTCACCTTGCCGTTCTCCATCCGAAAGGAGACGCCCGGCAGGAAGACGCGGTCGAAGAAACCCTTGAGGATCGCCGGCAGGCCGAAATTCCAGACGGGATGCACGAGCACGAGCGCCTCGGCCGCGAGAACGCGGTCGACATAGGGCTCGACATTGCGCCGGTTCACGCCGAGATCGTGATAATGCAGCCGCTCCTCGCGCGAGAGGACCGGGTTGAAGCCTTCCGCATAGAGGTCGCAATCATCGACGGCGTGCCCGGCGCGGCCGAGCCGCTCGACGACGGTCGCGTGCAGCGCCGCCTGGAAGCTGGTCTCGACCGGATGGGCGAAGAGCACGAGCACCCGCATCGCGTCGATCCGCTTACGAGGCGGCCTTGAGGCCGGGGAAGAGGTAGGTCTTCTGGGTCGAGAAATCGAAACCCGGATCCTCGAAGGCGATCATCTTGCCGGGATTGAGCAGTCCCTTCGGATCGGCCTCGTGCTTGAAGGCGAGCTGCACGGCGTCGGTCTGCTTCATGCCGCCCTCCTCCAGCGTGTAGCGGTGCGGGTTGAAGACCGGGCAGCCGTTCTCCTCATGCAGGCGGATGATCTCCTCCAGCCGCGCCTCGGTGGTGTAGCGCACCATGGGCAGGCCCATCGGCGTGATCTTGCCGTCGAAGCGCACGAATTCGAGATGGCCTGGCACCTCGTCGCCGAGCAGCGTCGTCATGCGCTCGATCTTCGCGACATGGCCGGGAACCGGATACATGGTCTGGAGATAGGTGATCGCCGGATCGATCCTGAGGCCGCGCAGCGTCGTGTGGTTCCAGGCGAGTTCGAAGTTCGGCGGGATGCCCTTGAGATCGCCGGCCGTATCGGAGCGGAAGACGACCTCGCCCTTCTCCCGCGCCGTGAGCGCCAGGAACGCGTCCATCGACTGCGGCGCGACCATCAGGATGGCGACGGACTGCCCCTTCTTCAGGAACTTCTGGTGGCGGAGGAAATAGGTCTCGGGCGCCGGCGCGGCGACCGTGGCGATTTCCTTCAGCAGCAGCCCGTCGGAATTGCCGAGCAGGTCGGCATAGCGCACCGCCGCCATGTAGTCATCGAAGCCGACGAGAATGTCGACCCAGTCATAGGCCGCGGTCAGCGGCATCTCGACCTCGGTGATGATGCCGTTGGTGCCGTAGGCATGCATCACCTTGTGCAGCTCCCAGCCCGTGAGCTCGAGCACCCGCGGCTCCGCCTCCATGGTGACGACGCGCAGGCGCAGCACATTGCCGAGATCGCGCAAGCCCCCCCAGCGGATCGAGCCGACGCCGCCCGAACCGCCGGCGATGAAGCCGCCGATGGTCGCGGTGTTGGCCGTCGAGGGGTGGAGGCGCAGTTCCTGGCCGGAATGGGCGCGGGTCTGGCGGTCGAGCTCGGCCATGATCACGCCCGGCTCGGCGACGACGCGGCCGGGCAGGATCGCCTTCACCTTGTTCATGGCAGCGAGGTTGAGAACGAGCCCGCGCGACAGCGGCATCGCCTGGCCGTAATTGCCGGTGCCAGCGCCGCGCGGCGTCACCGGCACCTCGTGCCGATAAGCCGCGGCGAGGATGCGGATGACCTCCGCCTCGTCCTTCGGCGTCGCGACGAGATCGCCGGTCACGTCGTCGAGCTGCGCCTTCAGCACCGGCGAATACCAGAAGAAGTCGCGGCTCTTCTGCTTCACGAGGGCCGGATTGTCCTCGAGCTCGATGCCGTCGAGGTCGCGCTTCAGCGCATCGAGATCGAAAGAGAAGGTGCGAGCCATCGCCTAGACTCCAAAGAGATGATCGAGTTCCCGATAATCGGGCAGCGTGCGGTCGATCGCCTTGCCCTGGCGCAAAACGGTGCGGTCGGATTGCGGGCGCGAAAGCAGTTCGGTCCAGCTTCGCGCGCGAAAGAGGACGAGATCGGCCGGCCCGCCGATCGCCAGCCGCCCCACATCGGGCCGGCGCAGCTGCATCGCCGGCAGCGTCGTCACCACTTCCGGCGCGAGGTCGACCGGGTGATCGAGCTGGAGGATGCGCACCGCCTCGCGGAACACCTCGACGACGTCGAGATCGCCATAGGCGTAGAACGGATCGCGCGTGTTGTCGGAGGCGACGGCGGCCGGGATGCCGCGGGCCCGCATCTCGTGCAGCAGCGTGACGCCGCGCCAGCGCGGCGTGCGCCCGCGATGGCGGTCCTGCAGATACATGTTGCACATCGGCAGCGAGACGACGCCGACGCCGGCCTTCTGGACGAGATCGAGGGTGCGCTCCGCCTCGTCGTCCGGTTGCCGCGCCAGCGAGCAGCAATGGCCGACCGTGACCTGGCCCTGGAAATCGTGACGGATCGCAGCCTCGGCGATCGCCTTCAGCGAGCGGGCCTCCGGATCGGCCGTCTCGTCGACATGGAGGTCGATATCGAGCCCGTTGCGCGAGGCCTCGAAGAACAGGCGGTCGAGCGCCTTGTCGAGGCCGTCGATCATGAAGGTGACGCCGCCGATGACGCCCTTCGCCTCTAGGAGCGTCGTGACCAGTTGCTTCACATAGGCGTCGTCGAAATAGAGGTCGATCGGCATCAGCGCCACGGCCTGCAGGTCGATCCGCCCGGCCCAGGCGTCGCGGGCCTCGATGAAGGCGGGCCAGGAGGCTGGAAACTGCGGCGGCACGGAATCGATATGCGTGCGGATCAGCTTGGTGCCATGCGCATAGGCGCAGCGAAGGGCGAATTCCATCCGCGCGCGGACGTCGGCCGTCGTCCAGTGCGCGTCGCGATCGGCCTCGACGGCGGCGAGCGCCCCCGGAAAGGTGCCGTCGGGATTGGCGTGGCGCGGGATGATGTGGCCCTTGTCGAGATGCGTGTGCATGTCGACGAAGCAGGGCCAGACCTGGCCCTTGTCGAGATCGAGCGCCGGCGCATCGTCCGCCTCGAGGCGGCCCGGCGCGTCGATGGCGGCGATCGTCCCGTCCGCGACGAGGATATCGACACGCGCGAGGCCCTCGCCCGCGTCGATGCCGATCTCGCCGGGCAGAAGCACCGCCGGAACGGTCGCGTTGGCGAGGCGATAGCGGGCCGCGGCGGGCGGCGTTGCGAAGCCGGTCGTCATATCAGTTCTCCCGCCGGATGGCGCTTTCGTGCCAGCGCCGCAGCAGGAGATGCGACAGCAGGCTGGTGGCCCCGAAGATCGCGACACCGGTGACGCAGAGCAGGATCAGCGCCGCGAACAGGCGGGGGATGTTGAGGCGATATTGCGATTCGAGCAGGCGGAAGGCGAGGCCGGAGCCGGCGCCGGCCGAACCGGCGGCGAACTCGGCCACCACCGCCGCAATGAGCGCGAGGCCGCCGGCGATCCTGAGGCCGGCGAGGAAATAGGGCAGCGCGGCGGGAAGCTTGAGCAGGAACAGCGTCTGCCAGCGCGAGGCACCATAGAGCTCGAACAGGTTGAGCAGGTTGTGGTCGGTGCTCTTCAGCCCCTGCGTCGTGTTGGACAGCACAGGAAAGAAGGCGACGATCCAGGCGCAGATCAGCAGCGCCTGCTGTGTCGTCGACGTGTAGATGAGGATCAGCGGCGCGATGGCGACGATCGGCGTCACCTGCAGGATCACCATATAGGGCGAGAGCGCGACCTCGACCCAGCGCGACGAGGCGAAGAGGATCGCGATCAGCACGCCGCCGACAAGGGCGATCGCCAGCGCCTGGAAGGTGATCGAAAGCGTGACCAGCAGCGCCGGACCGAGCACGCCCCAGTCGTTCACGAGCGACTGCACCACGAGATCGGGTCCCGGAAGAATGTATTTCGGGACCTTGTAGGCCGTCACATACCAGGCCCAGAGCCCGACCAGCGCCGCCAGCATGACGAGCGGAATGACGATGCGCAGCAGCCGCTCGTAGGAAAAGCCGCCGCTCTGGCCGCCACCCGCGCCGGCGAGCCGCGGCGGAGACGCGCTCTCGGGAATATCGGTCATAGGTGATCGCTGGCGCCGAGCGCCGAATGGAGGGATTGCGAGGCGCGCCGTGTCATCTCGCTGTATTCGGGCGAGGTGCGGAAGGCGATGCCGCGCGGCGCCGGCGCATCGACGAGGAGTTCGTCGATCACGCGCCCCGGCCGCGGCGCCATGATGACGATGCGCGTCGAGAGATAGACGGATTCGAACACCGAATGCGTCACGAACACCACCGTCCAGCCGAACTGCGCCCATAGGCGCAGGAGATCGTCGTTGAGCTTCTGCCGCGTGATCTCGTCGAGCGCGGCGAAGGGCTCGTCCATCAGCAGAACGCGCGGCCGCGTGACGAGCGCGCGGGCGATCGAGACGCGCATCTTCATGCCGCCCGAGAGCTCGCGGGGATAGGAGTCGGCGAAGGCCGCGAGGCCGACCATCTCGATCGCCTCCATGACCCGTGCGCGGGCGGCGCTCTTCGAGATGCCGGCGAGGCGCAGCGGCAGCCAGACATTCTTGAACACCGTCGCCCAGGGCATCAGCGTCGGCTCCTGGAAGACGAAGCCGATCTCGCGCTCGACCTTGCCGTGGGCATCATGACCCATGGTCGGCCATTCGACGCGGCCGGTCGTCGCGTCGCCGAGCCCGGCGATGATCCTCAGCGCCGTCGACTTGCCGCAACCCGACGGGCCGAGCAGGCTGACGAATTCGCCCTCGCCGATCGAGAGCGTCATGTCCTTGAGCGCCACCGTGCCGTTGGAGAAGGTCTTCGAGACATGATCGAGGCGGACGATCGGACGGCCCGCGACGATGGCAGGCGCTGGACTGGACACGCTGGACAGGATCGTAGTTCCCGGAAACGGGCCGGCGGGCACGCGCGCGCCCGCCGCGCCACTCGCCCTACTTCTTGAGGTCCTTGCCGAGGCCCTTGCACACGAACTGGGTGTCATAGGCGACGGAGACATCGAGCCCGGCCTTGACCACGCCGGCCTTCACCATCTTGTCGTAGAAGGACTTCACGTGATCGCCGGTCATGCAGCCGATGCCCTTTTCCAGCGCCTCGCCGGAATCGACGATGCCGTATTCCTTCATCGTCTTGATCGAGAAGGCGATCTGGTCATCCGTCATCTCGGGATTGTCCTTCTTGATCGCCGCGTTGGCCGCCGCGTTGTCTCCGTAGAGATAGTTGTACCAGCCGATGATGGACGCCTCGACGAAGCGCTTCACCACGTCCGGATTGGCCTTGAGATAGTCCTGCGTCGTCTCGATGAGCGTCGAATAGGTGTCGAAGCCGGCGTCGGCGAGCAGGAACAGCTTCGGCTTGAAGCCGCCCTGCCGCTCGATCTCGAAGGGCTCGGAGGTGATGTAGCCCTGCTGCGCCGACTTCTTGTCGGCGAGGAAGGGCGCCGGATTGAAGGTGTAGGGCTTGTACTGCTCGTCGCGGAAGCCCGGATAGGCCGACTTCATCCACTGGAAGAAGGAGGCGAAGCCGTCCTTGCCCATGAAGATGGTCGGGAGCTTGGCGAGATCGTCGAACTTCTCGATGCCCTCGTCCGGATGGGCGATGAGGACCTGCGGTTCCTTCTGGAAGATCGCAGCGACCTCGACCAGCGGCACGCCCTGCTCGACCGAGGAGAACGGCTCCAGGAGATTGCCGGCCATGTAGAAATTGGCCTTGCCGGCGAGGAGCAGCGCGCGGTTGGCCGCCTGCGGGCCGCCCTGCAGGATCCGGACCTTCAGCCCGTATTTCTCGTAGGTGCCGTCGACGACAGCCTGGTAGAAGCCGCCATGCTCGGCCTGGGCCAGCCAGTTGGTGCCGAAGCTGACCTCGTCCAGTGCCTCGGCGCTGCCGGCCGCGAACAGAGCCACGACGCCGGCCGCGAGGCCGGCCATGCCGTTCCGGAACGATCTCATCTGCTCTCCGCCTTCCCTCTCCACGCGGCGACGTTGCGCCGCCGATTCTTCCACGCCATCCCCCGACGGGGCGGTTCCGAATGTGCCGGCCGACGGCCGACCCGATGGTCGTACGTCGCAAGAGACATGCCATGCGATGCCTCGCTCGCGCGCAGCGCAGCGAGGGCGGACGCGCCGATCAATCTAGGACAGGAGCGCTGCACAGCATAGAGGCATCGCCGCGATATCGACCGTCCGGCGAGCAACGCATGCCCAATTGCTGGGCTGAAAAGCGGCTTGTGCAGCGCCGGGGGCCATCGCAAGCTTCGCCTCACCGACCATCGAGGGCCCTTTCCGTGAACACGCCGCTGCTGCCGACCGCCATCCGTCCTCCCTTCGGCCGCTACAGCCATGGCGTCGCCGTTCCGGCCGGCAGCCGCTTCGTCTACACCTCGGGCCAGCTCGGCATCCGCCCGGACGACAGCGTTCCCGAGACCATCGAGGAACAGGCGGAGTTCTGCTTCACCGCCATCGCGGCCATTCTCGCCGAGGGCGGCATGAGCATGCGCGATGTCGTCCGCCTGACCGCCTTCGTCACCCGACGCGAGGATATGCGGCGCTACATGGCGGTGCGCGACCGTCACGTCGCCGAGCCTCTGCCGGCCTCGACGCTCTACATCGTCTCCGGCTTCACGCGCCCCGAATTCCTCGTCGAGGTCGAGGCGGTCGCCGCCCGCGCCGACTGACCGGAGGCGACCAGCGCCTCGAAGGCGAAGGCGGCGGCCGTGCGGTGTCGCTCCTTGTGGCGGAGCATGCGGAAGGCGCGCGGCGGCAGCGCATGGGCGACCAGCGCCAGCGCCCCGGCACCGATCATCGCCGCGGCTGCGGATCGCGAGATCGCCGTCGCATAGCCGCCGCTCGCCACGGCGGCGAGCACCGCCTCGTTGGACGGCAGCGTGAGCACCACGTCGAGTGCCTCGATCGGAATGCCGGCCTCGCGCAGGCCCGCGGCGAAGGAGGCGCGCGTTCCAGAGCCCGGCTCGCGCAGGATCCAGCGCGCGGCGGCAAGGTCTCCGGCCTCGACCGCTTCCGCAGCGGCCAGCGGATGATCCGGTGCCACGACGATCACCAGCCGGTCCTCGGCGACCACCGGCGCGGCCAGCAGCGGCGAGGAGACCGGGCCCTCGACGAAGCCGAGATCGGCCTCGCCCCCGATCACAGCGGCGGCGACCGTCTCGGTATTGCCGATGACGAGCTCGAGCGCGACGCCGGGATGCGCCTCGCGGAAGCGGATCATGAAGGGCGGCAGGAAATGGCTGGCGATGGTCTGGCTCGCCTGCAGCGCCAGCCGCCCGCGCCTGAGACCGCCGAGGTCGGAAAGAAGCGCCTCGGCGCCCGACGCCCGCGCGAGCACCGACCGCGCCTCCGGCAGGAACAGCCGGCCCGCCTCGGACAACTCGATGCCCCGCCCGACTCGGTGGAACAGCTCGACGCCGTAAGACCCTTCGAGGGCCCGGATCGAGGCGCTGACGGCGGAGGGGGTCAATCGCAGCGCCTCGGCCGCGCGGGTCAGGTGCTCCCGCTCGGCGACCTCCAGGAAGATGCGAAGCTGCTCGAAGGTCACGATCGTTCGATCTCCCTGCACAATTGGTGCGATATTTCGCAATGGATCGAATGAGGAGCAAGCACGATCTTCATGGCGACATCAAAAGAGCAATTCGACCGGCATGCCCCGCTTCCTCCGCACGATCATTCCCGGCACCGCCCTCTGCCTCGCCGTCACGCTCGGCGCCTTCGCCCTCGGCGGTGCCGAGACCGCGCTTTTCGGCCGCGACTGGCTGGAGGCGCTCGTCCTCGCCATCCTGATCGGCGCCCTGATCCGCTCGCTGTGGACACCGCCGGAGCGCTTCACGGCCGGCATCCGCTTCACGGCGCAATATCCGCTCGAGCTGGCCATCCTGCTGCTCGGCGCCACGCTCGACACCAAGGTGGTGTTCGCCGCCGGACTGCCGCTCGTCGCCGGCATCGCCGGCGTGGTCGTCCTCGCGATCGCGGCGAGCTATCTCGTCGGGCGCGGCGTCGGGCTCAGCCACCGCATGGCGCTGCTCGTCGCGGCCGGCAATTCCATCTGCGGCAACTCCGCCATCGCGGCGGTCGCGCCGGTGATCGGCGCCGACAGCGACGATGTCGCCGCCTCCATCGCCTTCACGGCAGTGCTCGGCGTCGCCACGGTGCTGCTGCTCCCCCTTCTCGCGGTGGTGCTGGGGCTCACCAGCCTGCAGTTCGGCGTCGTCGCCGGCCTCACGGTCTATGCCGTGCCGCAGGTGATCGCCGCGACCGCGCCCGTCGCCTTCGCCAGCGTGCAGATGGGCACGCTCGTCAAGCTGCTGCGCGTGCTGATGCTGGGGCCGGTGATGGCCGCCATGGCGCTCCTCGGCCGTGGCCGCGCCGACGGGCGCATGAGCCTCACGCGCTTCGTGCCGTGGTTCCTGATCGGCTTCGGCCTCGCCGCAGCCGCACGCAGCGCCGGCCTGGTGCCCGAGGCGGCGATGGCGCCGATCCACATCGCCACGACGCTGCTCACCGTCGTCTCCATGGCCGCGCTCGGGCTCGGCGTCGACATCCGCATGCTGCGCCGGGCCGGGGGACGCGTGGCGCTGGCGGCGATGCTCTCCCTCCTCGTGCTCGGCGCCATGAGCCTCGGCCTTGTCCACATGCTCGCGATCGCCTGAGCCGCGATCTGGCCGCGATGTTGCATCGCCGGGGGGCGCATGATCGTATCGCCGGCAATCAGGGAGACAGGTGGCAGATGGCCGACAGGATTTGGGTGAAGGATCCGATCGCGGTTCTGGCCGAGGGCGCCGAGCGCGGCGTCGTGGTCGAGGACGGCCGCATCGCGGAGCTGGTCGGCAAGGGCGCCGAGCCCTCACACCCGGTCCATGGCGTGTTCGACGCGTCGCGCCATGTCGTGACGCCGGGCCTCGTCAACACGCATCACCACATGTTCCAGACGCTGACGCGCGCCCATCCGGCGGCGATCAACAAGGAGCTGTTTCCCTGGCTGCAGGCGCTCTTCCCGATCTGGGCGAAGAACGTCAATCCGGAGAACTTCCGCCTCGCGACCCGGCTCGCGCTGACCGAACTGCTGATCTCCGGCTGCACCACGGCCTCCGACCACCAGTATCTCTATCCGCCGGGCCTCGAGGAGGCGATGGACATCCAGGCCGAGGAGGCCGGCCGGCTCGGCGTGCGCATGACGCTGACGCGCGGCTCGCTGAACCTGACCGAGGAAGAGGGCGGCAACGCCAATGCCGGCGCGGTGCAGGATACCGACGCGATCCTCGCCGATTGCGAGCGGGTGATCGCCCGCTATCACGACGCCTCCGACGGAGCGATGCTGCAGGTGGCGCTCGCGCCCTGCGCGCCCTTCAACGTCACCAAGCGGCTGATGGTCGAGACGGCGGCGCTCGCCGAGCGCTGCAACTGCCACATGCACACCCATCTCGCCGAGACGCGCGACGAGATCGACTATTGCCAGCACCATTTCGGCTACCGGCCGGTCGACTACCTCGAGGAGGTCGGCTGGCTGACGAGCCGCGCCTGGCTGGCGCATGGCATCCATTTCAACGACGACGAGGTGGCTCGGCTCGGCAAGGCCGGCGTCGGCGTCTCGCATTGCCCGACCTCCAACATGGTGCTGGCTTCCGGCCAGTGCCGCACCAAGGAACTCGAGGCCGCGGGAAGCCCGGTGGGCCTCGGCGTCGACGGCTCGGCGTCGAACGACAATTCCAACCTGATCGAGGCGGTCCGCCACGCGCTGATGATCGGCCGCCTCACCTACAATGCCGAGAGCGTCACCCATCTCGACGCCTTCCGCTGGGCGACCGGGGGCTCGGCCAACTGCCTCGGCCGCAAGGACATCGGCGCCATCGCCGTCGGCAAGCAGGCCGACATGGCCTTCTACACGCTGGACGAACTGCGCTTCTCGGGCGCCGGCGACCCGCTCGCCGCGCTTGTCCTGTGCGGCGCCTACAAGGCCGACCGGGTGATGGTGAAGGGCGACTGGAAGATCGTCGACGGCGTCCCGCCCGGCGTCGACCTCGCCGAACTCCGCTACGAACACGGCCGCGTGGCGAAGAAGTTCCTCGAAGCGGTGTAGCGCATCGACGGCGGGCGGGCGGGAGGCCCCGCCCCCCGATCCTCTCCCTCAGGGAAGCGGCCTCCTGCTCGCTAGGACCGATGCCGGACCCGTTCGAACGTCGTTCGCGTCACCGGCCCGACATCGCCCCGTCCGTTGCCGCACTTATGGCCTTGCCCCGCCCGGCCCCGCATTGTCTCGTAGAGGCGGAAGACGGGACAGGGCATGACCGAACCTCTCTGGATCAAGGACCCCATCGCCACCCTCGGCGAGGGCGCGGAGCGGGGCGTCGTCGTCGCGGACGGGCGCATCGTCGAGCTGGTCGGCACGGGCGCCGAGCCGGTCCATCCGGTAGCGAGGGTGTTCGACGCATCGCGCCATGTCGTGACGCCCGGACTCGTCAACACCCATCATCACTTCTACTCGAACCTGACGCGCACCCATCCGGACGGCATCAACAAGCCGCTGATGCCATGGCTCGAAGCGCTCTATCCGCGCTGGGCCGGACTGCTCGACCCTGACAACTACCGCCTCGCCTGCCGGATGGCGCTGACCGAACTGCTGCTTTCCGGCTGCACCACGGCATCCGACCATCACGCGATGTTCGCCACCGGCCTCGAAGCGGCGATGGACATCCAGGCCGAGGAGGCGGCGGCGCTCGGCATGCGCATCACGCTGGTGCGCGGCTCGCGCGACCTCGGCGTCCGCGACGGCCTCATCGCGCCCGCGAACGTCGTGGAGCCGATCGACCGGATCCTCGCGGAAAGCGAGGCGACGGCCGGTCGCTGGCACGATCCGGCCGAGGGATCGATGGTCCGCGTCGCCTTCGCGCCCGACTCGCCCTTCACCGTCAGCGCCGAGCTGATGCGCGAGACGGCGGCGCTGGCTGAGCGCAGCGACTGCCGCCTCCACACGCATTTATCCGAACGCCCAGAGGAGATCGGCCTCGCCATCGCCCGCTCGGGCAAGCGGCCGGTCGATCTCATGGCCGATCTCGGCTGGATTTCGAATCGCGTCTGGCTGGCGCATGCCATCCATCTCGACGACGCTGAGATCGCGACGCTCGGCAAGCACGGCGTCGGCGTCTGTCACTGTCCGACGTCCAACATGATGCTGGGCGCCGGCATCTGCCGGACGCGCGAGCTGGAATGCGCCGGCGTTCCCGTCGGGCTCGGCGCCGATGCCTCCGCCGCCAACGACAATTCCAACCTGATGGAATGCGTGCGCCAGGCCCTGCTGCTCGGCCGCCTCATCTACGAGCCTGGCGCCGTCACCCATCGCGACGTCCTGCGCTGGGCGACCGAAGGCTCGGCGCGCTGTCTCGGCCGCGACGACATCGGCGCCATCGCGGTCGGCAAGCAGGCCGACCTCGCCTTCTGGACTCTGGACGAACTGCGCTTCTCGGGGGCCGGAGATCCGCTCGCCGCGCTGGTCTTCTGCGGCGCGAGCTCTGCCGACCGGGTGATGGTCAAGGGAGCGTGGCAGGTCGAGGACGGCAGACCGCGCGGCGTCGATATCGACCGGCTGAAGCACGAGCATTCCGCCGCGTCCAAGGCATTTCTGGAGAGGATCTGATGACCGATCGCGAGGCCGAAACCGGGCGGCTGTGGATCAGGGATCCCATCGCGACCCTCGGCGAGGGCGCCGAGCGGGGCGTCGTCGTCGAGGACGGGCGCATCGTCGAGCTGGTCGGCAAGGGCGCCGAGCCGGCCCATCCGGTGATGAAGGTGTTCGACGCCTCGCGCCATGTCGTGACGCCCGGCCTCGTCAACACCCATCACCACATGTTCCAGACCATGACGCGCGCCCATCCGGCGGCGATCAACAAGTCGCTGTGGCCGTGGATCGCCTCGATCTACCCGGTCTGGACGCGGCATGTGAACGCGGAGAATTTCCGCCTCGCTGCGCGGCTCGCCATGACCGAGCTGATGATGTCGGGCTGCACCTGCGCGTCAGACCACCATTACCTCTTCCCCCGCGGGCTCGAGCACGCGATGGACATCGAGGCGGAAGAGGCGGCGGCGCTCGGCCTCCGCATGACGCTGACGCGCGGCGCGCTGGACCTCACCGGCGCGGAAGACAGCCAGGCGCTGGCCCCCGACGGCGCGGTGCAGGACGACGACATCATCCTCGCCGATTGCGAACGCATCGCCGCCCGCTACCACGACCGCTCCGACGGCGCGATGACGCGCGTGGCGCTCGCCCCCAACGCGCCCTTCGACGTCACCAAGCGGCTGATGCGCGAGACGGCGGCACTCGCCGAGAAGCACGATCTCGGCCTCCACACCCATCTCGTCGAGACCGCGCGCGAGGCGGCTTTCGCCCGCGAAGTGCACGGCATGACCGCCGCCGATTATCTCGAGGAGAACGGCTGGCTGTCGAGCCGGGTCTGGCTGGCGCATGGCATCCATTTCGACGACGGCGAGGTCGCAAAGCTCGGCCGCCACGGCGTCGGCATCTGCCACTGCCCGACCTCCAACATGGTGCTCGCCTCCGGCATCTGCCGCACCCGCGAATTCGAGGCGGCGGGCAGCCCAGTCGGCCTCGGCGTCGACGGCTCGGCGTCCAATGACAATTCCAACCTCATGGAGGCGGTCCGCCACGCGCTGATGATCGGACGCCTGCGCTACGGCGCCGAGGGGATCACAGACCGCGATGCGCTGCGCTTCGCGACCGAGGGCTCGGCGCGCTGCCTCGGCCGCGACGATATCGGCGCCATCGCCGTCGGCAAGCAGGCCGACCTCGCCTTCTGGACGCTGGATGAGTTGCGCTTCTCCGGTTCTGGCGACCCGATCGCCGCCCTCGTCC
Source organism: Kaistia geumhonensis (assembly GCF_030815145.1). Taxonomy (NCBI): domain Bacteria; kingdom Pseudomonadati; phylum Pseudomonadota; class Alphaproteobacteria; order Hyphomicrobiales; family Kaistiaceae; genus Kaistia; species Kaistia geumhonensis. The sequence goes on along the minus strand of NZ_JAUSWJ010000001.1, from coordinate 3,328,914 downwards.
TCTGCGGCGCCCATGCCGCCGACCGCGTGATGGTCAAGGGCGACTGGCGCATCGTGGACGGCGTCCCGCCGGGCATGGACCTCGAGAAGCTCAGACACGAACATCATCAGGCGTCGCGGGCGTTTCTGGAGAACTTTTAGTTGGTCGATCGGATTCTGCGTATTACATCCGTCGGCAGTTCCTCGTGGATCGAGTTTCGCTCGCTCCGGCTACACGCCGGTGTCGTCTACTTTGATCTTGCGGCACAGTTCGAAAACTTCACGGGCGCTGTCGGCGCGTCGACTTATTATGTGGGTTCGCCAGCCATTCCGTTCCTCCGAGCTTCAAAGATTTCGGGCTCGTTCAAATCGGAATCGTGGACTTCCCTTGAGGGCGAAATCAAGATCTCCATCTCGGGCGACTCCCTGGGTCATCGCGCCGTGAATGTGGAAATGCGCACCGATTTCACGAGGCTGGAGGGAGGGATTGGCGTCGAAGCAGGTCGCCTTGGAGCGATTGCCCACGACCTCGCCGCTCTATTCGCAAACGCCCTAAGCTCGACTCAAGAAGGATGATGACGATGACCACCCTCCCCCGCCCCTACTGGCACGAGATGCAGGCGCCCGATTTTCTCGGCGGCGAGAAGGACTGGATCGCGGTCCTGCCCGTCTGTGCGATCGAGCAGCATGGGCCGCATCTCCCCGTCTTTACCGATGCCTGCATCGGCGAGGGCATGGTGAAGCGGACGGTCGAGCTGTTGCCCGAAGGCCTGCCGGTCACCTTCCTGCCGCTGCAGCCGGTCGGCAAATCCAACGAGCACATCGCCTCGCCGGGCACGATCACCTATTCCTGGGAGACGGCCATCCGCATCTGGATGGAGATCGGCGACAGCGTGGCGCGCGCCGGCGTGCGCAAGATGGTGCTGGTGACCTCGCATGGCGGCAATGTCCCGGTCTGCGACATCATCGCCCGCGAGCTGCGCATCAGGCACGGCATGCTCTGCGTCTCGACCGGCTGGGCCGGCGCCGGGGAGCCGGCCGGCCTCGTCCCGCCGGAAGAGGACCTTTACGGCATCCATGGCGGCGACGTCGAAACCTCGATCATGCTGCATTTCCGGCCGGACCTCGTGAAGATGGACAAAGCCGAGGACTTCCGCTCGCAGCAGCTCGACCTCCTGAAGGAGTTCAAGCGGCTGCGCTTCCACATGGCCCCGGCGCGAATCGGCTGGCAGGCGCAGGACCTCCATCCCTCCGGCGCGGTCGGCAATGCGGCTCGTGCTACCGCCGAGCGCGGCCGCCTGATCGTCGATCACCAGGCCCGCGCCTTCATCGAGCTTCTGGAAGAGATGGCCCGCTTCGACCGGTCGCGCCTCTATCAGGCCGGTCGCTGACGGTCCCTCGCCCCAAAGCGGTTTGGACAACCCCCCTGTCGCCCAAGTTTTGACTTGCTTTAAAGCGCGGCCTCGGCTCGATTGAAGTTTGATCGTCCGGTCTAGATCCTCATCGAAGAAGGGTCGGCCAGCAGGGACGAGGCCGCGATGCGCCAAAAGGCGCCGGTGACAGGGGAGTTCAGAATGAAGATTTCGACCCGCCTTCTGGCGGCCAGCATGCTCGTCGTCGGCCTCGCGGCCGGCGCGGAGGCGAAGACGCTCGTCTATTGCTCCGAAGGCAGCCCCGAGAACTTCAATCCGCAGATCAACACGACCGGCACGTCGTTCGACGCGGCGCGCCCGGTCTTCAACCAGCTCGTCGAGTTCGAGCCGGGAACGACCAATGTGGTCCCCGGCCTCGCCGAGTCCTGGGAGGTGTCGCCCGACGGCACCGAGGTGACCTTCCACCTGCGCAAGGGCGTGAAGTTCCATTCGATCAAGGGATTCACGCCGACGCGGGACTTCAACGCCGACGACGTGCTGTTCTCGTTCAACCGCATGTGGAAGGAAGACAGCCCCTACCACAAGGTTTCCGGCGGCGCCTATGACTACTTCAACGACATGGGCATGCCCGACCTGCTGAAGTCGATCGACAAGGTCGACGACTACACGGTCAAGTTCACGCTGACCCGGCCGGAAGCGCCTTTCCTCGCCAATCTCGCGATGGACTTCGCGACCATCCTTTCGGCCGAATATGCCGACCAGATGCTGAAGGCGGGAACGCCCGAGCAGATCGACCAGGTTCCGGTCGGCACCGGCCCGTTCTCCTTCGTCGCCTACCAGAAGGACAACGCGATCCGCTACAAGGCCTTCCCCGACTACTGGGGCGGCGCGCCGAAGATCGACCTCGTCTTCTCCATCACCAAAGACGCGACCGCGCGCTGGGCGAAGGTCCAGAAGGGCGAATGCCAGGTGATGCCCTATCCCAATCCGGCCGATCTCGACGCGATCGGCAAGGACGAGAATGTCGACCTGATGCAGCAGCCGGGCCTCAATATCGGCTACCTCGCCTTCAACGTCACCAAGAAGCCCTTCGACGACAAGCGCGTCCGCCTCGCGATCATCCATGCGATCGACAAGGAAGCGATCCTGAAGGACGTCTATCTCGGTGCCGGCCAGCCGGCGAAGAACTTCATCCCGCCGACCATCTGGAGCTACAACGACGCCATCGTCGACTATCCCTACGATGTCGAGAAGGCGAAGGATCTCCTGAAGGAAGCCGGCCTGCAGGACGGCTTCTCGACCGACATCTGGTGGATGCCGGTGCAGCGCCCCTACAATCCGAACGCCAAGCGCGTCGCCGAGATCATCCAGGCCGATCTTGAGAAGCTCAACATCAAGGCGAACCTCGTCTCATACGAGTGGGGCGAGTATCGCAAGCGCATGCAGCAGGGCGAGCACCAGATGGGCCAGCTCGGCTGGACGGGCGACAATGGCGACCCGGACAACTTCTTCTTCCTGCTGGGCTGCGACGCGGCCCGCGACGGCGGCCAGAACATCGCGAAGTGGTGCAACAAGGACTTCGACGACAAGCTGAAGAAGGCCAAGACCATCTTCGACAAGGCCGAGCGCACCAAGCTCTACGAGGAGATGCAGGTCATCGCCCATGACGAGGTGCCGGTGTTCAACATCGCGCATTCCGTCGTGTTCGAGCCGGTGCGCAAGGAAGTCGTGGGCTACAAGGTGAGCCCGCTCGGCCGGCACGAATTCGCCAAAGTCGACCTGAAATAGGGACGGCCGCGGCGGCGGCTCCCTGAGGGCCGCCGCCGCGCCTCGTAGCCCCGATGCTCGGCTTCATCGTCCGGCGTGTGCTGCTGGTCATCCCGACCTTCATCGCGATCGCCTTCCTGACCTTCGTCGCGATCCGCCTCGTGCCCGGCGACCCGATCGAGGTCCGCACCGGCGAGCGCGGCATCACGCCGGAGCGCCTGGCGGAATTCCGCCATCAGCTCGGCCTCGACCAGCCGGTCTGGAAGCAGTTCCTCGACTATCTGGTGCAGATCGCCCATGGCGATCTCGGCACCTCGATCTCGACCCATGCGCCGGTGCTGCAGGAATTCCTGACGCTTTTCCCGGCGACGCTCGAGCTCGCTCTCTGCGCCATGCTGTTCGCCGTCGTGCTGGGGATTCCGGCCGGCGTCCTCGCGGCGACGCGGCGGGGCGGCTTTCTCGATTATTCGGTCATGGGCGTGGCGCTCACCGGCTTCTCGATGCCGATCTTCTGGTGGGGCCTGCTGCTCATCCTGTTCTTCTCGGTGACGCTCGACTTGACGCCGGTCTCCGGCCGCATCGACCTGCTCTACTACTTCGAGCCGGTGACGGGCTTCATGCTAATCGACAGCCTGCTGTCCGACCAGGACGGCGCCTTCCTCTCGGCCGTGTCGCATCTCATCCTGCCGACGATCGTGCTCGGAACCATCCCGCTCGCGACCATCGCCCGCATGACCCGCTCGACCATGCTGGAAGTGCTCGGCGAGGACTATGTGCGGACGGCGCGGGCGAAAGGCCTATCGCCCTTCCGCGTCGTCAACGTGCATGCGCTGCGCAACGCGCTGATCCCGGTCGTGACGGTGATCGGCCTGCAGACCGGCATGCTGATGGGCGGCGCGGTGCTGACGGAGTACATCTTCTCCTGGCCCGGCATCGGCACCTGGCTGATCGAATCGATCCAGCGGCGCGACTATCCGGTGCTGCAGGGCGGCGTGCTGATGATCTCCGGGCTCGTGATCCTCATCAACATCCTGGTCGACGTCCTCTACGGCGTGCTCAACCCGAGGATCCGCCATGCCCGCTGACGCGACTACCACGCCGGCGCGCAAGTCCGCGCCGCCGCCCGGCGCCTTCGCCACCTTCGTGCGCGACTTTTCCGAGAACCGCGCCGCGGTCGTCGGCTTCGTCATCCTGGCGCTCCTCGTGCTGACGGCGATCTTCGCCGATCTCGTCGCGCCCTATGATCCGACCGAGCAGTTCCGCGATTTCGTGCGCGTGCCCCCGTTCTGGCAGGAGGGGGGCAACAGCGCCTTCCTGCTCGGCACGGACGAGGTTGGCCGCGACATGCTCTCGCGGCTCATCTTCGGCGCGCGGCTGTCGCTCTTCATCGGCCTCGCCGTCGTCGTCGCCTCGATGATCGTCGGCATCGCGCTCGGCCTCGTCGCCGCCTTCGCCACCGGCTGGCCGTCGATCGTCATCATGCGCGCGATGGACGTCATCCTCTCGGTGCCGAGCCTGCTGCTCGCCATTGTCATCGTCGCGATCATCGGGCCGAGCCTCACCAACACGATCGTCGCGATCACGGTCGTCTATCTCCCCAACTATGTGCGGCTCGTGCGCGCCTCGGCGCTCTCGGAAAAGTCGCGCGACTATGTCGTCTCGGCGCGGGTCGCCGGCGCGGGTACGCTCCGGATCATGTTCCGCACCGTGCTGCCGAACTGCATGGCGCCGATCATCGTGCAGGCCGCGCTCACCATCTCCAACGCGATCCTCGAGGCGGCGGCGCTCGGCTTTCTCGGCCTCGGCGCGCAGCCGCCCTCGCCGGAGTGGGGCGCGATGCTCGCCTCCGCGCGCGAGTTCCTTCAGGCCTCGCCCTGGATCGTGACGGAGCCCGGCCTCGCGATCCTCGTGACGGTCCTGGCCATCAATCTCGTCGGCGACGGGCTGCGCGACGCGCTCGACCCGAAGATGCGGAGGAGCTGATGCCTCTTCTCGAGATCTCCGACCTCTCGGTCGACTTCGCGACGGGCGGCGGCGTCTTCCGCGCCGTCGACAATGTCTCGCTCAGTGTCGATGCCGGCGAAATCCTGGCGATCGTCGGCGAGAGCGGCTCCGGCAAGTCGGTGGCCATGCTGGCCGTGATGGGCCTCCTGCCCTGGACGGCGACGGTCACCGCGCGGCGCCTCGCCTTCGACGGCCGCGACCTCCTGACCCTTTCGCCGCGCGAGCGGCGGCGGCTGGTCGGCAAGGATGTGGCCATGATCTTCCAGGAGCCGATGTCGAGCCTCAACCCGTGCTTCACGGTCGGCTTCCAGATCGGCGAGACGCTCAAGGTGCATCTCGGCCTCGGCAAGGCCGAGCGCCGCGCGCGGACGCTGGAGCTGCTCGACGCCGTGGGCATTCCCGATCCCGAACGGCGGCTGAAGGCCTTCCCGCACCAGCTTTCGGGCGGCATCAGCCAGCGCGTGATGATCGCGATGGCGCTCGCCTGCCGGCCGAAGCTGATCATCGCCGACGAGCCGACCACGGCCCTCGATGTCACGATCCAGGCGCAGATCCTCGACCTGCTCGTCGCCCTGCAGCGCGAAACGGGAACCGGTCTCGTGCTCATCACCCACGACATGGGCGTCGTCGCGGAAACGGCGGAGCGCGTCTCGGTCCATTATGCAGGCCAGAAGGTCGAGGAGCAGCCGGTCGGCCCGCTCTTCGCCGACCCGCACCATCCCTACACGGCCGCGCTTCTCGCCGCGCTGCCCGAGCGGGCGCATGGACGCTTCCTGCCCTCGATCCCGGGCACGGTGCCGGGTCTCTCCGACCGGCCGCCGGCCTGCCTGTTCGAGCCGCGCTGCCGCTTCGCCACCAATCGCTGCCGCGAAAAGGCGCCGCCGCGCCAGGGCGCCATCGCCGGCTTCGCGCTCTGCCATTATCCGCTGGCCGGGGGCCGGCCGATCGGCCATCCCTTCCCCGAGGGTCGCGAGGTGGCGGCATGAGCGGCCCGACAAGCATGCCGATGACGGGAACGACGGTCCTCGCGGCGAGCCATCTCGCGCGGCATTACGAGGTCGCGCGCGGCGCCTTCCGCAAGCCGGCGGTGATCCGCGCCCTCGCCGATGCGTCCTTCACGCTCGAGACGGGCCGGACGCTCGCCGTCGTCGGCGAATCCGGCTGCGGCAAGTCGACCCTTGCCCGCCTCGTCACCATGATCGAGCCGCCCACGGCCGGAACGCTGTCGATCGACGGCGTCGAGGTGGTCGGCGCCGACCGCGCCGCGCTGGCCAAGCTGCGCTCACGCGTGCAGATCGTGTTCCAGAACCCCTACGGCTCGCTCAACCCGCGCCAGAAGATCGGCGCCGCCCTCGCCGAGCCGCTCGTCATCAACCGCCCCGGCATGAGCCGGGCCGAGCGCAGCGCCGCGGTGCTCGACATGCTCTCCCGCGTCGGGCTGCGGCCCGAACATGCCGACCGCTACCCGCACATGTTCTCGGGTGGCCAGCGCCAGCGCATCGCCATCGCCCGCGCGCTGATGCTGAGGCCCGAGATCCTCGTGCTCGATGAGCCGGTCTCGGCGCTCGATCTCTCCGTGCAGGCGCAGGTGCTGAACCTTCTGGTCGAGCTGCAGCAGAGCCTCGGCCTCGCCTATCTCTTCATCAGCCACGGCCTCTCCGTCGTGCGGCACATGGCCGACGACATCGTCGTCATGTATCTCGGCCGCATCGTCGAGCAGGCGCCGCGCGAGGTGCTGTTCGCCGGGCCGAAGCATCCCTATACGCGGGCGCTGCTCTCGGCGACGCCGGTCGCCGATCCGGCGCGGGCGCGCGAGCGCATCCGCCTCAAGGGCGAGATGCCCTCGCCCTTCAATCCGCCCGCGGGCTGCCCCTTCAACACGCGCTGCCCGCTCGCCTTCGACCGCTGCCGCGTCGAGCGGCCGAAGCTCGAATGGCATGGCGAGACCAAGGTCGCCTGCTTCGCGGTCGAGCGCGACGGGTGACCGATCAGCCGGCCGGCTCGAACACGCCCTCCTTGCGCAGCGCACGCACCTCGTTGCGGATGAGCGCGGTCAGGGCGCGGATCGCCGTCGTCGTCGGCCGCTGGCTGGAGGTGGCGAGCAGCAATTCGCGCTCGATCGACGGGTTCTTGATCCGCCAGTAGCGAATCCGCCCCTCGGCGACCAGGTGATGAACGCTCGAATAGGAGAGGATGGTATAGCCCATGCCGCCTTCGACGAGCCGGAGAGTCGAGGGCATGGCCTCGACCTCGAGATCGATGCGCGGCTCGATGCCAGCCTGGCCGAGCACCTGGTCGAGCAGGAGGCGAAGGCCATGCGGCCGCGCCGGCAGGATCATCGGCAGCGTCGCCACCACCGACGCATCGACCGGCCCGGTGCCGAGCGTGCCGGCGTCGTCGCCGGCGCCGAGCAGGAAGAGTTCGTCCCGCAGGATCGGCTCGGCGAGGAGATTGTTCATGCGCGGCGCATTGTAGAGGACCGCAACGTCGATCTTGCCCATCATCAGCCACTCGAGGAGATGGCCGCTGAAGCCCTCGACGACGCGCATCGTGACCTGCGGGAACTCCTCGCGGAAATGCTTGACCAGCGGCGCCGTCAGGACGATGCCGACCGAGGGCGGCATGCCGAGCACGATGGTGCCGCGCGGGTTGGAGCGCATCGCGGCGAGCTCGGTCGTCGCACGCGACGCCTGTTCCAGAATGGCCGAGGCATAATTTTCGAGCAGCTTGCCGGCTTCGGTGAGGACGATGCCGCGCCCGTTCCGATAGAGCAGCGCGACCCCGAGTTCTTCCTCGAGCGCCTTGATCTGGCGGCTGATCACAGGCTGGCTGACCGAAAGGGCGACAGCGGCGCGCGAGAAGCTGCCGAACTCGGCGACGGCGGTGAAAAGCTGCAGTTGCTTGAGATCGAACATTGCGAGGTCTCGTCCGGCGGCGGCGCGCCGATCGGTATGGGGCGAACAGCATTGGGTCACCCCGGCCGCGATGACAAGGGCGCACCGCGCAGCGTCAGGGGCGAGCAAATCTGATATGCCCGCCGTGACAATTACCCCGCCGTCGCGAATTGGCCTAACGTCGCCGAACAATCCGCCGCCGCGCGAGCGCTTCCTGAGCCGCGCGCCACAACCAGCGGCGGCATCGGGAGGCGAGATGTCGTTGGCCACGGAGACACTGGGTTTCATCGGGCTCGGCCGCATGGGGGGACCCATGACGCGGCGGCTCATCGACGCCGGCCACCATGTCGTCGTCTATGACACCCGCGCCGAGGCGCTGGCCGACCTGCCCGCCGACAAGGTCACGATCGCCGCCTCGCCCGCCGAAGTCGGCGCCGCGGCGCGCGTCGTCATCTGTAGCCTGCCCTCGCCCGCCATCCTCTCCAGCGTCATCCTCGGCGAGGACGGCGTGGCCGCCGGCAGCGCCGTCAAGATCGTCATCGACGTCTCGACCACCGGACCGACGGTCGCCTCATCCATCGCGGCGAACCTCAAGGAAAAGGGCATCGCCTTCGTCGATTCGCCGATCTCGGGCGGCCTCGCCGGCGCGCGCGGCGGCACGCTCGCCGTAATGGTCTCCTGCCCGGAGGCGACCTTCACCGAGGTCGACCCGATCCTCGCCAATTTCGGCCGCCGCTTCTATTGCGGCGACGCGCCCGGCTCGGCGCAAGTGGCCAAGCTCGGCAACAACATGATCGCCGCCGCCGTCATCCTGCTCTCCGCCGAAGCGCTCGCCATGGGCGTCAAGGCCGGCCTCGATCCGCGCGTAATGTGCGACATCATCAACGCCTCCAGCGGCCGCAACAGCGCGACGCAGGAGAAATTCCCCCGCTCGGTGCTGCCCGGCACCTTCGACTTCGGCTTCACGACCGGCCTTTCCTACAAGGACGTGCGCATGTGCGTCGACGAGGCAGAGAATCTCGGCGTCCCGATGGTCGGGGGCGCGCTCGTGCGCCAGATGCTGGCCGCCACCAAGGCCCGCTTCGGCGCCGATTCCGACTTCACCTCCATGGCGCGCATCGTCGAGGAATGGGCCGGCGTCGAGATCCGCGACCGGGCCTGAGGGTGACCAGCATGGCGCCCCAGGCCTTCGAAAACCCGCAGGCCGTCGAACTCGCCGAAGCCATCGCCGCGCTCGACGCTCGGGCCTTCGATCCGGCGATGAGGGCGAAGGCCAAGGCCTGCCTGCTCGATTTCCTTGGCTGCGCCTTCGAGGCGACGGCGCTCGATCCGAGCCGGCAAGCCGTCGCCGCCGTCTTCGAGGCGGCAGGCGGTCATATGATCGGCGAGACGGCGACCGCGACGCCCGCCGACGCCGCCTTCGTCAATGCCGTGAAGGGCCACGGGCTGGTGCGCGAGGACATGCACGCGGCCTCGGTCAGCCATCACGGCGTCGTCGTCTGGCCGCTCCTCCTTGCGCTTGCCGAGACGCGGCGGATCGCCGGACAAAGGCTGATCGAGGCGGCGATCCTCGCCTACGAGGTCGGTGGCCGCCTCGGGCGCCTGCTGATCGACCGGGGAATTTCGAGCCTCTTCCGTCCGACCGGCCTCGTTGCGCCGATCGGCGCGGCGGCGGGCGGCGCAAGGCTGCTCGGCCTCGACGCGCCATCGACCGTGTCGGCGCTCGCCATCGCTGCCAACACGTCTTCCGGGCTCAACCAGTGGCCGGCGAGCGGCGCCTCGGACATGTTCTTCCATCCCGGCTTCGCCGCGCGCAACGCCGTCACGGCCGTGCGCCTCGCCGAAGCCGGCGCCTATGGCAGCCGCGACATACTCGACGGCAAGGCAGGCCTCTTCGCGGCCTTTGCGCGGAAGGCGATGCCGGGCGCGGTCGCGCTCTTCCCGCGCGGCGAGGCCGAGATCCTCGCCGTCTATCACAAGGGCGCGCCGGCCTGTAACTTCGCTCAGACAGCCTGCCAAGCGGCGCTGCGCATGATCGAGATGATCGGGCCCAATGCCGCGCCCGTCAGCGCCATCACCATCCGCGTGCCCCGCGCGGCGGCCGACTATCCGGGCTGCGACCACACAGGCCCCTTCGAGCGCGCGCTGCAGGCGAAGATGAGCATCCCGTTCGGGGTCGCCGCCGTGCTGGCGCATGGCCGGCTCGCGGAGGAGAACTATGCCGATCTCGCCGATACCGAGGTCCTGCGCCTCGTCGGCGTGACGACGCTCGTCGCCAGCGACGAGCTCTCGGCCCGATTCCCCGCCGAACAGGGCGCGATCGTCGAGCTCACGCTCGCCGACGACCGCCGGCTTTCAATGGGCCTTCCCGATGTCATCCCCGCGACCGAGGCCGAGGTCCGCCAGCGTTTCCGCGTCGCGGCTGCCGCCGTCGTCGGCCAGGACGCGGCCGACGCGATCGAGGCTTTCGTCGATACGCTCGACACCGCCCGCGATGCCGGGCGGCTGATGCAGCTTTGCGCCGTCCCCGCCGCGACGCGGCCGAAGACGGCAACCGCCACCTGACAGGACGAGGAGAATCCCATGTCGAACGAGGTCTTCGAGCGCGGTCTCGCCATCCGCAAGGAAGTGCTGGGCGCGGAATTCGTCGAGAAGGCCTTCGCCTCCGCCGACGATTTCAACCGGCCGATGCAGGAGCTGGTCACCGAATATTGCTGGGGCGCCGTCTGGGGTCGCGAGGAGCTGCCGAAGAAGACGCGCTCCATGCTGAACCTCGCCATGATCAGCACGCTGAACCGCCCGCACGAACTGAAGATGCATGTGAAGGGCGCGATCCGGAACGGCGTCAGCCGCGAGGAGATCCGCGAGGTCTTCCTGCAGGTCGCGATCTATGCTGGCGTCCCGGCGGCAGTCGACTCGTTCCGCATCGCCCGCGAGGCCTTCGCGGAGCTGGACGCCGGCAAGCCCTGACCGGGCAAGTAAATACCGCGGGAGGAGAACGCGATGAAGAGCTACAAGATGCTGATCGGTGGCGCCTTCGTCGCGGCAGCGAGCGGCGCGACTTTCGAGACCGAGAACCCGTTCACGGGCGCCGCCTGGGCGACGATCCCGCGCGCCGGCAAGGAGGATGTCGACCGCGCGGTGAAGGCCGCCGCCGATGCCTTCCGGGCGCCGTCATGGTCCGGCATCAGCGCCTCGCAGCGCGGCGCACTCATCCGCCGGTTCGCCGATCTCCTCGCCGCCAATGCCGACCGGCTCGCCGAGATCGAGACGCGCGACAACGGCAAGCTGATCGCCGAGATGCGCGGCCAGCTGCGCTACATGCCCCAATGGTACCACTACTTCGCCGGCCTCGCCGACAAGGTCGAGGGCCGCGTCATCCCGATCGACAAGCCGGGCGTGTTCAACTTCACCCGTGAGGAGCCGCTCGGCGTCGTCGCGGCGATCACGCCCTGGAACTCGCCGCTGATGCTGGCGACATGGAAGCTGGCACCGGCGTTGGCGGCCGGCAACACGATCGTCTGGAAGCCGTCCGAATATTCCTCCGCATCGGCGCTCGAATTCGGCGCGCTGTTCGAGGAGGCCGGCTTCCCGCCCGGCGTCGTCAACATCCTCACCGGCTTCGGCTCCGAGATCGGCGAGCATCTCGTCTCGCACCCGCTCGTCGACAAGATCGCCTTCACCGGCGGCGACCGCACCGGACAGGGCGTCTACGAACTCGCCGCCCGCCAGATCAAGCCGGTGACGCTGGAGCTCGGCGGCAAGTCGGCCAATATCGTCTTCGCCGACGCGGTGCTCGACGATGCCGTGAAGGGCGTCGTCTCGGGCATCTTCGCAGCCAGCGGACAGACCTGCATCGCCGGCTCGCGCGCGCTGGTGCACCGGTCGATCTACCCCGCCTTCATCAAGGCGCTGGTCGCCTTTGCGAAAACGGCGAAGATCGGCGACCCCGCCGACCCGTCGACTCAGGTCGGCCCGATCACCACGCGGCCGCAGCTCGACAAGGTGCTCTCCTATATCGAGATCGCCAAGGGCGAGGGCGCGACACTCGCGCTCGGCGGCAGGCGCGCCACCGATCCCGCCTGCGGCGAGGGCTGGTTCGTCGAGCCGACCATCTTCACCGATGTCGCGCCTGGGATGCGCATCGCCCAGGAAGAGGTGTTCGGGCCGGTGCTGGCCATCATCCCGTTCGACAGCGACGAGGAGGCGATCGAGATCGCCAATGGCACGATCTACGGCCTTGCCGCCGGCGTCTGGACGCAGAGCATCGCCCGCGCACTGACCATGTCGGAGAAGCTGAAGGCGGGCACGGTGTGGATCAACACCTATCGCGCCGTCAGCTACATGTCGCCCTTCGGCGGCTTCAAGCGCTCCGGCATCGGGCGCGAGAGCGGGCTTTCGGCCATCCGCGAATATCTGCAGGAGAAGAGCGTCTGGATCGACATTTCCGGCACCGTGCCGAACCCCTTCGTGCAGCGGTGAGCCGATGTCCGACGACGTTTACGAGATCTATGCACTGAAATACGGCCATTCGGCCCGCCGCTCGCCGGAGAATTTCATCGGCGGCGACGCGCATGACGTCGACATGCCGCTCGACTATTCCAACTGGCTGATCCGCAACGCCGCGCGCAGCTTCGTCGTCGACACCGGCTATGACGCGGCTTCGGCGTCGAAGCGCAATCGCGAGCTGGTGCGTCCCGTGCGTGAAAATCTCGCCGCGCTCGGGGTCAACTGCGAGACAGTCACCGACGTGATCGTCACGCATATGCATTACGACCATGCCGGCAATGACGGCCTGTTCCCGGCGGCGCGCTTCCATGTGCAGGATGCCGAGATGGCCTATGCCACAGGCCGCTGCATGTGCCACGCCTATTCGAACCATCCCTATGACGTCGACAATGTCACGTCCATGGTGCGGCGCGTCTACGCCGGCAAGGTCTGCTTCCATGACGGCGTCTCGGAGCTCGCTCCCGGAATAACGCTGCATCGGATCGGCGGCCATTCGCGCGGGCTGCAGGTCGTGCGGGTCAAGACAGCGCGCGGGCATGTCGTCCTCGCCTCCGACACGGCGCATTTCTACGCCCATCTCGACCGCCGCCGCATCTTCCCGACCGTCGACAGCGTCGCCGACGTGCTGGAAGGCTATGACACGGTGCTGCGCCTCGCGACCTCGCGCAACCATGTCATTCCCGGTCACGACCCCTTGGTGATGACACTCTATCCGCCGGCCTTGCCCGATCTCGCCGGCTTCGTCGCGCGGCTCGACCTGCCGCCGAAGACGGGAGCGGCCTGATGGCGGACGCCTCGCTCGAAGGCCGCGTCGCCTTCGTCACCGGAGCGGCGAGCGGCATCGGCCGCGCCATCGCCACCGGACTCGTCGCGCGCGGCGCAAGGGTGGTGCTCGCCGACCGCGACGCCGCCACGCTGGAGCCGCTCGCCGCCTCGCTCGCCGGCTCCGTCCCGCTCGTGCTCGACATCAATGACGGCCCGGCCGTTGCCGCTTGCCTCGACCGCATGCCGGAGCCGCTCCGCGCGATCGACATCCTCGTCAACAATGCCGGCCACGACATCGGCGGCCGCACCCGCTTCGATCTCGGCTCGGCCGACGACTGGGCGGCGATCATCGAGACCAATCTCATCGGGCTGATGCGCGTTACCCGCGCCATCCTGCCCGGCATGATCGCGCGCGGCCGCGGCGACATCGTCAATATGAGTTCGATCAGTGCGCTCCGCCTGGTGCCGGACCAGGCGCCCTATTCGGCGAGCAAGGCCGGCGTCCACATGCTCTCCGACATCCTGCGCGGCGAACTCGCCGAGACGCCGCTGCGCGTCATCGAGATCATGCCGGGACTGACCCGCACCAACATCGTCGCCACCCGCCATCGCGGCGACCAGGAGGCGGCGGAGCGCTATTTCGAGCGCTTCGGCATGGCGCTCGACCCCGAGGACATCGCCCGCTGCGCCTTCTTCGCGCTCGAGCAGCCTGCCCATGTGCAGGTGGCGCAGATGTTCGTCCTGCCGACCAATCGCTGGTAGGGCTCACGAGAGACCGAGCACCGTCAGGCGCCCCCCCAACCCTCCCCCGCTGCGCGGGAGAGGAAGTGTGTCCTGCCACCAGAACAGTCACACCATCAGTGAAGCAAGAAGGCGGCCCTCTCTCCCGCGAAGCGCGGGGAGAGATGGAGAGGGGGCCTTTCGATCACCCGCCCCCTCAGTGCACCGCCGCATACATGATGCGGCTTTCGGTGGCCTCGGCCACGTCCATTTCCTCGACGATGCGGCCCTGCCGGGCGACGAGGATGCGATCGGAAAGCGCCATGATCTCCGGCAGATAGGATGAGATCACCACCACGGCCATACCGCCGTCGGCCAGCTCGTTGATGAAATTGTGGATCTCGACGATCGTGCCGACATCGACGCCGCGTGTCGGCTCGTCGAGGATCACGAGCTTCGGGCGCTGGATCAGCGCCTTGGCCAGCACGACCTTCTGCTGGTTGCCGCCCGAGAGTTCGATGACGCGTGCGTCGGCGTCGATCGACTTGACGCCGAGCCGGCCGGTCCATTCCTTCGCCAGCCGCCGCGCCTCGGCCATGGTGACCGGGGTGAATGGATTGATGCCCTTGGCGAGATGGCCGAGCTGGATATTGCTGGCGATCGTCATCGTCTCGAAGAAGCCTTCGATCTTGCGATCCTCGGTGACATAGACGATGCCGTCGCGCACCGCCGGCCGCGGCGTGCGATAGCGCACCGGCCGGCCCTCGAAGCGGACCGTGCCGCCATGGAAATAGTCGCGCTTCAGCACGCCGGCGACGATCTTCATCGTCTCGGTGCGGCCGGCGCCGACAAGGCCGAACATGCCGGTGACCTGCCCGGAAAAGACCGAGAAGGACGTGTTGCGCACGGCATTGCCCATCGAGAGATTCTCGACAGAGAGGATCTTCTTGCCCATCGGCCGCGCCTTGCGCCGCCCGCCGGCATAGAGCTCGCCCGTCAGGCTGCGCCCGACCATCGCCTGCACGATGCGCTCGCGGTCGAAATTCTCCGTCTTGTCGCTCACGACGAGCTTGCTGTCGCGCATCACCGTGATGCGGTCGGAAAGCTGCAGCGCCTCTTCCAGCGCATGGCTGATGAAGATGATCGCCATGCCCTCTTCCTTGAGGCGGCGGGCGAGGTTGAAGAAGTGGAACTTCTCCTCGGGCGTCAGCGTCGCGGTCGGCTCGTCGAAAATGATCAGCCGCGCATGGTGATGCACCGCGCGGGCGATCTCGACCATCTGCTTCTTGCCGGCACCGAGCGCCGACACCTGCACGGTCGGATCGACATAGAAATTCAGCGACAGGAGATAGCGCTGCGCCTGAATATTGAGGCCGCGCAAGCGGTTGAACATCTTCTCGTCGCCGAGATAGATGTTCTGCGCGACCGACATCGACGGGACGAGATTGGTCTCCTGGAACACCATCGCTATGCCGCGCTCGAGCGCATCGGAGGGCGAGGTCAGCGTCACCGGCTTGCCGTCGAGCAGCATCTCGCCGGAAGAGGGCTGGTAGACGCCGGCGAGAACCTTCATCAGGGTCGACTTGCCGGCGCCGTTCTCGCCGAGAATGGCGTGGATTTCGCCGGCGCGGATGTCGAGATCGATGTCCGAGATGGCGAGGACGCCGCGGAAATCCTTGGAGACCTTGCTGAGGCGCACCAGCGGCGTGGCAGTGGCCGCGGCCGCTCCCTGCGGCGCCCTTGCGGTAACGGTCGTGGTCATGCCGCGCTCCCCTCATCGATTCTGTCGAGTGCGACGATCTTGCCCGAGCCCTTGGCTCCGGCCATCAGCCGGCCGTCCATCTCGGCGAGCGAGGTGATGCCGTGCACGGCGCCGTCGGCGCGGCTGTGCCAGCTCTCCAGCATCGCCATGTCGGCGCCGCAGCGCACGACGAGGCCGGTCGACCAGGTCGGCGACCATGGCTTCAGCATGTTGAGCTTCTTGCGCGCGCCGCCCTGGATCGGCTCCAGGAAGCTGCGGCCGGTCGCGAGCGAAGGCGCGATCCAGTAGTCGGGATCGATCGTCTCGACCATGCGGCGGCGATAGTCCTTCTCCTTCAGAACGAACTCGACCAGCGGGTTGCGCGGCGCGAACATCGCCAGCCAGTAACCGCCGGCGGAGGATGGCGCGATGCGGCCCGGATAGGCGGGCAACGCGCCGAGTGCGACCTCGGGCTTGCCGCCATCGGTCGCGAACGAGATCACGCGGTGCCGCCAGGCCTCCGAGACGAACACGCGGCCGCCCGAGGCATGGATGCCCGAGGGAAAGGCGAGGTCGCGGGCGATGACGCTGGTCCGTCCCTGGACCAGATCGAGCCGCAGCACCGAGCCGGCGGCGGTCTTCGTCATCAGGTCGCGCTTCCATTCGCGCGCCGGATGGCGGGCCGAGCCGATCGCGACATAGAGGGTCGCGGGGCCGGCGAAGCTCATCGCCGTCACATGGCCGGCATCGATACCGTCGAGCGCGACCATGCGCGGCGCGGCGCCCTCCGCCTCGATCTGCACGCCGGCGCCGGCGATCGCGATCGCCAGGCTGCTTCCCGACGAGGCCATCGCCGTCACCGCGCCCGGCATGGTCCGCGTCGCGGCGATCCTCAGCGTGTCGCCGTCGGCGAGGAGATGGTGGATCCCGGCGCCGACCGATGCGAGAAGTCCGGCCGGCGTCGCGGTGAGATTGTCGACATCCTCGATCGCCAGAAGAAGCGGCGCCGCGTCGAGCCGGGCATTCGGCCGAAGCGGGCCGTCCATCGGCGGAACCGTGCTGCCGGTCGTGTCGAAGCCGCGGAAATTGGCCCAGGCCTCCTTGAGGGCGCCGATCATGGCTTCGCTCCCCAATAGGCGTCCAGCGCGCACCAGTTCGGATCGGCATCGGGCAGGCGGTAGCGGCCGATGCGGTTGTTGGAGACACCGCCGAGATAGAGCCAGCCGCGATGCTCGCGCATGGAGGTGATCATGGGATGGTTGAGGCCGCCGAGATCCCAGAGACTGTCGAGGATCTCGCCCTTCTCGTTGAATTTGACGACGCAGCCGGTGTTGATGTTCGGGTAGAGCCACTGGTCGGGCGCCACGCGCCGCGCCATGCGCTTGCGGAAGCCGGGCATCTTCAGCGCGAGGTCGAGCGCCGGACCGCGCATGCCGAGCAGCGCCATCCAGTAATTGCCGTCCGAGGCGCGGTTGATGTTGTCGGGATAGCCCGGCAGGTTGTCGATGACCTTCTCGATCGTCCCCTTCTTCGGGCCGTCGAAATAGTAGCGGCTGATCGAGCAGGTCCAGCTCTCCGCGAACATGAAGGACTGGCCGTCCGGACACATCGCGACCCCATTGGCGAAGACGAGCTTCGGGATCTCGGTATGGGTGCGGCCGGTCCTCGGATCGTAGCAGATCATGCGCCCGCTCGCCCGGCTCTCCAGCGCGTCGGTCGCCCAGTCCTCCTGCTCGTAGCGGATCGTCGCCTCGCTGAAATAGACACGGCCGTCCGGCGCGATGTCGACATCGTCGGCGAGCCGCAACCGGCTGTCGTCGACGATCGATGTCCAGCTGCGGTTGGTCTCGTCGGTGAGCTTGGTGACCGTCTTGTCCGGCGCCACCTGGAAGAGGCCCATGCCACCGATGCAGACCAGGAGGTTGTCGTCGCGGTCGAAGGCCATGCCGAGCGGATGGCCGCCGATATGGGCGAAGATCTCGGAGCGCTTGTGGTCGGGTCCTAAGAAGCGGACGATGTCACCGTGCCGCGTGCCGCAATAGAGATTGTCGTGGCGGTCGAGGATCACGTCCTCGGGCCCTTCGATCTCGCCAAGGCCGATGATCTCGACCGAGCGCAGGCGGTCGTTCAGCGCATAGGGCGAACCGGGCGCATCGACGGCTGGCGCCGGCGGCAGGTCGAGATAGGTCGGCGAGACATAGATCTTAGCGAGGATGCGGTGGCGATGCTTCTGCCAGCGCATGTCGATGAACACCGCGAGGATCAGCACCGCCCCGAGAATGGTCGAGGTGATCGGCCCGCTGATGCCGAGATTGATGAGGCCGTTGGTGAGAAGCAGCACGAGAAGGCTGCCGATGATCGCCTTGGCGACGGAGCCGCGGCCGCCGCCGATCGCCGTGCCGCCGAGCACGGCTGCCGTCAGCGCCTGCACCTCGAGGCCGACGCCGGTATCCGAGCCGGTGCTGCCGAGGCGCGCCGCGAACAGGAAGCCGGCCAAGGCGCACATCATGCTCGACGCGACATAGGTGGAGAACACCATCAGGCGTACGTCGATGCCGGCATTGAAGGCCGAGCGACGGGCGCCGCCGACCGCCGTCAGCCGCCAGCCGGGCCGCATGCGCGACAGGACGATGTGCCAGGCCAGCGCGATCACGAGCGTGATGACCAGCGACACCGGCACGCCGAAGACCGAGCCCTCGCCGATGAACAGCCAGAGATCGGAATCCGAAAAGCCGGACATGATCGCCGTCGACATCTTGACGAAGACGATCTCGTAGATGGAGCGGAAGATGATGAGGCTGACCAGCGTCGTCAGGAAGGCGCGAAGGCGCAGATAGCCGATCAGCACGCCGTTGAGCGCGCCGCAGACCATGCCGAGGCCGAGAATGCCGACAAGCACGGCCGGGACCGGCAATTCGTAGACATTGACGCCGATCAGCGAGAAGAGGACCGCGAGCGAGAAGACGGCCGCGACAGAGAGGTCGATGCCGCCCGAGATCATAACGATGGTGAGGGCGAGCACGACGAGGCCGAATTCCGCGAACTGCCGCGAGAAGTCGGAAAGGCTCGAAAGCGACAGGAAATCCGGGATGATGCTGCCGAGGACGATGATGGTCAGCACCAGCGCCGTGAAGGGGATCGCATTGTCGATCCACCGCTTCGACATGATCTCGCCGACCACGTGATCGGGGAAGAGGCGCGAGCGGAGAAACGCGATGCGGTCGCTCAAGGTATCGTTGCTGGCCATGAGGAGGCTTTTCAAGTCCCTGCTGGATCACGTCCGGCGAACCCGGCGCGCCGGAGGTCGCGTCACTGGCACGAAGCGCGCGGGGTGTGGGCCCCCGCGCGCCCCGGTTCGGTCTGCCCTACTTCAGCTGGTCGAGCGACCAGCAGGTCCGCGGACCGATATTATCCTTGGTGAGCAGCGTCAGCGGCGTGTAGTAGGCCGTCTTGCTTTCGCCCGCCTTGGCCGGGGAGAGCAGCGTCTGCGCGATTTGCTGGTTGATCGCCTCGCCCTGCAGCGGCACGTCGTAGCTGACGATCATGTCGAGCAGACCCTTCTGGATGTTGTCGCAGCCGATCTGGTTGCCGCCGCCCGAGGTGACGACGAAGATGTCGTCGGCCTTGCCGGCTGCCTGGATCGCCGCGCCGGCGCCGACATCCTGGTTGTCCCAGTTGCCGACAACGCCGCAGAGATCGGGATGCTGCTGCAGCACCGTCTCCATGATGGCACGAGCCTTGGCCGGGTCGTACTGCGCCGCCTGCTCGGAGACGATCTTGATCGCCGGATCCTTGGCGAAGGTCGTCTTGTAGGCATAGAGTTCGTAGAGATCGGAGGCGGCGGTCGGCTGGCCGCGGATGATCGCGATCTTGCCGGACTTGCCCGAGCCGGTGCCGCAGCGCTTCACGAGCTCGTCCGCCTCGATGTAGCCGACGCGCGACCAGTCGGCGCCGATATAGGCGTCGGTCGGCACGACGGATTCGAGATTGAGCTGGATGACCTTGATGCCCGCGTCCATCGCCCGCTTCAGGAGACGCGCATAGGACTGGACGTCCGGGTTGTGGGCGATGATGACGTCCGGCTTCTCGGCGATCAGGGCGGTCAGCGCGCGCGTGCCGGCATCGGTGCTCCAGTTCGGATCTCGGATGTCCAGCGTATAGCCGAGATCGGCGGCCTGCTTGCGCATGATCGCCGCCCAGCCCTCGGTGAGGTCGAAGCCCATCGCGAGCGGAACGAAGACGACACGCTTGCCCTTCAGCCCCTCGTAGAAGGGATTGCGCGAGGGATTGTCGAGCCCGTCATCGGCATGGGCCGCGCCGGCGAAGCCGAGCGCCATCATTCCGGCCGCGAGGCCGGCCATCAGCATCTTGCGGATCATCTTGGTTCCTCCCGTTGATCCCTTGGTCCCGTGCGGCGGCCGGCCGCCGGGCGCGTGCAGCATTGTGGTCAGATATCCCCCTGGGCCTGCTGCGAAGTCTGTTCGTCCCTGGGGTTGATGAAGCTGTCGACCATGATCGCGAGGAGCAGGATCAGGCTCTTGATCAGGTTCTGGGTCGTGTAGGTGATGTCGAGGATGGTCATGCCGTTGAGCAGAACCCCGACGAGAAGCGTTCCGACGAGGATGTTGCGCACGCCGCCGCGGCCGCCCGAGAGGCTGATGCCGCCGAGCACGACGACGAGCAGCACGTCATAGATCATGGTCGAGTTGTAGAGCCGCGTGCTCATGCCCGAGACGGCGGCGGCCATCACGAGGCCGGCGAGGAAGGCGATCAGCGCGCTGACCACATATTGCGCGACGATGAGGGGGCGCAGCGGGATGCCGGTGATGCGCGCGGCGAGCGCATTGTCGCCGGCGGCATAGACGAAACGGCCGAAGCGGGTGCGCAGGAGAAGGAGCGCCATCAGCGCCGCGAGCACGGCGAAGGCGACGATCGGCATCGGCAGCCCGACCACCGAGCCCTGGCCGAGGAAATCGAACCAGGCGATGCCGGCCGGCGTGTTCTGGACATCGATCTGGAACAGGAAGGCGCGGCCGGCGCCGTAGGCGACGAGGCCCATGGCGAGCGTGGTGAAGATGGCCGGGATGTCGGCATATGCGATCAGGATGCCGTTCATCAGCCCGATGGCGAGCGCCAGCGCGAGGCCGAAGAGCAGCGCGGTTCCGAGCGGCATGCCGCCCTGCGTCATCGACAGAACCCAGGAGAGCGACACGACCATGGTCGCGACCATCGCGAGGTCGATCCCACGCCCGATCACCACGATGCCCATGCCCAGGCCGAGAATGCCGAGGATCGAGACGCTGCGGACGAGGGCGATGAGATTGCCCGTCGTCAGGAAGTTGTTGAGCGTGACCGCAAAGGCCGCGAACAGCAGCACGGCGAGGGCGAAGACGACACCCTCCTGCGACAGACGCGCCTTGCGCATGGCCTCCTCCGAACGCTGCGCCGATCCCGCCCGGGCGTTTCCCGTTTGCGGTTCCTCGATCGGCTCCTCCCAGGCTGCAGCATTCCCGTTTTGGCCGGCACGTGACAGACCCGCGGCGCGAATATCAGTTATGTGCCCGTCCGCGCCGGGTCCGGATGTGTGGGAGGCAGGCGGCCTGCGTCAGCGGCTGGGGACCAGCATGCGGCGCAGCGTACCGTCCTTCAGGAGGAACTGGTGATAGAGCGCACCGGCGACATGGACAGCGATCAGCAGGATGAAGACCGGCTTGCCGATCTCGTGCACCTCGCCGATCTCGGGAGAGACATAGTAGGCGAGAAGCCCCGTCACCGGCATCGCGACGAGCAGCGCATAGAACAGCCAGTGAACGGCATGGGCCAGCCGATCGAAGATCGGCGTTCCCGAAGGCTGCGGCGCCGGCGCACCGGCGGTCAGGCGGAGCGCGAGGCGGAGGCCGACCAGCACGAGGATGGCGATGCCGATCCAGTAGTGCGCCGAAGCAAGACTGGCGTCAGAGGCGGAAACCGCCTCGCCCTCCCCCGCTGCATCGAGCGCGACCGACATGCTTTCGCCGAACACGAGCTGGAACAGCACCAGGGCCGCGATGAGCCAGTGCAGCGCGATCTGCGGCGCCGAGTAACCGGCGATCGAACCAGATTTCATCCGAGCCCCCTTGTGTCTGCGCAGGCGCACGAGCCCGCCACGACGCAGTCTATACACTGGAACGATTCCAAAAAAGGGCGGTCGTTCTGCCTTCCGCCCCAATCGCCTTGCCTGATGCAAACGGCGCCGAGTTCCCCTATATCAGCGCTCTCTGACACCAGCCTGAAGGCGGCCAGGCCGCCCGGAGATATCCCATGACGGAAGCCTCCCAGAACGCCGAAACGCAGGTCCCGGTCACGGTGCTGACCGGCTATCTCGGCGCCGGCAAGACGACGCTCCTCAACCGCATCCTCTCCGAGAACCACGGCAAGCGCTATGCCGTCGTCGTCAACGAGTTCGGCGAGATCGGCATCGACAACGACCTCATCGTCGAGAGCGACGAAGAGATCTACGAGATGAACAACGGCTGCGTCTGCTGCACGGTTCGCGGCGATCTCATCCGCGTCGTCGAGGGCCTGATGAAGCGCCCTGGCCAGTTCGACGGCATCCTCGTCGAGACCACCGGCCTCGCCAATCCCGCGCCCGTCGCGCAGACCTTCTTCATGGACGAGGACGTGCGCGCCAAGTCGCGGCTCGACGCCGTCGTGACCGTCGCCGATGCGCTCAACCTCCTGAAGCGTCTCGACGACGCGCCCGAGGCCGAGGAGCAGATCGCCTTCGCCGATGTCGTGCTCCTGAACAAGATCGACCTCGTCAGCGCCGAGCAGCTCGCCGCCGTCGAGCGCCGCATCCGCGAGATCAACCCGCACGCCACGATCCACCGCACCGAGCGCTCGGCCGTCGATCTCGACAAGGTGCTCGACCGCGGCGCGTTCGACCTCGACCGCATCCTCTCGCTCGACCCCGAATTCCTCGAGGCGGACGAGCACGACCATGATCATGATCACCACCATCATGACCACGACCACGACCACGATCATCATCACCACGATCATGATCACGACCATCACCATCACCACCATCCGCGCCACGACAACGCGGTGTTCAGCGTCTCGCTGCGCGGCGGCACGCTCGATCCGCAGAAGTTCTTCCCCTGGATCCAGGAGATCACTCAGGTCGAGGGAGCGAACATCCTGCGCCTCAAGGGCATCCTCGCCATGGATCGCGACCCGGACCGCTATGTCGTCCAGGGCGTGCACATGATCATAGAGGGCACGCATCAGCGCCCCTGGCGCGACGACGAGAAGCGCGAGAGCCGCCTCGTCTTCATCGGCCGCAAGCTCAACGAGGAAGCGATCCGCAAGAGCTTCGAAGCCTGCCTCGTGAAGGCCGCCTGACAGGCAGCCACGGACCGACCCGCCGCCGGCCAGATCCGGCGGCGGTCATGCCCGGCGGCGGCCGCCCCGGCGCGCCACGCCTTCTTCCGGAATCCCCGACCTTGCCCAGCATCCAGTCCTTTCCCCTCGGCGCCTTCGTCGTCGCCGCGACCTTCCTCGGTGACCGCCCCGCCTTCGCCCTCGGCGACGGCAAGGTCGGCCTCGTCGACGGCGCGGCGGCCGAAACCTTCGGCGTCCATACGGGCGGGCTGCTCGCGGCGGCGCGCGACGAGGCCGGCATGCGCCTCGTCACCTCAGGCGACGACGGCCGCGTGATGGCGATCGACGCGTCGGGCAGCATCGCGGCGCTGGCCGAGCGGCCGAAGAAGTGGATCGACCAGCTCGCGGTCGGCCCGAACGGCACCGTCGCCTTCGCCGGCGGCCGCGAGGCGGTCGTCCTGCTTCCGGACGGCAAGGAACGCGTGCTGCCGCATGAACGCACGGTCGCCGGCCTCGCCTTCGCGCCCAAGGGGCTGCGCCTCGCCGTCGCCCGCTACAACGGCGTCTCGCTGTGGTGGCCGGGCACCGATGCGAAGCCGACCGAGTTCGAATGGAAGGGTTCGCATATCGCCGTCACCTGGTCGCCGGACGGACGTTTCGTCGTGACCTCGATGCAGGAGAACGCCCTGCATGGCTGGCGGACCTCGGACGGCGGCGGACACATGCGCATGTCCGGCTATCCGGGCAAGGTGAGGTCGCTGTCCTGGTCGACCAAGGGCCGCTTCCTCGCGACCTCGGGCGCCGAGATGGCCGTGCTCTGGCCATTCCATTTCAAGGAAGGGCCGATGGGCAAGCAGCCGCTGCAGCTCGGCCTCTCCGCTCAGAGCGTGGTGACGCAGGTCGCCTGCCACCCGACGGAGGAGGTCGTCGCGATCGGCTACAAGGACGGCTCGATCATCGCCGCCCGCTTCGCCGACGGCGACGAGGCGCGGCTGCGGAAGGTCGAGGGCGGGCCGATCTCAGCGCTCGCCTGGGACGCGGCCGGCATCCGCCTCGCCTTCGGCACCGAGGACGGCACCGCCGGCATCGTCGACCTGGCCGGCTGACGCTTCATCCGCCTTTGTCTTGATCGCGACAGGACGGCTTGCGACCATCCCGCCCGAGCTGTGACGGATGGCATGACGATGCCCGATCGACGATCCTTGCGACGCATGCTCGGCGGCCTCGCGGCCGCATGGCTGGGCATGACCCTGCCGGCCGCCGCCGCGGAGGAGACGACCGAGCAGTCGATCTGCCGCCTGATCGAGCAGGCGGCGGGAGCCGAGCTGCTGCCGGTCGATTTCTTCACGCGCCTCATCTGGCGGGAAAGCTCGTTCCGCGCCGGCGTCACCTCCTCGGCCGGCGCCCAGGGCATCGCCCAGTTCATGCCCGGCACCGCGACCGCGCGCGGCCTCGACGATCCCTTCGATCCAGAACAGGCGATCCCCGCCTCGGCCGCCTATCTCGCCGATCTGCGCGACCGGTTCGGCAATCTCGGCCTCGCCGCCGCCGCCTACAATGCCGGTCCGACGCGCCTCGCCGGCTGGCTGCGCGGGGGCGGCTGGCTGCCGGGAGAAACGGAGGACTACGTCCTCTTCGTCACCGGGCGCAGCGCCGCCGACTGGCGCGACAACGGCATCCGCCCGCCGAGCGACGACAAGGAACGGCTCGCCGAGGATTGCGGACGCACCGTCGCCTCGATCCGCACCTATGCGCCGCGACTCATCGAAGGCGCCTATGCCCCCTATGGCGTGCAGCTTTCCGGCAATTTCTCCAAGGCCCGCGCCATCGCCTCCTATCAGCGGCAGCTGGCACGCTTCCCCTCGGTGCTCGAAGGACGGCCGACGCTCATCCTCGGCTCGCGCGGCGCCGGGCGCGGTCGGCGGGCCTTCTACCGCGTCCGCCTGCCCGCCGCGTCGATGCGCGAGGCGCGGACGCTCTGTGCGGAACTCAAGCGAGCCGGCGGCGCCTGCGTCGTGCTGCGCAACTGAGGGAGCGGCGGGGCGGGCCGCGCATTGGTGAAGGCAATCGGAGAGCGGGCATGATCAGGCGGACCCTTCTTCTCGCAACGGCACTCGGCGCGGGCGTCGCGACCTCGCAGGCGCCGGAATTCGCGCAGCAATATCGCCAGCGCCTCGGCGGCGCCGTCGACGAGCTTCGCCGTGTGGTGATGGACTTCGACCGCGACGCGGCAACGGCCGGCCTCGACCGCCGGCGGGCGATCGCGACCATGCAGGGCGACGGCCAGCGCATCGTGCAGCTGCGCGGCGACAGCATCGCCGGGACGGTCGCCCGTTACGAGCGGCTCAGCGCCCAGCAGCAGGCCCTCGAGGCGAGCGGTCCGCTCGGCCGCATCGAGGCGGTGTTCTCGGCGCCGGATCCCGAGCTGGTCGGCGCGACATGGAGCGTCTACGAGCCGGCCGTCCCGACGACGCTCGCCGGCGCCGTCGCGGCGGGGATCGGCTTCCTCGCCGTCTATCTTCTCGCCGGCCTCGGCAGCGCCGCGACCGCTCCGCTCCGCCGGCGGAGGCGCCTGCGCGAGCGCGCGGCACTGGCCCGCGACCGGGCGTGACAGAGCGCGCGATCCGTCAAGAGGCCCCCTCCCCAGCCCCGCTCGCGGGGGGAGAGGGAGAGCCTACTGGCGCGATAGAGCACCGGTGTCGATGAAGCGACGAGGCCGGCCCTCTCTCCCGCGCCAGCGTTGGAGAGAGGGAGAGGCGACCTTCCCCTACGAATGCACCAGCACGTTGCGGAACTGCCAGGGGTCGCTCGGGTCGATATCCTCGGGGAAGAAGCCGGGGCGGTCGGTGAGCGGCGTCCAGTCGGTGTAGACGCCCTCGACGGTGCCGAGATAGGGCCGCTGGATGCGCAGGCAGAAGTGATAGTCCATCTCGTCGGCCTCGACGATGCCGGCGGCGGGATGCTCGAGCGCCCAGACCATGCCGGCGATGACGGCGGAGGTCACCTGCATGCCCGTCGCGTTCTGGTAGGGCGCGTTCTGCCGCGCTTCGTCGATGGTGAGACGCGAGCCGTACCAGTAGGCGTTGAGCGCATGGCCGTAGAGCAGCACGCCGAGTTCGTCGCGGCCGGCGATGATCTCTTCCTCGGAGAGGATGTGGCGGCGGCTCTGCGCCTTGCCGGCGCGGCCGAACATCTCGTGCAGCGACAGGACGGCGTCGTTGGACGGATGATAGGCGTAGTGGCAGGTCGGCCGGTAGACGACCTTGCCCTCCTCGCGGACAGTGAAATGATCGGCGATCGAGATGGCCTCGTTATGCGTCACGAGATAGCCGAGCTGCGGACCCGGTGTCGGGCACCAGGAGCGGACGCGCGTATCGGCGCCGGGGCCGAGCAGGAAGATCGCCGCGCCGCTGCCGGTATCATGGGCGCGGGCATGGTCGGGGATCCACTTTTCGTGCGTGCCCCAGCCGAGCTCCGCCGGCTGCAGCCCTTCCGAAACGAAGCCGTCCACGGACCAGGTGTTGACGAAGGTGTCGAGCGGCTTCGGGTTGCGCGAGCGCTGCGTGTCGCGCTCGGCGATGTGGATTCCCTTGACGCCGGTCGCCCGCATCAGCTCGGCCCATTCGCGGCGGCTCTTCGGCTCGTCGAACTCCATGCCCAGGTCGCGCGCGACGTCGAGCAGGGCATGCTTCACGAACCAGGAGACCATGCCGGGATTGGCGCCGCAGCAGGAGACGGCGGTCGGCCCGCCCGGATGGGCACGCTTCTCGGCGAGCAGTTCCTCCCGCAGCGCATAGTTGGAGCGCGAGGCGGGATCGGCCTTGTGATCGTAATAGAAGCCCGGCCACGGCTCGATGACGGTGTCGATATAGAGCGCGCCCAGTTCGCGCGTCAGCTTCATGATGTCGAGCGAGGAGGTATCGACCGAGAGGTTGACGCAGAAGGCCTGGCCCTCGCCCCCTGTCAGGAGCGGCACGAGGACGTCGCGATAATTCTCGCGCGTCAGCGCGATCCGCACATGGCGCGCCCCGAAGGTTGCGAGCAATCCGGCATTCTCGTCGCCCGGCTCGACGACGATCACCTGCGACCGGTCCAGCGCGAAGTGCCGTCGGATCAGGGGCAGGATGCCGCGTCCGATGGACCCGAAACCGATGATCACCACGGGACCATCGATGCGACCATAGACCGGCCAGCTCGCCATTTGGCAGTACTCCTTTTCAGAACTAGACCCACCGTCGAAGGCGGGCAGGTTATCGTCCTTCTATGACGAAAGAAAATGCATGCCTCGCCGCCCGCCTTTCGGCGGGCGGTTCAGCAGGAGATGCAAGGGCTTCAGGCGGCGAGCCGCACCGGCTCGGGCGTGCCGAAATCGGGAGCGCCGAAGGCGGGCGCACCAAAATCCGGCCCCACGATCGACGGCGTGGCGAAGGCGCCCGTCGGCTCCAGCATGCCGGCGGCACCGGCCAGCGCGCCCTCGGCCAGTTCCAGCGCGAGGAAGCGGTTGCGGTCGACCGGGCCCGGCATCAGCAGCCGGCGCGTCGGCGCGAGGCTGAAGCCGAAGCGGGTGTAGTAGGCCGCGTCGCCGACGAGGATCACCGCCTTGTGGCCGAGCACGCCGGCGCGCGACAGCGCCGTGCGCATCAGCCGCGAGCCGACGCCCTCGCCCTGGCATTCCGGGGCGACGGCCAGCGGGCCGAGCAGCAGTGCGTCGCGGCCGCCGGCCGAGACGTTCCAGAGGCGGACCGAACCGACCAGCGCATCGCCGTCGCGGGCGACGAGCGCGAGCCCGTCGGCCGGGAGGCGACCCTCGCGGATGCGCTCGGAGCTCTTGAGGAAGCGGTCCGGGCCCATCGTGCGGTCGAGCAGGAATTCACGGGCGCCGGCTTCCGCCGGCGCCTCCGCACCGATCAGGATCATGATGCGACGCCTTTCAGATCACGTAGGCGGCGAGCGGCTCGAAGCCGTTGAACGCGACGGCCGAATAAGTCGTCGTGTAGGCGCCGGTGCCCTCGATCAGGACCTCGTCGCCGATCGAAAGCGAGACCGGCAGGTTGTACGGGGTCTTCTCGTAGAGCACGTCGGCCGAATCGCAGGTCGGGCCGGCGAGGATGCAGGGCTCGACCGCATCGCCGTCATGGGCGGTGCGGATCGGGTAGCGGATCGACTCGTCCATCGTCTCGGCGAGGCCGCCGAACTTGCCGATGTCGAGATAGACCCAGCGCGGATCGTCCTCGCGGTCGCTCTTCCTGGAGATGAGCACGACCTCGGACTTGATGATGCCCGCATTGCCGACCATGCCGCGGCCCGGCTCGATGATCGTCTCCGGGATGCGGTTGCCGAAATGCCGCTTCAGCGCCTGGTCGATCGACGAGCCGTAGTTCTCGACGCCCGGAACGGGCTTCAGGTAGCGGGTCGGGAAACCGCCGCCGAGATTGACCATCGACAGCTGGATGCCGCGCTCGGCAAGCGTTCCGAAGATGCCGGCGGCCGAGGCGAGCGCGCCGTCCCAGGCCTCGGTGTTGCCCTGCTGCGAGCCGACATGGAACGAGATGCCATAGGCATGGAGGCCCAGCCGGTGCGCATGCTCGAGCACGCCGACCGCCATCTCGGGCTCGCAGCCGAACTTGCGCGACAGCGGCCATTCCGCGCCGGCGCCGTCGCAGAGGATGCGGCAGAAGACGCGCATGCCGGGAGCGGCGCGCGCCACCTTCTCGACCTCGACTTCGCAATCGACCGAATAGAGCGAGATGCCGCGCTCGAAGGCAGCGGCGATGTCGCGCTCCTTCTTGATCGTGTTGCCGAAGGAGATCCGGTCGGGGGTCGCGCCGGCGGCGAGCGCCATGTCGATCTCGGCGACCGAGGCGCAGTCGAAATTCGAACCGAGCGAGGCGAGCAGGCGCAGGATCTCCGGCGCAGGATTGGCCTTCACGGCATAGAAGATCCGCGTGTCGGGCATCGCATGCGCGAAGGCGAGGTAATTCTCCCGCACCACATCGAGGTCGACCACGAGGCAGGGGCCCTCGGGACGTCGGGTCGCGAGGAAGTCGATGATGCGAGCGGTCATCTTAGGAACTCCCGGTGGGCCGGCGAAAAGGCCCGATCAGCGTTGCGATACGGCGAAGCGGAGCCGAGCCCTCGCGCCGGCCGCTATGGACGCGGGCCGGAACGGTGACGAAGCGCCGTCTTGCCGGCGGAGCCGGCAGGTTTTCGCGGGTGACGGTCGTCAGGGATCGTCAGGAGGATCCTTGAGCGCCGCCGTCGCTTGGAGCGGGATGACCCGATCCGCACGCCCGGCAAGGAAGTAGTGCCTCTTCAGTGACCACGGCCGATGGAGAGCCGTTAGAGACCAAAAAAGCCCGCTACGTCGTTGCTTCAAGTCGCGTCCTCCGCGGAGACGGAGTTCACCGGTTTCGCTTTCCGGCTGCCGACCTTTCCGGGATCACTCCCGGACTCCTTCGTGGCCCTTTCGGGATCCACATGGGCGTCGCCCCGGCCTCTTGTCCGGAGCCCCACCGGTCGGCACGCAACCACAGGCACGTGCGATAATTGGGCAAGCGCTAGGTATGACGATCGCCCGTCGCATTCAAGCGCTTTTTGACCTCGCGCAAAGAAAATCTCGCCAGCCTGGCGCAGCCCCGGAAAAGCCACGGAATTCCGCGCTTTTCGCACCTTCGACGCCACCTTTCACCCACTGTTTCCACAAAGCGCACACTGCCCTTCGCGCGGGCAGCGTCTGCCCGATCGTCGGGCAGCGGCTCGATTCGGCTTTTGGCGCCGCGCCGTTTCCCGTAAGCAGGCTTTCGGCAGAGTTCGGAGGCGCGTCGTGGTCGAGACAGTGGTCGGCGAAAAGGGAATGGTGGTGGCCCCGCATGCGGCGGCGGCCGAGACGGGGGCCGAGATCCTCCGCGCCGGCGGCAACGCCATCGAGGCGATGATCGGCATGGCGGCCACCATCGCCGTCGTCTACCCGCACATGAACGCCATCGGCGGCGACGGCTTCTGGCTGATCCGCGAGCCGGGCAAGGAGCCGCGCTATATCGAGGCCTGCGGCGCGGCCGGCGCCGGAGCGAGCATCCGCGCCTATCGCGACAAGGGACACGAGCGCATGCCGGTGCGCGGCGCCGACGCGGCGATCACGGTCGCCGGCGCCGTTTCCGGCTGGCATCTGGCGCACGAACTCTCGAAGAGCCTCGGCGGCGCGCAGCATCCTAAGACCCTGCTCGCCGACGCCGTCGCCCATGCCAAGAACGGCATCGCCGTGACCCGCTCGCAGGCCCGCCTGACGGCGCTGCATCATGACGCCCTCGCCGCTGCGCCGGGCTTCGCCGACGTGTTCCTGCCGGAGGGAAAGCCGCCCGCGATCGGCGACACGATCCACCAGCCACGCCTCGCCGACACGCTCGACCAGTTGGCCCATGCCGGCTTCATGGATTTCTACCGCGGCGATGTCGGCAAGGCGCTCGCCGACGATCTCGAGCGGATCGGCAGCCCGGTCACGCGCGAGGACCTCGTCCGCCACGAGGCCCGCTTCCGCGCGCCGCTCTCCGTGACGCTCTCCGATGCCACCGTCTACAACGCGCCGCCGCCGACGCAGGGCCTCGCCTCGCTGCTCATCCTCGGCATCTTCGAGCGGCTCGGCGTCAAGCGCGGCGAGAGCTTCGAGCATCTGCACGGCCTCGTGGAGGCGACCAAGCGCGCCTTCCTGCTGCGCGACAAGCATGTGACCGACCCGGTCTTCGCCGGCGACGTCTCGATCCACCTCTCGGAGCGCGTGCTGGCCCGGGAAGCGGCGGCGATCGACATGCGTCACGCCGCGCCCTGGCCTCAGGTCGCCGAGAAGGGCGACACGGTCTGGATGGGCGCCGTCGACGGCGACGGCCTCGCCGTCTCCTATATCCAGTCGATCTTCTTCGAGTTCGGCTCGGGCTGCGTGCTGCCGGCGACCGGCGTCACCTGGCAGAACCGCGGCGCGAGCTTCCATCTCGATCCCGCCGCGCGCAATCCGCTGGAGCCCGGCCGCAAGCCCTTCCACACGCTGAACCCGGCCCTCGCCCGCTTCAAGGACGGCCGCGTGATGCCCTATGGCACGATGGGCGGCGAAGGCCAGCCGCAGACGCAGGCGGCCGTCTTCACCCGCCACGCGCTGTTCGGCATGGATCCCGCCGAGGCGATCGCGGCGCCGCGCTGGCTGCTCGGCCGGACCTGGGGCTCGGACCATCTCCACCTCCGCCTCGAGAACCGCTTCGATCCCGATCTGGTGCTGGCGCTGGAACGCGCGGGGCATGAACTCGAGGTCATCGACGAGGCGTATTCCGACACGATGGGCCATGCCGGCGCGATCGTGCGCCGCCGCGACGGCCGCTCGATCGGCGCGACCGACCCGCGCTCCGACGGCGCCGCCATCGCCGCCTGAGGCGTCCGGCCGCCCGCATTTGGCAGGCGGCCGGAAATCGGCGTATGAAACGATCCATCGTCGGCGTCGCCGGCGCTTCTCCTGATTGCAAAGCGCGGTTCCATGCTCCTCGCCTTCGACCCGGTCGACGCCTTCGTGGACTACCCGTCCGTTCCCGTCCCCGCCTCGCCGGAAGGTCCGCTGCGCGGCCTCACGCTCGCGGTCAAGGATCTCTACGACGTCGCGGGCTATCCGACGGGCGCCGGCCATCCGCTGGTGCGGGCCCAGAGCGCGGTCAAGACCACGACGGCTCCGGCCGTGCGGAAGCTGCTCGATGCCGGCGCGGCCTTCGTCGGCAAGACGCACACCGACGAGTTCGCCTATTCGATGAACGGCGAGAATTTCCACTACGGTACGCCGATCAATGTCCGCGCGCCGGGCCGCATCCCCGGCGGCTCGTCGTCGGGCTCCGCTGCCGCGGTCTCGGCCGGCCTCGTCGACATCGCGCTCGGCTCGGATACCGGCGGCTCGGTGCGTGCGCCGGCCTCCTATAACGGCCTGTTCGGCCTGCGCCCGACCTTCGGGCGCATCGACATTTCCGGCACCTTCCCGCTCGCCCACTCCTTCGACACGGTCGGCTGGTTCGCCCGCGACATCGACACCTTCGGCCGCGTCGCGCCCGTCCTGCTCGGCGAGGACGCAGGCGAGACGCCGCTCACGCGCTTCATCGTCGGCGACGACATCCATGCGCTGCTGCTCGGCGATCTCGAGGAGGCCGCGATCCGCTCCGCGACGCCGCGCATCGCCGCGCAGCTCGAGCCGGCCGGCGCCGTGATCGTCGCGCCGGAGGGCCTTGCCGCCTGGCGCATGATCTTCCGCACCATGCAGGCCTACGAGGCCTGGCAGGCGCATGGCGACTGGATCCACGCCAATGAGCCCGTCTTTGGCCCCGGCGTGCGCGAGCGCTTCGAATGGGCGAGCCATGTGACGGCCGAGGAATACGCATCCGCCGGCCAGCGCCGGGCTCAGGTGCGCGAGCGCCTGCTCGGCCTCCTCGGAGACGACACCGTGCTCGCCATCCCGACGACGCCCGGCATCGCGCCGCTGCGCGGGCTCGGCGGCGAAGAACTCGATTCCTACCGCAACCGCGCCTTGTCCATGCTCTGCTCGGCCGGCCTTGCCGGACTGCCGCAGATCAACCTGCCGCTCGCCGAGCATGAGGGCTGTCCGCTCGGCGTCTCGCTGGTGGCGCCGCCCGGCCGCGACCGCGCCCTCGTCGATCTCGCCCGCCGCATCATGGCCGCATAGGACCGCCGATGGACACGCTGACCCGCATGCGGACCTTCGTAGAGGTCGTCGAGGCCGGCGGCTTCTCGGCTGCCGCCCGCAAGATGGGCCGGTCCAAGGCGCTGATCTCGAAATATGTCCGCGAACTCGAGGACGAACTCGGCGCGCGGCTGCTCAACCGCACGACCCGTACCCTGTCGCTGACCGAGGTCGGCCAGACCTATGCCCGCGACGCGACCGAGATCCTGCAGCGCATCGACGACCTGCAGAGCTCGGTGGGCGACGCGCATGCCGCCGCCCGCGGCCGCCTCAAGGTCAGCGCGCCGCGCACCTTCGGCGACGGCGAGCTCGGCCGCGCGATCATGGATTTCGTGCTCGAGGAGCCCGACATCTCGCTGGAGCTGCATCTCGAGGACCGCTTCGTCGATCTCGTCGACGAGGGCTTCGACGTGGCGATCCGCATCTCCTCGCTGAGCGATTCGAGCCTCATCGCCCGGCGCCTCTCCTCGTTCCGCATCGTCTGTTGCGCGACCGACGAGGTCATCGCCCGCTACGGCCTGCCGGAGATGCCGATCGATCTGGCCGACCGACCCTGCATCGTCGACTGGAACGTCAATCGCGGCAGCTGGCCCTTCATGGTCGAGGGCGAGCGGGTGACGATCGCGGTCAAGGGGCGGGTGGAGGTCAACAGCCCCAATGTCGCGCGCCAAGCCGCCCTCGCCGGCCTCGGCTTCGTCATGGTGCCCTATCTCGTGGTCCGCGACGACATCGCGGCGGGACGCCTCAAGGCGGTGCTCGAGCCCTACGAGACCTCGGCGGTCGCGATCCATGCCGTCTATCCGCATCGCCGCCACCTTTCCGGCAAGGTGCGCGCCTTCATCGACTATCTCGTACGCTGGTTCGAGGGTGCCGGCCGCAACGAGGGCGGCTGCTGAACGACACGATCTGGCCGCAGTTTTCGGGCGAAGTGGATCGCATCGCCGCCGGGATTCCTCATGCTGAACCGCTTTCTGATCGTCTCCTTCGCCGTTCTCGGCAGCACGCTCGCGGCATCCGCCCATCCGCATGTCTTCGTCGATGCCCGCGAGGAGCTCGTCTTCGATGCCTCAGGCAAGATGACGGCGATCCGCCACGTCTGGCAGTTCGACGAGGCCTTCACCTCCTTCGCGGTGCAGGGACTCGATGCCGATGGCGACGGCAAGCTTTCCGACGAGGAGCTGAAGCCGCTCGCCAAGGTCAATGTCGAGTCGCTGAAAGAATACCGCTATTTCACCAATCTCAAGGTCGGCAACAAGCACATCCCGGTCAATCCGCCGACCGAATATTGGCTCGACTTCCACAGCGGCCGCCTGACGCTCTTCTATACGCTTCCCTTGCGAACGCCGGTGGCGCCGGGACCGGAAACGACGCTCGAGGTGTTCGACCCAGAATATTTCGTTGCCTTCAACTTCGTGAAGGGCCACCAGATCACGCTCGACGGCGCCCCGGCCTCCTGCACGACCACAGTCCGGCCGCCGCATGCGCTCGACGACGCCACCATGGCGCAGATCGCGGCGATCCCCGCCGATCAGCCCGACCTGCCGGCCGAGCTCGCCGATGCCGCGGCCAGCCTCGCGACGCTCATCTCGGTGCGCTGCTGATGCGCCGCCTCGCCCTCGCTCTCGCCGCCCTCCTCGCGCCGGCCCTCGTGCAGGCCGCGCCGAGCCCCTTCGGCATCGCGACCCCCGACGGCGGCGGCACGGTCGCGTGGGCGGGTCCGCTGCGCGGCTTCTTCGTCTGGATCGCGGCCGAGCAATCGAGCTTCTACCGCGCGCTGACGGCGGCGCTCTCCGCCTTCGCCGACAACCCGCACGCCGCCTTCATCCTGATCGGCCTCTCGCTCGCCTATGGCGTCTTCCACGCGGTCGGCCCCGGCCACGGCAAGGCGGTGATCGCCTCCTATCTGCTGGCGACGGGCGATACGCTGAAGCGGGGCATCGCAATTTCCTTCGCCTCCGCCTTCGTCCAGGCGTTGACGGCGATCGTCGTGGTCACGATCGGCGCCGTCGTGCTCAACGTCACCGCCGTCACGATGACCCGCGCCACCGATGCGCTCGAGATCGCGAGCTTCGCGCTCATCGCCATCTGCGGCGTCTGGCTGCTGTGGTCGAAGACCCTCGGCCGCCACGGCGACGAGGCCGGCCCGGCGCCGCATGTGCATGACGCGTCCTGCGCGATCAATCACGGTCGTCTCGGCCTTTCCGGGACCAATCTTTCCGGCAATCTCGGTTCCGGCCTCGGCCGCAATCTCGGCGGCGCGCCTCGCCTCGCCTTCTCGGCCACCCCCGTCTCGGCCTCCTCCGCATCGGCGGCGGCGGTCTCCAGCTTCGCCTGCGACTGCGCGCACGGCCATGCGCCTGATCCCTCGACGCTCACCGCGCCGCTGACGCTGAGGAGCGCCTGGACGGCGATCCTCGCCGTAGGCATCCGCCCGTGTTCGGGCGCGGTGATCGTTCTCGTCTTCGCGCTGTCGCAGAAGCTGTGGTGGGTCGGCATCCTCTCGGTGCTGGCTATGGCGCTCGGCACGGGCGTTACCGTCGCGGTGCTGGCGGCGATCGCCGTCAAGGCCAAGGATATCGCGCTGCGGGTGTCGA
The DNA here is from genome assembly GCF_030815145.1 of Kaistia geumhonensis. Classification (NCBI taxonomy): domain Bacteria; kingdom Pseudomonadati; phylum Pseudomonadota; class Alphaproteobacteria; order Hyphomicrobiales; family Kaistiaceae; genus Kaistia; species Kaistia geumhonensis. Next base: position 3,293,489 of record NZ_JAUSWJ010000001.1, on the reverse strand, counting down.
ACCGCGGCGAGTCCCCAATCGCGCTCCGCGTGATGCGCGGCGTCGAGATCGCCGCGGCGGCCGGGATCCTGCTGTTCGGCCTCGCGATGCTGGGCGGCGCGCTCGCCGGGCTCTGAGCCTTATTCGGCCGCGGTAGCGAGCCCCCCGCGCGCCGCGATCCGCTCGCGCATCGCCTCGCCGAAGGCACGGAACAACCGTCCCGACGGCGCATCCGTCGCCACCCAGTATTCCGGATGCCACTGCACGCCGACGGCGAAGCCGCGCGCGCCGGTGACGCTCACCGCCTCGATGGTGCCGTCCGGCGCGACGGCTTCGACCGTGAGCCCTTCGGCCAGCCGGCCGACAGCCTGGCGGTGCAGCGAGTTCACCTGAAACGCCTCGGCTTCGACGATGCGGCCGAGGCAGCCGCCGGTGGTGATGACGACATCCTGCCGGATGGCGAAGCGCTCGGCCTGCACGTCGGAGACCGGCGCGCGATGATCGTGCCGGCCGGGCAGTTCCTGCACCTCGGAGATGAGCGTGCCGCCGAGCGCGACATTGAGCTCCTGGAAACCGCGGCAGATGGCGAGAAGCGGCACGCCGTGCCGGAGCGCCGCGCGGATGAGCGGCAGCGTGGTGGCATCGCGCGCATGGTCATAAGGCTCCGACGCGGCATCGGCCTCGGCGCCGTAGATCGGCGGATGGACATTGGAGCGGCTGCCGGTCAGCAGCACGCCGTCGACCCGCTCCAGCAGCGCCTCGATGTCAAGCGCGTCGCCGAGCGAGGGGACGACCACCGGCAGGCCGCCGAGGCCGATCGTCACCGCCTTCACATAGGTCTCGGCCGCTGCGTGCCAGCGATAGCCGTCCGCGTCGCGCACATCGGCGGTGACGGCAACGAGCGGTATGGGGCGGGAATGGCTCATGGTCGAATCCGGTCACTTCGGCTCGGGGCTTCACTACACCCGGCAGGAAAAGATGGCGAGACCGCAGGAAGGCTGCAAGGCTGTCCGTCACACTGCGCCGGAACGGCGGCCGGCCGCAGCGATTGATGCTTCGCATGCCTGACCGACGGCGCTATTGCGGTTGAAGCGCGGCCGCGCTCCGACCATCCTCCTCCCCCATCCTTTCCGGAGTTCCCCCATGGCCACCAAGCTTCCTACCCGCCCTCTCGGCAAGACCGGGCTCGAGATCACGCCGGTCGGCATCGGCGCCTGGGCGATCGGCGGCGAGGCCTGGGGTCCGCAGGACGACAAGGTCTCGGTCGACGCCATCCGCCATGCCGTCGCCCGCGGCATCAACTGGATCGACACGGCCGCGATCTACGGCCTCGGCCATTCCGAGGAAGTGGTCGGCGAGGCTCTGCGGCAGATTTCGCACGAGGAACGCCCGCTCGTCTTCACCAAATGCGGTCTCGTCTGGCCGGAGGAGACGCCCGAGCGCAAGCATGTCCGCCGCTCGGGCAAGGCGGAGAGCGTCCGCCGCGAGGCGGAAGCCTCGCTGAAGCGGCTCGGGGTCGAGGTGATCGACCTCTTCCAGATGCATTGGCAGCCCGAGGATGCGCCGATCGAGGAGTACTGGCAGGCGATGCTCGATCTGAAGCAGGAGGGCAAGGTGCGCCATGTCGGCCTCTCCAACCACGATGTCGCCGCGCTTGAAGCCGCCGAGGCCGTCGGCCATGTCGAGACGCTTCAGCCGCCCTTCTCGATGATCCGCCGCGATTCCGGAGCGACGGTCCTGCCCTGGTGCCTCGAACACGGCACGGGAACGCTCGTCTACAGCCCGATGCAGGCTGGCCTCCTCAGCGGCGCCTTCTCGGCGGAGCGCGTGGCGAACCTGCCCGACAGCGACTGGCGCAAGAAGGACGTCCAGTTCACCGACAATCTCGACAAGAACCTCGCCCTCGTCGACGCGCTGCGCCCGATCGCGGCGAAGCACGAGACCTCGGTCGGCACGATCGCACTCGCCTGGGCGCTGACTTGGCCGGGGCTGACCGCGGCGATCGTCGGCGCCCGCTCGCCCGAGCAGGTCGACGGCTGGATCGGCGCGGCGAGCCTCGCGCTCGACGGCGAGGACCTGACCGCGATCACCGCCGCGATCCGCGCGACCGGCGCCGGCAGCGGCCCCGTCGAGCCCTTCTGAACGCGCGCGATACCGCGTCTTCCCCGTTGACAGAAAGGGGCGGATGACATCGGCTGTCCTTCCTGAAAAGCGCCGTCATAAGGCACCACCGGGAGGGATCATCCATGGACGAGACACGGCTCGACCGCCGCAAATTCTTCAAGACCGCCGGCCTCGGCGCGGGCGCCACGCTCGCGACGACGGCCCTCGCCGCGCCCGCCATCGCACAGGCGATGCCGGAGGTGAAATGGCGCGTCCAGTCGAGCTTCCCGAAATCGCTCGACACCATCTATGGCGGCGGCGTCACCATCGCCGAGACCGTAGCCGCGCTGACCGACGGCAAGTTCCAGATCGATCTCGGCGAGGCCGGGCGCTTCGTCCCCGGCCCGCAGGCGCTCGATGCCGTGCAGAACGACACCGTCGAGGCCTGCCACACCTGCTCCTATTACTTCGTCGGCAAAGATCCGACCTTTGCGATCGGCACGGCGCTGCCCTTCGGCCTCAATGCCCGCATGCAGAACGCCTGGATCATCGAGGGCGGCGGGCAGAAGCTGCTCGATGATTTCTACAGCAACTACAACATCGTCTCCTTCGTCGCCGGCAATACCGGCGTGCAGATGGGCGGCTGGTTCCGCAAGGAGATCAAGGGCATCGACGATCTCAAGAGCGTCAAGATGCGCATCGCCGGCCTCGGCGGCATGGTGATGGCGAAGCTCGGCGCCGTGCCGCAGCAGATCCCCGGCGGCGACATCTATCCGGCGCTGGAAAAGGGCACCATCGACGCCGCCGAATGGGTCGGCCCCTATGACGACGAGAAGCTCGGCTTCTACCAGGTCGCGCCCTATTACTATTATCCCGGCTTCTGGGAGGGCGGTCCGTCGATCCACCTTTTCGTCAACAAGGCGAAATGGGAGGCGCTGCCGCCAGCCTATCAGGCGGCGCTGAAGGCGGGCGCCGCCACCGCCAACCAGACCATGCTCGCGAAATACGACGTCAAGAACAACACGGCGATCCGCAGCCTGGTGGGCAAGGGAGTCAAGCTGCGCCCCTTCCCGCGCGACGTGCTGGAAGCCGCCTATGGCGCCGCCTTCGACATCTATGGCGAGATCTCGGCGAAGAACGCCAAGTTCAAGACCATCTACGAGCCGTGGAAGAAGTTCCGCGACGAGAGCTACCAGTGGTTCCGCGTCGCCGAATACACCTTCGACTCGTTCGGCTTCGCCCAGCAGGCCAAGGGCGGCTGAACAGGACTGCTTAAGGAAGCGATCCCGATCTTTGGGACCGTCATGGCCGGGCTGGTCCCGGCCATCGATGTCTTCGCAGGACCCGACTGAGGGTCACTTCGTGGGCGCTCCGAAATCCGGCTGCGGCAGGGCTCCATCGACTGGGGCGCCGAAATCGGGCGCCGCCGGCGCCGCGTCGCCGGGCGTCTCGAACGGGTTCTGCGCGCCCTCCTCTCCGAACGGGTTGCCGCCGCCCCCCGCGGGCGCCTGATCGTCCGGCATCGGCACGTTGAGCTCGATCGTCGAAGGATCGATGGCCTTCTCCGCCTTCAGGAAGGCGGAGACCGTCTCCGGCCAGATGATGACGATCGCGACGAGGATGATCTGGAGCGCGACCCAGGGAATGGCGCCGAGATAGATGTCGGAACTCTTCACTTCGCGGGGTGCGATGCCGCGCAGATAGAACAGCGCGAATCCGAAGGGCGGGTGCATGAACGAGGTCTGCATGTTCACGCAGAGCAGCACGCCGAACCAGACGAGATCGATGCCGAGCGCGGAGGCCACAGGCGCCAGAAGCGGGATGATGATGAACGCGATCTCGAAGAAATCGAGAAAGAAGGCGAGGAAGAAGATGAAGATGTTGACGAATATCAGGAAGCCGATCTGACCTCCGGGAAGGCCGGTCAGCAGATGCTCGATCCAGTGCGCCCCGTCGACGCCCTGGAATACCAGCGTGAACACAGTCGAGCCGATCAGGATGAACACGACCATCGAGGTCAGGCGCATGGTCGATTCCATCGCCTGCCGCACCAGCGGCCAGGTGAGGCGGTTATGCATGGCGGCGAGCACCAGCGCGCCAATGGCGCCCATCGCACCGGCCTCGGTCGGGGTCGCGAGACCGAGGAAGATCGTGCCGAGCACGAGGAAGATCAGCACGATCGACGGGATCATGCCCCAGAGGATGCGGCGGATCAGCGGCCAGCCGCGCTGGACGCGGATATCGGCCGGCAGCGGCGGCACGTAATGCGGCCGCATGATCGAGACGGCGAGGATGAACAGCGCGAAGAGGACCACCTGCAGCACGGACGGTCCGATCGCGCCGCGATACATGTCGCCGACAGAGCGGCCGAGCTGGTCGGCGAGGAGGATCAGCACCAGCGAGGGCGGGATCAGCTGCGTGATCGTCCCCGACGCGGCGATCACGCCGGTCGCGATGCGCATGTTGTAGCCGTAGCGCATCATGATCGGCAGCGAGATGACGCCCATCGCGATGACCGACGCGGCGACTGTTCCCGTGATTGCACCGAGCACCGCGCCAACCAGGATCACCGCATAGGCAAGCCCGCCCGGTACCTTGCCGAAGAGATGGCCGGTGCCCTCGAGCAGATCCTCGGCGAGCCCGCAGCGCTCGAGGATGGCACCCATGAAGGTGAAGAACGGGATCGCCAGCAGGAGTTCGTTGGAAAGGATGCCGAAGACGCGCAGCGGCAGCGCCTGCAGGAACTCGGGCGTGAAATGGCCGGTGAAGATGCCGATGATGCCGAAGAAGAGCCCGACTGCCGCCAGCGAGAAGGCGACCGGGAAGCCGATCAGCATGAACAGCACCATGCCGGCGAACATCACCGGGGGCATGATTCCGTAGGAGAACATCGGCGCGTCTCCTACTGCAGCGGCTTCTCATAGGTGGTTTCGAGCGTGATCACGCCCCGCACCGCCGCGATGCGCTTGATGAGCTCCGAGAGCGCCTGCAGGAAGAGCAGCGCGAAGCCGAGCGGCAGCATGAACTTGACCGGCCAGAACGGCAGCCCGCCCGGATTGGCCGAATGCTCGTCGAGGCGGAAGGAATCGGCGAAGAACGGCACCGACAGCCAGAACAGCAGCACCAGCACCGGCAGCATGAACAGGATGATGCCGACGAGGTCGATCCAGAGCCGTGTCGCCGGGGACACCCAGGAATAGAGGATGTCGACGCGCACATGCTCGTTCTTCTTCAGCGTCACCGAGGCGCCGAGCATCACGATGGCCGCGAAGAGCTGCCACTGGATCTCGAGGAAGGCGTTCGAGGAAAGGCTGAAGGCGTAGCGCGATGCGGCGTTGCCGGCGCTGATGAGCACGGCGAGGAGCACGAGATAGTCGCAGACGGCGCCGATGCGCGTGTTGAGCGCGTCGATCGCCCGGCTCATGGCGAGCAGGAACGGCATGGATCGGATCCCCTCCCGGATGCCGGCCACCGGATCTTGTCGCCCGGTCGGCCAGCCCCTCCAGCGGGCGGCGCCCCGCCGCCCCGATCCCTCAAGCTAGCGCGCTTTTCATGAGCCGCGCCAGATCGCTATTTCTCGACGATGCGGCCTTCCACCTTCGGCGCGATCGTCTTTTCGGCCGCGACATAGTCGATGACCTGGCTCGCCATCAGTTGCGCATCGATCGGCCCGAGCAGCACCTTCGCGTCGCGGAAGACGGTGTAGCCGTCGCCACCACCGGCCATGAAGTCGTTGGTGGCGAGCGTGTAGGTCGCGGCGGGATCGAGCGGCTTGCCGCCGACCGTCACGGAGAGGACGCGCTCGCTCGGCCGCTTCGAGAGATCGACCTCGACGGCGAGCCCCGACACCTGCGGGAAGCGGCCGCCGCCCATGTCGGCCTGGCTGAAGCCGTTGACGAGTGCACCCTTGAGCTCGGCGCCCGTCACCTCGAGCTTCACCGTCTTGTTGCCGAAGGGGAGCTCCGCGAAGATATCAGCGCGGGTCAGCACGGTACCGGCCGGATATTCGCGGTCGGCGCGGATGCCGCCGCCATTGGTGATCGCGACATCGGCGCCGGTGGCGGCGCGCATCGCATCGGCGATGAGATTGCCGATCGCCGCCTCCTCGCCGCGCACGGTCGCCCGCCGGCTGTCGAGCGCGGTCTCGCTGGTGCCGATATCGACCTTGAGCTCGGCGTCGAGCTTGTCCTGGTAGCCCTTGACCACCGCGGCGATCTTCGGGTCCGGCGTCACGGTCGCGGTGTCGACGATGGTGAAATGCGGCGTCCAGCTGACGCTTGTCTTGCCGTCCTTCTCGGTCTTGTCGACGCTGACCGTCGTCACGACGACGCTGTCGCCCTGCGAGCCGCTCTCGGTCAGTACGGTCTTGCCGTCAAAGAAGGCGAGCAGATGCTCGTCATGGCCCGAAAGGATGAGATCGCCGGCATGGCCGCGGGTGAGCGCGATGTCGACCGACAGCGGCGTATGCACGACGCCGACGACGAGATCGGCGCCGGCCTCGCGCAGCGCCTTGGCGCGTGCCTTGGCCGTCTCGATCGACGAGTTGAACACCATGTCGCCGGGGCTGGAAACGATCGGCGTATCCTCGGTCGTCAGCCCGTAGAAGCCGATCTTGATGCCGTCGACCTCGACCATCTTCGTGTCGATGGTGTTCGGCGGCTGGCTGCCGTCCGGCTCGCGCATGTTGGAGGTGACGACCGGGAACTTCGCCTCGCCGATCCGGGTCTCGAAATTCGCCTTGCCGAGGTCGAACTCGTGATTGCCCGGCGTCATGACGGCGACGCCCATCTGGTTGAGGATGTCGACGATATGCGCGCCCTTGTCGATGCCGGAGAGCAGCGAGGGCGACAGCGTGTCGCCGGAATGGACGAAGAAGGTCGGCCCCTTGGCACGCTCGGCCTCGACGACGGCGGCGACGCGGGCGAAGCCGCCGCGGCCCTTCTCTTCCTCCATGCGGTCGATGTCGTTGGTCTGGACGAAACGAAGCGTCACGGTCTCGGCCAGGGCCGCGGCCGGGAGAGCCGTTGCGAGAAGGGCGGCGAGGAGCGCGCCGGCGGGGCGGATTGTCGCGAGGGCGATCATCGGGAACTCCTTTGGAACCAGGACGGGACGGCGGAACTCTAGACGCCCAATGTGTCAACCGCACCGCGCGCTGTCACGCCGGATCGCCGCACGGGGTTTGAGGCGCGCGCGGCGGGCCCTATGTTCAGCGCCAATGAGGCTCCGGGGACCCGAGAACACATGATGGATGCACTGCCTGACGCGACGGCCCTGCCGCCCGGCCATCCGCCGGTGAATTTCGGCCGCATCGGCGTGCTGATGGTCAATCTCGGCACGCCCGACGCGACCGATTACTGGTCGATGCGGCGCTATCTGAAGGAATTCCTGTCGGACCGGCGCGTCATCGAGGTGCCGAGGGCGATCTGGTGGCCGCTGCTCAATCTCGTGATCCTCACCACGCGGCCGAAGCGCTCCGGCCATGCCTATGCGTCGATCTGGAACAAGGAGCGCAACGAATCGCCGCTGCGCACCATCACACGTGCCCAGGCCGAGAAGTTGGCGCCGCGCTTCGCCGGCGATCGCCGCATCGTCGTCGACTGGGCGATGCGCTATGGCACGCCGTCGATCCCCGAGCGGTTGGAGGCGCTGCAGAAGGCGGGCTGCGAACGCATCCTCCTGATGCCCCTCTATCCGCAATATGCGGCCTCGACGACGGCGACCGTCAACGACAAGGCCTTCGACGCGCTGAAGGCGATGCGCTGGCAGCCGGCATTGCGCACGCTGCCGCCCTATCACGACGACCCGGTCTATATCGACGCGCTCGCCACCTCGATCACGCAGTCGCTGGAAAAGCTCGATTTCGAGCCGGAGATCGTGCTCGCCTCGTTCCACGGCCTGCCGAAGGAGTATCTCGACAAGGGCGATCCCTATCACTGCCACTGCCACAAGACGGCGCGCCTGCTCCGGAAGCGGCTCGGCTGGTCGGAGGATCGGCTGAAGCTCACCTTCCAGTCGCGCTTCGGCCGCGCCGAATGGCTACAGCCCTACACCGACGAGACGGTGGAGGGACTGGCGAAGAGCGGCGTCAAGCGCCTCGCCGTCGTCAGCCCCGGGTTCGCGGCCGACTGCGTCGAGACGCTGGAGGAGATCGCGATGCAGAACGGCGAGATCTTCCGCGAGCATGGCGGCGAGCACTTCGCCGCCCTCCCCTGCCTCAACGACAGCCCCGAGGGGATGGCGCTGCTCGAACACCTCGCCCGCCGCGAACTGATGGGCTGGGTTTAGCGAAAGACGGACTTCGCGGCCGGACGAGCCCGGCCGCGCGCGCCCTCACCCCGCCTGCGCCGCCTTGATCGCCGGATAGAGGCGACTCCACAGCGCGAAGCGCTCGGCATAGGCATCGACGAGGGCGCGGTCGGGCGCGAAGGTGCGCAGCCGCTTGGCAGGCGGGCAGACCTCGGCGGGCGAAAGGCCGGTTGCCGCGATGCGGGCGAGGCGGGCCGCGCCGAACGCGCCGCCGATCTCGCCGTCCTCGACCGTATGGACCGGAATGCCGAGCACATTGGCGATGATTCCGGCCCAGAGCGCCGAGCGCGAGCCGCCACCGACGAGGTCGATCTCGGCGACATGGCTGCCGGCGGCTTCCAGCACCTGCTGGCAGCTCTTGGTCGCGAAGGCGACGCCTTCGAGCACCGCCTGCGTCAGCACCGCCCGGTCGCTCTCATGCGCGAGGCCGATGAAGGCGCCGCGGGCCGCAACGTCGTTGTGCGGGGTGCGCTCGCCCGAGAGATAGGGCAGGAACAGCACCGGCGACGGCGCCGGGACGCTCTCGCCAAGCGCGGCCAGCAATTCGCCTTCCTTGACGCCGACGAGGCCCGAATACCAGGAGAGCGCCGAGGCGGCGGAGAGCATCACGCCCATCTGATGCCAGGTCTCGGGCAGCGCATGGCAGAAGGCGTGCACCGCCGAGGACGGGTTGGGCAGGAAGCGGTCGGTCGTTACCCAAAGCACGCCCGAGGTGCCGAGCGAGAGGAAGGCCGAGCCGGCGGCGATCGCGCCGAGGCCGACAGCCGCCGCGGCATTATCGCCGGCGCCGCCCGCGACGACCGGGATCGACGTCATTCCCCAGCGCCTGGCGAGATCGGCCGAAAGCGGCCCGCCCGACTGCGAGCCTTCGACGAGGCGCGGCATGTGCGAGCGATCGAGCCCGGTCGCCGCGAGCACGGCGTCCGACCAGTCGCGCTTGCCGACATCCAGCCAGAGCGTGCCGGAGGCGTCCGACATCTCCTCGACCATGTCGCCCGTCATGCGGTAGCGCACATAGGCCTTGGGCAGCAGAACATGGCGCGTCTCGGCGAAGATGTCCGGCTCGTGCTTCCGCACCCACAGCAGCTTCGGCGCCGTGAAGCCGGGCATCGCGAGATTGCCGGCGATGGCGTGCAGCTCGGGACAGGCAGTCTCGAGTTCCGCGCATTCGGCCGCCGAACGCCCGTCGTTCCACAGGATGCACGGGCGCAGGACCTTGCCGTCCTTGCCGAGCAGCGTGGCGCCATGCATCTGGCCGGAAAGGGCGATGCCCTTCGTCGCCGCGACGGCGGCAGGATGCGCAGCCGCGAGCGCGTCCATAGTCTCGACCGTGGCGGTCCACCAGCTCTCCGGGTCCTGCTCGGACCAGCCGGGGTGAGGCCGCTGCACGGTGAGCGGCCGCGATTCCGACGCGATGACGGCGCCGTCCTCGGACATCAGCACCGTCTTGACGCTGGACGTCCCAATGTCGATCCCGACAAACATCTCTTCCTCCACATGGCCATCAGGACGACCACCAGGCCGCGCCGATTTTTGAGTTGCGTACCGCAAAACCCGCCTGTATACCACCCCCATCAGGCATCAGACGGACCGCGAGATCCTGTCGGGGAGGCTGTTTTTATTTGATTATCGAATCAAATATTGAGCCGTATCGCCTCTTCCGCCCCTGACGTACGCCCCTCAGACGCCCTCTGGTCAAGGCCGTCGATCCCGGCCCGGCTCATGCGGCCACCGTCCTCATAGCCCGGCGATCATTCGAGACCGCAAGAGTTCGAGACCACAAGGAGGAACCGCCGGTGACTTCATTCTTCACCCAGAAAGAGACCATCACGTTCGAGGGCCAGGACGCAACCTCGCCGCTCGCCTTCCGCTGGTACGACAAGGACAAGGTCGTGCTCGGCAAGCGGCTCGAGGACCATCTGCGCTTCTCGGTCGCCTATTGGCATTCCTTCACCTGGCCGGGCGGCGACCCGTTCGGCGGCGAGACCTTCCTGCGTCCCTGGATGCACGGTTCCGACGCGCTCCAGCTCGCCAAGGACAAGGCCGACGTCGCCTTCGACATGTTCCGCCTGCTGGACGTGCCCTTCTTCGCCTTCCATGACGTCGATGTCGCGCCCGAGGGCGCCTCGCTCAAGGAAACGATCGACAATCTGAAGGTCATCACGGACATCTTCGCCAAGAAGATGGAGACGTCGAAGACCCGCCTGCTCTGGGGCACGGCCAATCTCTTCTCGCATCGCCGCTACATGGCCGGCGCCGCGACCAATCCCGATCCGGACGTCTTCACCTATGCCGTCGGCCAGGTCCGCGCGGCGATCGACGCGACCCATGCGCTCGGCGGCGCCAACTATGTCTGCTGGGGCGGCCGCGAGGGCTACGAGACGCTGCTCAACACCGACATGAAGAAGGAACTGGACCAGCTCGGCCGCTTCCTCAACATGCTCGTCGACTACAAGCACAAGATCGGCTTCAAGGGCCCGATCCTGATCGAGCCGAAGCCGAAGGAGCCGACCAAGCACCAGTATGACTACGACACCGCGACGGTGTACGGGTTCCTGGAGCGCTACGGCCTTGCCAAGGAAGTAAAGCTCAATCTCGAGCAGAACCACGCCATCCTCGCCGGCCACTCCTTCCATCACGAGGTGATGCTGGCCTTCGCGCTCGGCATCTTCGGTTCGCTCGACATCAACCGCGGCGACAATCTCCTCGGCTGGGACACCGACCAGTTCGCGATGGATGTCGGCGAGCTGGTGCCGGTCTTCCACGAATTCCTCAAGGGCGGCGGCTTCACCACCGGCGGCCTCAACTTCGACGCCAAGATCCGCCGCCAGTCGATTGATCCGGACGATCTCCTGATCGGCCATGTCGCCTCGATGGACGCCTGCGCCCGCGCGCTCATCGCCGCGGCGCAGATGCTCGAGGACAAGGCGCTCACCGGCCCGCTCGAGGCCCGCTATGCCGGCTGGGCGAGCGCCGACTCGAAGGCGATCCTCGCCGGAGAGAAGAGCTTCGACCAGGTCGCCGACCGCGCGCTGACGATCGCCGATCCGCAGCCGCGCTCGGGCAAGCAGGAAATGCTGGAAGGCATCGTCAACCGCTACGCGTAAGTCAGCGCGAGGCCGTGGCGCGGCGTTGGCTGCGCCACGGTTCAGCGATGCGGCACCTCTTCCGCCGTCATGCCCGGGCTCGTCCCGGACATTGACGTCCCGGAGATGGCCCGGGTGCTCGGCATCACGACGCTGGCGCGAGGTTCAGGCAGGCCTGATTGCGTCTGCGTCCGAAATCCGCGAAGCTTCGTCCCGGGGCGGAGGGGTCGCGCATGGATGTCTTCGGCTTGAACGTGACGGTGCTGGTGCTCGTCGCGCTCGTGGTTCTCGTGCTGGCGGCCGGCGTGAAGACCGTGCCGCAGGGCTTCAACTACACGATCGAGCGTTTCGGCCGCTACACGCGGACGCTGAAGCCTGGCCTCAATCTGATCGTGCCCTTCATCGACCGTGTCGGCGCGAAGTTGAACGTCATGGAGCAGGTGCTCGACGTTCCGACCCAGGAAATCATCACCAAGGACAACGCCACCGTCAGCGTCGACGGCGTGACGTTCTTCCAGGTGCTGGATGCCGCGCGCGCCGCCTATGAGGTGCGCGGGCTGGAGAATGCGCTGCTCAACCTCACCATGACCAATGTGCGCACGGTCATGGGCTCGATGGATCTCGACCAGCTGCTGTCGCATCGCGACGAGATCAACGACCGCCTGCTGCGCGTTGTCGACAGCGCCGCGGCGAGCTGGGGCATCAAGGTCACCCGCATCGAAATCAAGGACATCGTACCGCCGGCCGATCTCGTCGATTCCATGGGTCGCCAGATGAAGGCGGAGCGCGAGAAGCGCGCGCAGATCCTCGAAGCGGAGGGGCTTCGCCAGTCTGCCATCCTGCGCGCCGAAGGCGAGAAGCAGGCGCAGATCCTGCAGGCCGAAGGCCGGCGCGAGGCGGCCTTCCGCGATGCAGAGGCGCGCGAGCGCGCCGCCGAGGCCGAGGCGAAGGCAACCGAGCTCGTCAGCCGGGCGATCGCCGAGGGCGACGTGCAGGCGATCAACTATTTCGTGGCGCAGGGCTATACCAAGGCGATCGAGGCGCTCGCCTCCGCGCCCAACCAGAAGGTGCTGATGCTGCCGATCGAGGCCTCGGCGCTGCTGGGATCGATCGGCGGCGTCGCCGAGATCGCGCGCGAGGCCTTCGGCGGCGAGCCGCATTCCGGGCCGCAGCAGCGTCGCGGCCCGACCGTCCCGCGCAGCGGAGCAACCGGCGAATGAACCTCGACTTCGTCGCTGGCCCCTGGGGCTGGATCGTCGCCGGCCTCGTGCTGCTCGGCCTCGAACTGTTCGCGCCCGGCGCTTTCCTGATGTGGCTCGGCCTTGCGGCCGTCGTCGTCGGCCTCGCGACTCTGGCCGTCGATCTGCCCTGGCAGGTCGCGGCGGTCCTTTTCGTGGTTCTCGCGTCGATCTTCGTCCTGATCGGTCGGCGCATCGCCGTCCGCCGGGCGACCGCCGAGGACGATCTCCGCCTCAACGACCGCGCGGCGCGGCTCGTCGGCCTCACCTTTCCGCTCGCCGATGCGATCGAGGGCGGGCGCGGCCGCATCCGGGTCGACGATTCGAGCTGGGGCGTCGAAGGGCCCGACCTGCCGGCCGGAACCACCATCCGCGTCGTCGGCCATGACGGCGCGCGGCTGAAGGTGGTCGCGGCCTGAGCTCAGGCGACGCCGAGCCGCAGCAGATCGTGCATGTGCAGGATGCCGATCGGGCGGCGATTCTCGACCACGAAGAAGGCGGTGATCCGCGTCGTATTGAGCAGGTCGATCGCCGTGCCGACCAGCATGTCGGGCGGGATGGTCTTCGGATCGCGCGTCATCACCGCTTCCACCGGCCGCTCGAGCAGGTCGGGGCCGATATGGCGACGAAGATCGCCGTCGGTGACGATGCCGACGAGGCGCCCCTCGCCGTCGGCCACACCGACGCAGCCGAAGCGCTTGGCCGTCATCTCGGCAATCGCCGCCGCCATCACCGTCCCGGCCGGAACGAGCGGCATCGCCGCGCCGGCATGCATGACATGGGTGACGAAATGCAGGCTCGCGCCGAGCTTGCCGCCCGGATGATAGAGGCGGAAATCCTGCGCGGTGAAGCCGCGCGCCTCAAGCAGCGCGATGGCAAGCGCATCGCCGAGCGCGAGCTGCATCAGCGCCGAGGTGGTCGGCGCGAGACCGTGCGGGCAGGCCTCGTCGGCGCGCGGCAGCAGCAGCACATGATCGGCCTGCCGGGCGAGCGAACTCTCGGCATTGGCGGTCATCGCGACGAGCGGATTGCGGAAGCGGCCGGCAAACTCGACGATGGCACGAAGCTCGGCCGTTTCGCCCGACCATGAAAGCGCGAGGATCACGTCGTCCTTGCCGACCATGCCGAGATCGCCGTGACTGGCCTCGGCGGCGTGCATGAAGAAGGCCGGCGTTCCGGTCGAGGCGAGCGTCGAGGCGATCTTGACGCCGACATGCCCGCTCTTGCCGACGCCGGTGACCACGACCCGTCCGGTCGCCCGGCGGATGAGCGCGACCACGGCGACGAAGCTCGCCGCGAGTTCGTCCTCCAGCGCCCGGCCGAGCGCGGCAAGGCCCGCGGTCTCGCTCGAAAGCGTCCGCAGCGCCGAGGCGAGCGCGTCCCCCGCCTCCGTTTCCCCGCTCCGCTGCCGCTCCATCGCCGCCACTCCGCGCCTGTTCGAATTGACGCCTCCGTTTAGCACGGCCTGGCGCCCTGCCCGCAAGGAGCCGTGACAACCGCTCTGGGTAGCCTCCTGAAAACCATCTCTTAACCAAGCCTGTTTACATTTCGGAAACCATGAAACCGGGCCGCCAGAGCCCGGTCAGGCAAGGACGTCCGAAGGCCGATGCGTCCCCTCTCCCGCACCCTGCTCCACGCGGCGCTGCTCGGCATGCTCGCGCCGGTCGGGCACGCGCTTGCGCAGGGGGTGCCGGCGGGGAGCGGCCCCGGGATCGGTTTCGATACGGCCGACGACTTCTCGACCCTGCGCGGCACGGATCCGGGACAGCCGGTGGAGATCTCGCCGGTGCAGGGCATCGAGGCGATCGATGTCGGCACGCTCCGTACGACGACGACGGATGCGGCGGAGGAGTCGCAGGGCCGCGTCACCCGCCAGGCCGCCGAGCAGCCCGTCACCGGAAACGAGGAGGATGGAACGGCGAAGCGGAAGAAAACCGCCGACGCGCGCGACGAGACCGCCTATGACCCCACCGGCATCGCCGTCGGCAGTTTCACGCTGTTTCCGGCGCTCGAGCTGCGCGGCGGTTATACCTCCAACGCGGCGCAGGTCAGCACCGGCGGCCCATCCGGCCTCGTGACGCTGGCGCCGGACATCCTGCTGCAGTCGAACTGGGACCGGCACGACTTCCAGTTCCGCCTGAAGGGCGCCTACGAATACTTCACCGACACCACGGTCTCGCCCGATCCCTATCTCTATGTCGAGGCCAACGGCCGCATCGACCTGCCGCGGGACTGGGCGCTGCGCCTCAAGGCCGACTACACCTACGACACGCAGTCGACCAACCAGCTCGGCTATCCCGGCAATGTCGACAACCCGCCCGGCGTCAGCACCTATGATGGCGGCGCGACGCTCGACGGATCCGTCGGCAACACCATCCTGCAATTGCGCGGCACCGCGACCTATACCGGCTACGACCCCGTCGAGGTCGGCGACATCACGGTCACGCAGGCCTATCTGGACAACACGCTGGTCAACGGCGCCGTCCGCGTCGGCTACAAGGTCTCGCCGACGCTGGCCCCCTTCGTCGAGGCGGAGCTGTCCTCGCGCATCTTCAACCGCCCCACCGACCCGCTCGGCTACAGCCGCAATTCGAACGGGATCACGCTGAGGGGCGGCCTCGCCTATTCGGCCGACCCGATCCTCAAGGGCGAGATCGCGCTCGGCTGGCGGCATCAGCAATATGTCGATTCGCAGTTCGATTCCTTCGACCTGCCAACCATCGACGCCTCGCTGATCTGGTCACCGACGCCGCTGACGCAGGTTGCCCTGCTGGCGGCGACCTACGTCGATCCGGCCTACGACATCAACGCTTCCAGCACGATCGTCTACGATCTCGGCCTGCAAGTGCAGCGCTATATCCGCCGCAACTTCACGCTCGAGGCCGACCTTGGCTACCAGTACCAGCATTATCTCGACTTCGACGTGAACCAGGTGACCTACGAGGCTGCGCTGCAGGGCACCTGGAAGCTCAACCGCGAGGCCTGGCTGGTCGGCCGCCTGCAGCAGGAATACTTCCAGAGCGCCAGCGACGGCGGCTCCTATCCGACCACGACCGCCACGATCGGACTGCGCCTGCAGCGCTGAAGCGGCCGCGGCCTCGCCCGATGCTTTCCGATGCTTTGCCGTGTCATCAAGCGGACATGATCCTTCGGCATGGTTCCGCATCATGGCTTTCAACCATCGCAAGACCATCACCTTCCGCCTCGCGCAGACGGCCCGCGCCGCCCGCGGCCGGTCCGGCATGCATCTCGTCAGGATCGGGCTTCATCCCGGCCAGGAAAGCGTCCTGAAGGCGCTGGCCGAGCAGGACGGGCTGTCGATGAGCCAGCTGGCGCAGACCCTCTCGGTCCAGCCGCCGACCGTCACCAAGATGGTGAGCCGGCTTGCCGCACAGGGCTATGTCGAGCGTCGTGCCTCCAAGGGCGACGGCCGTCAGGCGCATGTCTTCCTCACCGCGCAGGGCAGCGAGACGATCGCCGATGTCGATCGCGGCTGGAAGCGACTCGAGAAGGAAGCGCTCGTCGGCATCGACGAGAAGGACGTTAAGCGGCTGCGAAAGCTGCTGCGCCAGATCGAGAAGAACCTCTCGGCAAGCATCGACGAGCCGGAGGAGCCAGCCGAGGACGATGGCGAGGAGCATGGCGAGGCCGGCAACCGCCGCCCTGCCGATCCCGCAGATGCCGACGCCGCCCGCGTGGAGGCCGAGCCGGCCTGAACACAGCGCATGGCGCGCATGCGCCGAAGGCACGTGCATCCGCTTCAGTGACGACCTATAACGGGGCGAAGCATCGCGGCGGCACCCCCGGTCGTCCGCCCATGCGCGCCGCTTCCGCGCCAGCCGGTTCCCGAGTGCCCGCCTCCCGCAACATTCCCGCCCGCGGCTTCGTCGCCCTCGCGATCATGGTCGCGCTGCTGAACAGCACTGCGTCGTCGCCGCTCTACGCCGTCTATCGCGAGCTCTGGTCGCTCGACACCTTCACCATCAGCGCCGTCTTCGCGACCTATGCCGGCGGCACGCTTCTGGCGCTGCTGGTGCTCGGCCGCCTCTCGGACCGCCTGCCGGACCGGCGCATCGTCATCTGCGGCGCGCTGCTCCTCGTCATCGCCGGCTCGCTCGTCTTCGGAACGGCGTCCGACCTCGAGCACCTCTTTCTCGGGCGCTTCCTGGCCGGCGCCGGCACGGGCGGCGTCGCGGGAACGGCGAGCGCGGCGCTGCTGGAGCTCGATCCGAAGCTCGACGCCCGCCGCTCGGCGACGCTCGCCACCTCGGTCTTCACCATCGCCTGCGCCCTCGGCCCGGTCATCACCTCGGCCTGCCTTGCGCTCGATCTCGATCCGCTCCGCCTCCCCTTCCTGATCGTGGCGGCGCTGTCGCTGGTCGCGCTCGCCGGCCTTGTCGCGGTGCCGTTTCCGGCGCGGCGGAGCGCCGGCAGTCCGCCGCTCTCCGCTACGGCGGCCGATGGTTCGGCGCAGCCGCCGCGGATCGCCGGCTTCGCCATCGCGGCCGCAGCCGTCTTCATCGCCTGGGCGGTCGGCTCGTGCTTCGCCGCGCTCGGTCCGAGCTTCGTGCGCGATCTGCTCGGCGCTCGCTCCGTCGCCACGGCGGGCCTGATCGTCACGGTGTTCCAACTCGTCGGGGGCATCAGCCAGATGGGTTTCGGCAGCGTCGCCTCGCCGAAGGCGCTGGTCATCGGAAGCGGCATCATCGCGGCCGCGATGGCGCTCTGCGCGCTGGCGATCGAAATCGCCGCGCCCGCGCTCTTCGTCGCAGGAACCGTGCTGGTCGGCATCGGCTATGGCGCCGCCTTCGTGGGCGCGGCCGGCGTCGTCAACCGCGTCGCGCCGCCGGACCGCCGCGCGACCTATGTCTCGGCCTTCTATGTGACGGCGTATCTCTCGAACAGCCTGCCGGTGCTGCTGCTCGGCCGCCTCTCCGACATGATCGGCCTCGCCGATGCTTTCGTGGCCCTCACCGCCTTCGCCGTCATCTCGGTGATGCTGCTGCTTCCGGCTGCCGTCCCGATCCTGAAACCCTTCGCGCGCCGGCCGGCGCGCTGATCCTCAGGCGGTCTCGGCCGGGCAGCCGAGAATGCGATCGAGCGTCGCGAAGATGCGGCCGATCTCCTCCTCGGTCAGCGGATTGGCGTCGAAGAGCTGCAGACAGCGCAGCCCCTCGACCACGAGGAAGGCGATCATCGCGATCTCGGGTTCATGCGCCCGGCGCAGACAGGCCGCGACCCGCTCATTGTGCTGCCGGATCGGGTCCAGCATTTCCGGGGTCTCGGCCATTGCGGCGAGGAAACCCTGCGCCCCGCCTGGCTTGGCGACCGGGGTCAGCAGGAAAGCCCGCATCATGCGAAGCGCCACCCCGTCCCCGTCGGCATCGGCGTCGCCCCCGCAGGCCGGGATTCCGGCCGCCGTCGCGACCGTCTCCAGATGCCGCTCGACGATCGCCTTGATGAGAGACGCTTTGGTTGGAAAGTGATAAAGTAGGCCGCCCTTCGAGACACCGGCCTGCTCGGCCACGGCCTCCAGCGACAGATGGGCTGGTCCGACGGCGTGGGCGACGGCCGTCGCCGCTTCCATGATCCGCTCGCGGGTCGCCCCGCGGGGTACTTTAGGGCTCTGTTCCAGGTCCACGCCTTCTCCTTGGCCGACGACTGTTGCCGTTCGGCAATGCAACCGCGCAATTCGATCTATTGCGGCGCAACATGTTGACTTGACCGTCCAGACGGTACACTCTTTCCGGATGCCCGATCAAGCGGCGACTGCGCTGCTGCGCGCCTGCGCCGCATGAAGGGCCGCCCGAGAGGCACAGGCTGGGCGCAAGCCCGAAACTTGGATTGGGTCATGCTGAGTAAGGTCCTGCGGATCGTCATCGCTTTTGTCCTGCTCATCATCGTCGTCGTCATCTGCGGCGCGCTGATCGGGCTGAACATGTTCTCCGACAAGGCGATGGCGCAGTTCTTCGCCAACATGCCCCGGCCGGTCGTCACCGTCTCCGCCATCGAGGTGAAGCCGACGACGTGGAGCCCCGGCATCGACGCCGTCGGCACGGTCGCGGCCTCGCAGGGCGTCGACGTCGCCGTCCAGACGGGCGGCATCGTCGAGAAGATCCTGTTCAAGGCCAACGACAAGGTCGAGGCCGGACAGCTCCTGGTGCAGATCGACGATGCGGTCGAGCGCGCCAATCTCGGGTCCGCCCAGACCTCGGTCGCGGTCGCCCAGGAGGCGCTGGCCCGCGCCCAGCAGCTGCTCGACCGCAAGGTGGGCACCATCGCTTCGCTGCAGGACGCGCAGAACAACCTGGACAAGGCCAAGGGCACGCTTCAGCAGCTCGAGGCGACCATCGACCAGAAGGCGGTGAAGGCGCCCTTCGCCGGCACGATCGGCATCGCGCGCATCGATGTCGGCCAGTATGTCCAGCCCGCGACCGTCGTTGCGACGCTCCAGAATCTCGACACGATGAAGGTCAACTTCACCGTGCCGGAGCAGCAGCTCGGCTCGCTGAAGATCGGCCAGACCGTCCAGTTCGGCATGGAAGCCGACAACCTTCCCTACAAGGGCGCGATCACCGGCATCGATCCGAAGATCGACCCGGCCTCGCGCCTCGTGAGCGTCCAGGCGGAGCTGACCAATTCCGACGGCGCGCTGCGTCCCGGCATGTTCATCCATGTGCGCATCGACCTGCCGGTCGAGAGCAACGTCCTCGCGCTGCCGCAGACGGCGGTCACGATCAGCCTCTACGGCACCTATGTCTATGTGATCGAGAAGGCGCCGCCGCCGGCTGCGAAGCCTGCCGACGCCGCCGCTGGAGATGCCGCAGCGCAGCCGGCGCCCCCGCCGCCCGAATTCGTCGCCAAGCAGGTCTTCGTAACGACCGGCCGCCGCTCGGGCGACACGATCGAGATCGTCAAGGGCGTCACGCCCGGCGAGCTGATCGCGACCTCGGGCCAGAACAAGCTTTCGCCCGGCAGCCCGGTCGCCATCGACAAGGATGGCGAGCCGCCTGAGGGCGCCGTCAAGCCGGCCGGAGCCGTGCAGCCATGAATTTCTCCGAGATCTTCATCCGCCGGCCGGTCCTCTCGACGGTCGTCAGCTTCCTCATCCTGCTCCTCGGCGCGCAGGGCATCCTCTCGATGTCCATTCGCCAGTATCCGAAGGTCGACGAGACCGTGATCACGGTCACGACGGCCTATCCAGGCGCCAGCTCGGACGTGATCCAGGGCTTCATCACCGCGACCATCACCAAGTCGGTGTCCGCGGCCGAGGGCGTCGACTATGTGACGTCCTCCTCGGCGCTCGGCCTCTCGACCGTGTCGGTGCACATGCGCCTCAACACGGATCCGGACAAGGCGCTGACCGAGGTCATCGCCAAGGTCCAGCAGGTGCGCGGCGAATTGCCGACCGAAGCCAAGGACCCGGTCATCCAGAAGGGCACTGGCTTCACCTTCGCGCTCATGTATCTCGCCGCCCGCAGCGAGACCATGAACACGCAGCAACTGACCGACTACCTGATCCGCGTCATCCAGCCTCGCTTCGCGACCGTCAACGGCGTCGCCAATGCCGAGGTGCTGGGCGCGCAGGAGTTCGCGATGCGAGTCTGGCTCGACCCGATGGCCATGGCCTCGCGCCAGGTCACGGCGACCGATGTGCTGACCGCTATCCAGAGCTCGAACTTCCTCTCCGCCCCCGGCAAGACGAAGAACGACTATTACGCCTATTCGATCGAGGCGAAGACGACGCTGCAGGACGCCGAGACTTTCGGCGCGCTGCCGATCCGCACCAATGGCGACGAGGTCGTCCGGCTGCGCGACGTCGCGCGGGTCGAACTCGCGGCCGCGTCCAACGACACGCGGGTGCGCTTCAACGGCGAGGAGGGCGTGTTCCTCGGCATCTACCAGACGCCGTCGGCCAACCCGCTCGACGTCTCGGCCGGCGTCCGCGCCGAGCTGCCGTTGATCCAGTCCTCGCTGCCCGCCGGCATGACGATCGATCTCGTCTACGACTCGACGGAGGCGATCAGTGCCTCGATCGAGGAGGTTCTGCACACGATCCTCGAGGCGGCGCTCATCGTCGTCGTCGTCATCCTCCTGTTCCTCGGCTCGTTCCGCTCGGTCATCATCCCGATCGTCACGATCCCGCTGTCGCTGGTCGGCGTCTGCTTCCTGCTCTGGGCGCTGGGCTACTCGCTGAACACGCTGACGCTGCTCGCGATGGTGCTCGCCATCGGCCTCGTGGTCGATGACGCGATCGTGGTGGTGGAGAATATCCACCGCCACATCGAGGAAGGCCTCAAGCCGATGAAGGCGGCCATCGTGGGCATGCAGGAGATCTTCTCGGCCGTTGTGTCGATGACGATCACCCTCGCCGCGGTCTACGCGCCAATCGCCTTCACGCAGGGCGTCACCGGCGCGCTGTTCCGCGAGTTTGCGCTCACGCTCGCCGGCGCGGTCATCATCTCCGGCTTCGTCGCAGTCACGGTCGCGCCCATGATGGCGGCCCGGCTGCTGAAGCCAGGCGGCGGCCGCATCCAGAAGTTCATCGACCACGTCTTCGAGGCCTTCGCGAGCTGGTATGCCCGCCGTCTCGAAGGCTCGCTCAAGGTCCGGCCGATCACGCTGATGATCGTCGCGGTTGTGCTCGGCACCGTCGTCTTCCTCTTCATGAACACGACCTCCGAGCTCGCCCCCGAGGAAGACCAGGGCGCGATGTTCGCGGTGATCAACGCGCCGCAATATGCGACCGTCGACTACACGCAGCACTATGTCGACCAGATCGCCGACCGGACCAAGGACATCGCCGAACGCGACGCCCTGTTCTCGATAGCCGGCAGCGGCAGCGCCAACTCCGCCTTCTCCGGCATGGTGCTGAAGCCCTGGGACCAGCGCACGCGCTCGCAGGCACAGGTCCAGCAGGACTTCCAGGCCCGCCTCGACAAGGTCGCAGGCGTGCAGGCCTTCGCCTTCGGCGTCCCCTCGCTGCCGGGAACCGGCGGCGGCCTGCCGATCCAGATGGTCATCCAGTCGACCGCGCCGGCCGATCGCGTCTACGAAGTAGCCGAGCAGATCAAGAACAAGGCCCAGGCCTCCGGCAAGTTCATTGTCGTGCAGAACTCGCTGTCGTTCGACACGCCGAAGGTGAACCTGACCATCGACCGCGCCCGTGCCGCCTCGCTCGGCGTCTCGGTCGCCGATATCGGCAACACGCTGACGCTGCTGGTGGGCGAGAACGGGATCTCGAAGTTCGACCGCGAGGCCCGCGCCTACGACATCATCACGCAGGTGCCGCAGCAGTTCCGCAACAACCCGGAAAGCCTCGGAACGTTCTTCGTCCGCTCGCAGTCCGGCAAGATGGTGCCGCTGTCGGCCGTCGTCTCGGTCTCGACGCAGGGCTCCGCCCCCGCGATCGAACAGTTCAACCAGCTGAACTCGGCGACGCTGTCCGCCTTGCCGGTTCCGAGCATCACCTCCGGTGCGGGCCTCGCGGCCCTGCAGGAGATCGCCAACCAGACGATGCCGCAGGGCTTCTTCCTGGAGTATGCCGGCCAGTCGCGAACCGAGATCGAGACGGGCAACACGCTGCTCATCGTGTTCGGCCTTGCCATCGTGGTGATCTATCTCGTGCTCGCGGCGCAGTTCGAGAGCTTCCGCGATCCGCTCATCATCATGATGTCGGTGCCGCTCTCGATCTTCGGCGCGGTGGCGGTGCTGAATGTCTGCTCGCGCATGGCCTTCGCCGTACCGGCGCTCTCCGGAGGCACGATCAACATCTACAGCCAGGTCGGTCTGATCACGCTGGTCGGCCTCATCACAAAGCACGGCATCCTGATGGTGGAGTTTGCCAACCAGCTTCGCGAGGAGCGCGGGCTGGACAAGCAAGCGGCGATCATCGAATCGGCGAAGGTGCGCCTCAGGCCCATCCTGATGACCACCGCGGCCATGGTGTTCGGCGTGGTGCCGCTCATCACGGCCGTGGGCGCCGGCGCCAAGGCCCGCTTCGCGATGGGTGTCGTCATCGCCGCCGGCATGTCGATCGGCACGGTGTTCACGCTGTTCGTCGTGCCGATGTTCTACACCTATCTCTCCAGCGCCCACCGCAAGCACACCGACGAGGACGACGCGGCGACGCCGACGCCGACCGAAACCCGTCTCGCCGATGGCACGCCTTCGCTGCCACCGCCGACGCCGGAGCCTCAGGCCGGCGGGGTGCCCGCCCCGGCGCATTAGGCGCGCGAATATCGAGAACGACGAAGGCCGGCCCTTGCGCCGGCCTTCCTGTTTCTGCGACGCTCGCGCTGCATCTTCACCCGAGGACTCAACGCATGTCGCGACGGCTGATCTCCGCCTTCCTTCTCGCAACCCTCGCCGCCATCCCGGCGGCCCGCGCCGACGACAGCGCCGCGCTGAAGGCGGCGTCGGCCGCCGTGCTGGCCCGCCCGGTCGGGGCGACCGAGGAGACCGTGGTGAAGATCCCGCGAGGCGAAGCGACGATCGTCGGCACGCTGGAACTGCCGAAGGGCGTCGAGAAGCCCCCGGTCGTGCTGCTCCTGCACGGCTTCACGGGCTCGCGCGACGAACTGCCGATCAAGGATACCGACGAGGGCGTCTTCTCGCGTACCGCCCGCCTTCTCGCCGAGCGCGGCGTCGGCTCGCTGCGGATCGATTTCACCGGCTCGGGCGAGAGTTCCGGCAAGTGGGAGGACGTGACGGCCCAGAGCGAGATTGCCGACGCCCTCGCAGCCTTCGACTGGCTGAAGGGCCAGCCCAATATCGACTCCGAGAAGATCCACGTGCTCGGCTGGAGCCTCGGCGGCCTCGTCGCCTCCCATGTCGCGGCCGGGCGGCCGGTGGCGAGCGCGACGCTCTGGGCGCCGGCGCAGAACCCGGCCTACAACTTCGCGCATTTCCTCGGCACCGAAGCCGTCGAGGCTGCGATCGCCGATCCGGATGCGGAGAAGGTGGTCGAGATCAAGCTGCCCTGGGGCGCGACGACCAAGCTGAAGACCAACTTCTTCAAGTCGCTGACGACGGTCGATCCGGTCGCCGCGATCGCCACCTACAAGGGACCGCTGCTCGTCATCGTCGGCACGAAGGACACCGTGGTCACCCCGCAGCCGGCGGGCGGTGAAATCTTCCTCGCCTATCACGACGGCCCGGAGAAGCTCCTCGTGCTGCCGACCGACCACGCCTTCGACGCCTTCACCGGCCCCGCCACGGTCGACACCATGGCCGGCGCGAGCCTGGCGGTCATCGAGGGCATGTGAGGATCAGCGGGCCACCGGCCGCATCCGGCACGGCGGCCCGCTTCTGATGACTTACAGCGCGAAGCCGCCATCGGCTGAATAGCACTGGCCGGTGGTGTAGCTCGCCTCGTCGGAGGCGAGATAGACGGCGAGCCACGCGATCTCCTCGGCCGTGCCGAGCCGCGCCATGGGCTGGCGGTCGACGAACTGCTGACGAATCTCCTCCACCGTCTTGCCGGTCTTCGCCGCCTGGTCGGCGATGCGGCCATCGAGCGACGGCGACTGGATGGTACCCGGCGCAATGGCGTTGACGCGGACGCCCTGGCGGATGTGGTCGGCGGCAACCGCCTTGGTGAGACCGATCACAGCCGCCTTGGACGCGCCATAGACATAGCGGTTGGGCAGGCCGCGGATCGAGCTGGCGCCCGATGCGATGTTGATGATCGAACCCGAGCCTTTTTCCAGCATGCCGGGCAGGAAGGCCCGGATGGTGCGATGCATCGACTTGACGTTGACGTCGAACGAGAAGTCCCAGTCCGCATCAGACGTCGTCAGGGCCGAGCCGTGATGCACGAAGCCGGCGCAATTGAAGAGGATGTCGACCGGGTCGACGTCCTTCGCCACCGCCTCGACCGCGGCCGTCGATGTCACGTCAAGCGGATAGACGGCCTCGATCCCGTGGGCCGGTAGATCGGCCAGAAGGTCGGCCTTGAGATCGGTCGCATAGACCGTCGCGCCCTCGGCGGCAAAGGCGATGGCGGTCGCGCGGCCGATGCCGGCGCCGGCGGCGGTGAGAAAGGCGCGCTTGCCCTTCAGGCGGTCGGTCATGTCGAGTCTCCTCCCGGGAGATGGTTCTTGGTTGAAAGAGGCAGTGAGGATCAGGCGGCCGTCGGTGCGGCCAGGATCTTCGCCATATGCACGCGGCGTCGATCACCGGCGACTTCGACCTCCTCGACGGCATAGCCTTTGCGGCCATACCAGTCGATATTGAAAACCATCCGTGCATTCGCCGTGAGACGGGCGGCGCTGCGCCCTTCCTCCGCCGCGCGCGTCTCGGCGAGCGCAAGCAGCCGATTTCCGAGCCCGGACGACTTCGCGCCCGGCGCGACGGCGATGCTGTGGATGTAGATGTCGCCCGGGCGAGCCTCGATGATCAGCGCTCCGACAATCCCGTCGACGTCCTCGGCCAGCCAGACCTCGTGCGTTGCGAGCACATGGCCGTAATCCCAGGTCAGCGGCGTCGGCGTGCCGCCGAGGATGGCGCGGTTGGGCGCATAGGCTGCCTCCTGCATAGCGACCAGAGCGTCTCGGTCGGACGCGACCGCCCGCCGCAGCAGGATCGCCTCAGGCACCGCCGAGGCCCTCGCGGATGGTGGCGAGGTCGAAGCGCTGTGTGCCGTCCTCCGCGAAGTTCTCGGGCGAGAGCCAGGCCTCGAAGGCGGCCTTCACGCGTGGCCATTCGCTGTCGAGCATCGCGAACCAGGCCGTATCGCGGTTGCGGCCCTTGACGATCATGTGCTGGCGGAAGGTGCCCTCATAGGTAAAGCCGAGGCGGAGCGCCGCCCGGCGCGAGGGCGCGTTGAGCGCGTTGCACTTCCACTCGTAGCGCCGATAACCGAGATCCTCGAAGGCGTGGCGCGCCATCAGATACATTGCCTCGGTGGCGCCGCGGGTGCGCTGAAGAGCCGGCGTATAGAGGATGTTGCCGACCTCGATCGCCCGATCGCCAGGGGCGATGCGCATATAGGTTGCGTGGCCGAGGGGCCGGCCGCTCTCGCGATCGAGGATGGTGAAGAGCAGCGGGTCGGTCTTCTCCGCGGCGACCGCGTAGTAGTCGACGAAGCTCGCGAGATCGCCGAACGGACCCTGGCCCATATAGGCCCAGAGATCGTCATGGCCGGCCACCGCCTCGAACAGCGCGGCGCTGTGCTCCTCGACGTCGAAGGGCACGACGGCGACGCTCGCGCCTTCGAGGATCGTCCGCACCGGCATGGCGGCCGGCACGGGATCGACGAGATCGCCGAGCGGCAGCGCGGCACCGCCGGTGGGCGGGCTCGTCATGGTTTCGCGCCGCTTCGGCACGGGGACGCCGCGCCGCTTCAGCTCCTGCTTGATGCTCTCGGGAATGTCACGGCATCCGCAATGCGCCGAATGCTCGAGATGCCACGCGATGCGCTCGTCGAGCGAGGCTTGCGCGGGCATCGGATTGGCGTCGTGCCAGGCCTTGTTGATCACGGTGTTCCCTCGTGGCCCCGGCCGGCCGGACGACACCGGTCAGAAGCGCGTCTCGATCTCGAAGTCCTCGCCGAGCTCGTCCTTGAGCGCCGCGGCGATCAGCTGGCCCTCGGCCCGCCAGAGCACCTCGGCTTCCGGTGTCGGAAAGGCCGTCGCCGAGGGCTCGACTTCGTCCACGACCGCGTCGAATGCGTCGCCCCAGGCCTCGATACGATCGGCGAGTTCCTCGGAGATGTCGAGGTCGTCGATATCGACGGCACGGGCGGCCCCCCGCTCCGGCACGAGCCAGAGATGGAGGCCGATCCCTTCAGGGGCGAGACGCAGACGCGGCATGGAGGTCTCAGTGGTTGTCTCGCGGGATACCCATCTCCTGCGCCACATGCTGGTACTTAACGGCCGGCTTCAGCACCATGCCCTCGTCGAACTGGTCGACGAGCGCGCGCTGGATCTCCTGCCAGGGCGTCTGGTTGCCCGGGAAGTGATAGCCGCCGTCCTTCGACAGCGCGGCCCGGCGCTCGGCCAGTTCCTCATTCGAGATGAGGATGTCGGCCGTGCCCTTGCCGAGGTCGATGCGCACCCGGTCGCCGGTCCTGAGCAGCGCCAGGCCGCCCATCGCCGCCGCCTCGGGCGAGGCGTTGAGGATCGAGGGCGAACCGGACGTGCCGGACTGGCGGCCGTCGCCGATGCAGGGCAGCGAGTGGATGCCGCGCTTGATGAGCGCCGCCGGCGGCTGCATGTTCACAACCTCGGCGCCGCCCGGATAGCCGATCGGACCGGTGCCGCGCATGAAGAGCAGCGTGAACTCGTCGATCTCCAGCGAGGGATCGTCGATGCGGTGGTGATAATCCTCGGGGCCGTCGAACACGACCGCCTTGCCCTCGAAGGCGTTCGGATCGGCTGGGTTCACGAGATAGCGGTTCCGGAACTCCTCGGAGATCACGCTCGTCTTCATGATCGCGCTGTCGAAGAGGTTGCCCTTCAGCACGATGAAGCCGGCATCCTTCACCAGCGGCTGGTCATAGGGGAGGATGACGTCCCAGTCCTCGCTCTCCTTGCCGCGGCAATTGTCGGCGAGCGTCTTGCCGTTGACCGTCACTGCCTCGCGGATCTTGCCCTTCTTGACCAGCTCGTTGACCACGGCCGGCACGCCGCCAGCGCGATGGAACTCCTCGCCGAGGTACTTTCCGGCCGGCTGCAGGTTGACGAGCAGCGGGATCTCGTAGCCGACCTCC
The DNA here is from genome assembly GCF_030815145.1 of Kaistia geumhonensis. Taxonomy (NCBI): domain Bacteria; kingdom Pseudomonadati; phylum Pseudomonadota; class Alphaproteobacteria; order Hyphomicrobiales; family Kaistiaceae; genus Kaistia; species Kaistia geumhonensis. The sequence continues at coordinate 3,266,064 of NZ_JAUSWJ010000001.1, read as the reverse complement.
TGCCAGTCATCCATCTTGATCGGCACGCCGGCATGCTTGGCGATGGCGTTGATGTGAATCTGCGCGTTGGTCGAGCCGCCGATCGCCGAATTGACGACGATCGCGTTCTCGATCGCTTCGCGGGTGATGATGTCGGACGGCTTCAGGTCTTCCCAGACCATCTCGACGGCGCGCTTGCCGGTGTCATAGGCGATCTGGCCGCGCTCGCGATAGGGCGCGGGGATGGCGGCGCAGCCCGGCAGGCTCATGCCGAGCGCTTCGGCCAGCGCGTTCATCGTCGAGGCCGTGCCCATGGTGTTGCAGTGGCCGACCGACGGCGCCGAGGAGGCGACGATCTCGATGAACTCGTTGTAGTCGATCTCGCCGGCGGCGAGGCGCTCGCGGCTCTTCCAGACGATCGTGCCGGAACCTGCGCGCTCACCCTTCCACCAGCCGTTCAGCATCGGGCCGCCCGAGAGGACAATCGCCGGGATGTTGACGGTGGCGGCGGCCATGATGCAGGCGGGCGTCGTCTTGTCGCAGCCCGTCGTCAGCACGACGCCGTCGAGCGGATAGCCGTAGAGCACCTCGACGAGGCCGAGATAGGCGAGATTGCGGTCGAGCGCCGCGGTCGGACGCTTGCCGGTCTCCTGGATCGGGTGGACCGGGAACTCCATCGCCAGGCCTCCGGCCGCCGTGATGCCATCGCGCACGCGCTTGGCGAGCTCGAGATGGTGGCGGTTGCAGGGCGAGAGATCGGAACCGGTCTGTGCGATGCCGATGATCGGCTTGCCCGACTGCAGCTCCTCGCGCGTCAGGCCGAAATTGAGGTAGCGCTCCAGATAGAGCGCGGTCATGCCGGGATTGTCGGGATTGTCGAACCAGGCCTGCGAACGCAGCTTCTTCGGTGTGCTAGACGACATGGTGGTGAGTCTCCCGCTTCAATCGGTTTGATTTTGGCGGGAGGATGCGCTGAAACATCATACGAAATCAACAAGCGATCATGCTGCGCCGCCAATGCCGCGTCGCCGCGTCGCAAGAGGGATCAGGGAGCAAGCGCCAGCCATGTTCAGGACCGTCGCCCAGTTCGACCGGATCGGGGAGGAGAACGCCTTCGCCGTCCTGGCGCGAGCAACCCAGCTCGCCCGCGAGGGCCGCGACATCATCAATCTGGGCATCGGCCAGCCCGACTTCCGCACGCCTGATCACATCGTCGAGGCGGCGGTGAAGGCGCTGCGCGACGGCGAGCATGGCTATACGCCGGCGACGGGAATCCTGCCGCTGCGCGAGGCGGTCGCCGCCGATGTGACGAAGCGGACCGGCGCGCCCGTCTCGCCCGACAATGTCGCCATCGTGCCCGGCGGCAAGGTGACGATGTTTGCGGCGATCCTGCTCTTCGGCGAGCCTGGCGCCGACATCCTGTATCCCGATCCCGGCTTTCCCATCTATCGCTCGATGATCGAGTTCACCGGTGCGCGTCCGGTCCCGGTTCCGATCCGCGAGGAGAACGGCTTCGCATTCTCCGCCGAGGAGACGCTGGCGCTGATCACGCCGGCGACGCGGCTCATCATCCTGAATTCGCCCGCCAATCCGACCGGCGGTGTCACGCCGAAGGCCGAGATCGACAAGCTCGTCGCCGGCCTCGCCGCCTGGCCGGACATCGCGATCCTCTCCGACGAGATCTACGGGCAGATGACCTATGACGGCCTGCCGCACACCTCGCTGATGTCCTATCCGGAGATCCGCGACCGCGTGATCCTGCTCGACGGCTGGTCCAAGACCTATGCCATGACCGGCTGGCGCATGGGCTATTCGGTCTGGCCGGCGGCGCTCATCGACAAGATCCGCAAGCTCGCGGTCAACTGCTGGTCATGTGTCAACGCGCCGGCCCAGTTCGCGGGGCTCGCGGCGCTGACAGGCCCGCAGGACGCAGTGGCCGCGATGGTGGCCGAGTTCGACCGCCGCCGCCGCGTCGTCGTCGAGGAAGCCAACAAGCTGCCCGGCATGTCCTGCGCGACGCCGAAGGGCGCGTTCTACGCGTTCCCCAACATCTCGAAGACCGGTTGGAAGGCGAAGCCGCTCGCCTCGGCACTGCTCGAACAGGCCGGCGTCGCCACCATCGGCGGCCCCGATTTCGGCGTCCATGGCGAGGGCTATATCCGCCTCTCCTACGCCAACTCGACCGAGAACATCCTGAAGGCCCTCGCCCGCATCGGCGACTTTCTGGAGAAGAACCGCAAGGTGGGTTGACCGCGCCGCTCGCGCCCAACGCTCCCATGGCAGGCCAGCCCGCATTGCTCGCGGGCTGGCAGCCAAATCGACCGAGGCCGTGTCCGAGACAATGTCGCGCTTCTAGTAGGCGACGCCGATCTGCGCCCTCTGGCGGGTAGGATGCTCGATCTCGTCGAGGACGGCGCGCGCATAGTCTACGCCGCTGATCGCCGACTTGCCGTTCTCGTCGAACAGCGCGACCTCATCGCCGATCCGGTAGCGGCCGCGATCCTCGCCCGGCTGCCAGGCGGAAAACTCCATGGCCGGAGAGACGAACAGCCAGTCGACGCCGGTGGTGTCGGCGAGGAGGTTATTCAGGACGTCGAGATTTTCCTGCGCCTCGGCGACGATCTCGGCCGGAACGCCGTCTGGGAAGCCTTCGGCCTCCAGCATGCGCGGCGCGCCCGTCGTGCGGCGCAGGCAGGAGAAGCCGCCGACCAGAATGAGGCGCGCGCCGGTATCCGCCGCCTGCTTCGCAAGATCGGCATAGACCTTGACGAGAGCGCCCCTGTTGGTCCCACGCGGCGAGAACGCCCCGACGATGACGTCGGCGTCGGCGATCGACGCGCCGGCGCCTTCGATGCCGGAGGCGACATAGGTGACGCCAGCAATCGGTTCGGGGGGGACCGATCGGCTGACCGAGGTCACCTTGTGGCCGCGCTTCGCGGCTTCCCGCGCAATCGCCGAGCCGGCATAGCCGGTCCCGCCGATGATCGTGATTCTCTTCGCTGCAGTCATGATGGAGGTCCCGATTGTGTCGTGTGTAATTGGCGGCTGACTGGTCACGGCATCTGGTGCGGGGCGCAGGCTAGACGGGCGCGAGCTGGCCCATCCCGCCCAATTGGAAGCGCTGCCGGGCGCTGCGGATGCCTTCCGCGTCGTTCATGATGAACGGCCCTTCCGCGACCACCGGCTCGTCGAGCGCCGGTCCGGTGAGCAACAGGACATGCGCGCACCCTGCGGCGGCGGTGAGCTGTATCTCTCCGGCGCCGGAGATCGCGATGGCCGTCTCCGTCGTCAGGCGATGCACCGCGCCACCGATCGCGAGGTCGAGTTCCCCGCCCAGCACATAGACGACGCTGTTGTCGCCTTCCGCGAGCGGATAGGCGACGTGGCCGGTCAGGAACACCTCAAGGATGGAATAGGGCTCGACCGGCGCGATCGGGGAACGAACGTTTCCGAAGGAACCGACGAGAACGCGGATGCGGTCCCCAGTCCCGCTCCGCCATTCCGGAACATCGCCGGGCAGCAGGTACATCGTCGTCGGATCGGCGAGCTTGTTGCGACTGCTGAGATTGACGTAGATCTGGGCGCCATGCAGTTCGGCGCCGGGCACGGCCGGCACTTCCTGATGCTGCGCGCCGCGTCCCGCCTGCAGCCAGACGATGCCGCCCGGGCCGATCTCAAGATCATTGCCGAGCGAGTCGCGGCTGCGCAGCGCGCCGGGCGAATCCTCGAACACATAGGTGATGGCCGAGAAGCCGGCATGCGGATGCGGGCCGAAGGGCTGGCCGGAGACGCGAAAGTCGTCGAGCAGCGCGAGCGGCGACGCGAGGCCGGCCATCCGCGCGAGGTCGACGGCGTTGACCGAGAAGCTGCCGCCGCTGCTGCGGCGGCGTGCTTGGACGATATCGGAGACGCGCGTTGCCATGACCCTGCCTCTTGGTTGGTGAGGCCGTTATCCTCCGTTGTCGCCCATCGTCCAATCCTCTATGTCTCGATGGAAGATATCTGGATTATCGATGGATGCTAGACGGTTTCTCCCTCGATCAGCTGCGCACTTTCGTCGCCGCCGCCGATTCCGGCAGCTTTTCCGCGGCCGGCCGGCAGCTCGGCCGGGCGCAGTCGGTGGTGAGCCAGACGATCGCCAATCTCGAAGGCCTGATCGGCGTCACCCTCTTCGACCGCGGCGCGCGCTATCCCGTCCTGACCAGGGAGGGCCGCGCGCTGCTCGAGCAGGCGCGGGCCGTCACCGGTGCCATGGACCAGTTCAAGGCGCGCGCCCGCGGCCTCTCGGGCGGTCTGGAGCCGGAGCTCAGCGTCGTCATCAATGTGTTGTTTCCGACCCCCGTGCTGACGCAAGCCGTTGCCGCCTTCCAGATGCGCTTTCCGGATACGCCGCTGCGCATTTCGGTCGAGGGGCTGGGCGCCGTTCTGGAATTGGTTCTCGACGGAACCTGCGCCTTCGGCATTCGCGGGCCGATCGGTGGAGCGCATCCCGATCTCAGCAGCGAATATCTGCTGCAGGTCGGCTATCAGATGGTCGCCGCACCGGACCATCCGCTGGCGCATTATCGCGGGCCGATCCCGACAAGGACGTTGGGGCAGTATGTGCAACTGGTCCTGTCGGATCGCTCCAAACTGACCGAGGACAAGGACTTCCGCGTCTTTGCGCCGAAGACCTGGCGCCTCTACGACCTTGGCGCCAAGCACGCGCTGCTTAAGGCGGGGCTCGGCTGGGGTGGCCTGCCGGTCGAAATGATCCGCGAAGATCTCGACCGTGGCCTGCTGGTTCCGCTCGAGATTGCCGACATGACCATCGCCTCGACGATCACCATGTCGGCGATCTACCGGACCGACGCGCCACCCGGCCCGGCCGGACGCGGTCTGATCGAGGAACTGGTCAAGGCCTCGTCACAGCCTTGACCAGATTGGGGTGCGGCCTTCGCCGTCACGCCGGTGCCCGGCCGACTTTACGCCGCGGCGCTGGCAACCGTCTGTTCGATGGCGGTCTTGAGGCCGGGCTCGATGCCGAGGCGGGCGGCGAGCATGTCGAGATAGGCCCGCTCCGCGGCGTGGTCGGGCGTGATGGCGAGGAGCGAGGCCGCATAGAGCTGGATCGCCTGCTCCTGGCCGGTCGCGAGCGATACGACGCGGTTGAAGTCGAGCGGCGCGGCCAGCTCCTTCTCGAGGAAGGCCTGCTCCTCGGCGGAAAGCCCGTTTTCCGACAGTTTGCCGAGGATTTTCTGCCGCTCCTCGTCGTCGATATGACCGTCGGCCTTCGCCGCCGCGACCATGGCGATGATGACGGCGAGCGCGCTGGCATCCTCGGGCGTCGCGGCCTGCTGCGCCACGACCGGCGGAAGTTGCGCATTGGCCGGCGCGGGCGCGGGCGCCGGAGGCGCCGAAGGGTTGTTGATCTGGTACTGCTGGTAGGCCTTGTAGGCGAGCGTCCCGAGCGCGGCGAGACCGCCCAGCGTCAGCGCATTCGAGCCGAGCTTCTTGCCGCCCTTGCCGAGCAACACCGAGGCGAGGCCGCCGGCGATCACCGTCGACATGCCGGGGTTCTTCTTGGCGTAGTCGGTCACCTGGCCGAGCACGCCGCCGAGGCCGCCCGGACCGCTGCCGCCACCCTGGCCGCCGAGGCTGCCCGCAAGGCCACCGAGGAGATCGCCAAGCCCGCCGGTGGAACCACCGCCACCGGCCGGGGCTCCCATGCCGCGCGGCACGCCGGAACGGCCGCTATCGGCGCCGAGGAACTGGTCCAGAAGCTTCTTGCCGTCGATCATGCGCGTCTCCTCTCCCCGAAGGACGTCCACAGCCTGAATGGGCGGACAAGCGCAAGGTAGGCAGCGCATCGGCCGCTCGCAAGGATGGCCGGGGAGAGAACGGGATCGGACGAGGATCGGGCGTCAGGCAGCCTTCAGCGCCACCGCCTCGGCAGCGAGCGTGGTGATCGCCGCCCAGTCGCCCGCCGCGACCGCGGCCGCCGGCGCCACCCAGGAGCCGCCGACGCAGACGACGTTCGGAAGCGCGAGATAGGTCGGCGCATTCTTGAGGCTGACGCCGCCGGTCGGGCAGAAGACGAGGCCGGGGATCGGCGAGGACAGCGCCTTCAGATAGGGCGCGCCGCCCGCCTGCTCGGCCGGGAAGAACTTGGCGGCGCCGTAGCCTTCTTCGAGAAGCGCCATCGCCTCGCTCGCCGTCGCGATGCCCGGGAGCAGCGGCACCGGCGAGCCCTTGGCATGGGCGAGGAGCTTCGGCGTCGCGCCCGGGCTGACGAGAAAGCTCGATCCGGCGGCGACCGCCGCATCGAACTGCTTCGCATCGAGGATCGTGCCGGCGCCGACATTCGCGCCCTCGACCTCGGCCTTGATGGCGCGGATGCAGTCAAGCGCGGCGGCGGTGCGGAGCGTTACCTCCAGCGCCGTCAACCCGCCGGCGACCAGCGCGCGGGCGAGCGGCACCGCCGTCTTCACGTCCTCGATGATCAGCACCGGGACGACGGGGGCAGCCTTGAGGACGGGGAGGAGCGCGGCAAGGTTCTGGGTCATGAGGCAAGGTGTAGCCAATGACGCGGCGCGACGAAAGAGGCTTCGGTGGGGGCCCGGCGGGCTTCGATTGACGCCCCGGCCAACCTTCTCTAGTGCATGCGGCATTGCAGCATCGGTGTGAGGCGCCCGAGACGCATGATCGTGCTGGATGGCGTCAGCCACGCCTTCGATGGCCGGCCGGTCCTCGCGGACCTCTCGCTCAGGCTCGCCGAGCGGCGCATTGGCGTCGTCGGCGCCAACGGCTCGGGAAAGAGCACCTTCGCCCGCCTCCTGAACGGCCTCGTCCTGCCCAGCGCCGGGCGCGTCCTTGTCGACGGCATCGACACGCGGCGCGATGCGAAGGCCGCCCGCCGCAAGGTCGGCTTCGTCTTCCAGAATCCGGACCACCAGATCGTAATGCCGATCGTGGCCGAGGATCTCGCCTTCGGCCTCAAGCCGCGCGGGTTCGGCAGGGCGGAGATCGCCGCCCGCGTCGACGCGGCGCTGGCGCGCTACGGTCTCTCCCATCTCCGCGACCGGCCGGTCCACCAGCTCTCGGGTGGCGAAAAGCAGCTGATCGCGCTTTCCGCGGTGCTCGTCCTCGAGCCCGAGCTCATCGTCATGGACGAGCCGACGACACTTCTGGACCTGCGGAACCGCAATCGCCTCGCGGACGCCGTTGCGGCGCTGCCGGAGCCGGCCGTGGTGGTCACGCACGATCTCGATTTCATCGCGACCTTCGACCGCGTGCTGATGATCGAGGATGGACGCCTCGCCGCCGACGGGCCTCCGAACGAGGTGCTGCCCTTCTACCGGGCGCGCATGCAATGACCATCGGCCTCTTTGCGCCCGGCGCCTCGGCGCTGCACCGCCTGCCGGCCGGATCGAAACTCGGCGCCCTCGTCGCCGCCTCGCTCGCGCTCTTTGCCATTCCCTCGACGATGTTCGCGCTCGCGGCGGTTCCGCTCGCGTTTGCAGTCTATCTCTCGACCGGCCTCGGCTTTCGGCGGCTCGTCGGCGAACTGCGCGGCACGGCTATGCTGCTCGCTTTCGTGTTCGTCTTTCATGTGCTGGCCGGCTCGGTGGAAGACGGCACCGCTGCCGTCGCGCGCTTCGCCGCGCTCATTCTTCTCGCGAGCGCCGTCACACTGACGACGCCCGTCTCCGAAATGGCAGCGCTGGTCGAGCGGTTGCTGGCCCCGCTCGCCCCGCTCGGCGTTAATCCGGCCAAGGTCGGGCTCGCCATCGCGCTCGCGATCCGCTTCATCCCGCTCATCGCCGAGGAATATCGCCAGATCCGCGAGGCGCAGGCGGCACGCGGGCTCCAGCGCAATCTGCTGGCGCTCGTCGTGCCGCTCGTCATCCGCACCCTGAAGGCGGCCGACGACCTCGCCGACGCCATCGAGGCGCGGGGCTACGAGGCTTGATTGCCGCCGCCATGCCGGCGCACAGTTTCTACGACCACGAAGGGGCCTTCGACCGATGACCAGAGACGTTTCCACCCGCGACATCGTCTATATCGCGCTGTTCGCGGCGCTCATGGCGGCCGTGAACCTCGTGCCGCCGATCCAGGTCGCTTTCCTGCCGGTGCCGATCACCGCCGCGACGCTCGCGGTCATGCTGGCCGGCTGCCTGATCGGCGCCAAGCGCGGCGGCTTCGCCATCCTGCTCTTCGTGCTGCTTGTGGCGCTCGGCCTGCCGCTGCTCGCCGGCGGGCGCGGCGGCCTCTCGGTGTTCTTCGGCCCGACGGCGGGCTTCATCCTCTCCTGGCCGGTCGGCGCCTATGTCACCGGCTGGCTCACCGAGAAGAACTGGCCGCGCATGAACGCCGTCTGGTTCTTCATCTTCTCGGTGATCGGCGGCATTGGCGCGGTCTATCTGATCGGCATTCCCTGGCTGGCGCTGGTCGCGAAGCTTTCGCTCTTCGACGCGGCGAAGGGCTCGCTGATCTTCGTTCCGGGCGATCTCGTGAAGGCCGTCGCCGCAGCCGCGATCGCCGAGACCGTGCGCCGCGCCTATCCGCTGATGCAGGCCGCGCGCTGACGAAAAAGGGCGGCCTCGCGGCCACCCTTATATCTTGTGCCCCTCATCGGATCAGCGCGCCAAACGGACGCCGATCGCGATGGGCTGGTCGTCCAGCACCGTCTCGGAGACATAGCCTTCCGGCACCGCATCGGTCGGCCGGAGGCTCTCGGCGAGCGTCTCGGACTTTACCGTGTCCTGATGGTCGAGGATCGCGGCCGACGCGGCGTTGGCCGCCTTCACCTCGATATGGATGCGGTCCGAGATACGGAAGCCGGCATCCTTGCGCGCCACCTGCACGAGGCGGATGAAGTCGCGCGCGATGCCCTCGCGCTCCAGCGCCGCATCGACATGCGTGTCGAGCACGACGACACCGGCCGAGCCATCGAACGGCGCCGCGTCGACACCCTCGTTGGCCTGGAACTTCAGGAAGTACTCGCCCGCCGCCAGCTCGACGCCGGCGATCGTGACGGTATCGCCCGTAAGCGTCCATTCGCCTGCCTTGGCGGCGGCGATGACGCCCTTCAGCGCCGGGCCAAGCCGCTTGCCGACCACGGGCAGGTTCGCCGTGAGCACCGGACGGCCATAGGCGGAAGGATCGTCGACGAAGCTGACCTCCTTGACGTTGACCTCGTCGGCGATGACGGCGGCGAGCGGCTCGAGCACCGCATGGCGCGGATGCGCGACGATCAGGCTCTTGAGCGGCAGCCGCGTGCGGAGGTTCTTCGCCGTCCGCAGCGCGGCCGCGGCGGAAGCGACCGACCGCGCCATGTCCATGCGCGCAACGAGCTCGACATCGGCGACCAGAGCCGACGCATCCGGCCAGTCGGCGAGATGCACACTCTCCCCGTCCATCAGGGCGCGATGGATGTGCTCCGTCAGATAAGGGAGGAACGGCGCCAGCGCGCGGCACATCGTGACGAGCACGGTGTAGAGCGTGTCATAGGCCGCCTGCTTGTCGGCATCCTTCTCGGCCTTCCAGAACCGGTCGCGCGAGCGGCGGATGAACCAGTTGTTCAGCGCCTCGATGAAGGGCGGGAACGCCGCCGTCGCACCGGCGAGGTCGAGCTTCTCCATCGCCGCTTCGATGCCGCGGATGAGATCGCCGGTCTTCGCCAGGATATAGCGGTCGAGCTCGGCCTCGGCGCTCGTCACCATGCGGCCCTTGAGACCGTCGATATTGGCATAGAGCGTGAAGAAGGAGTAGGCGTTCCAGATCGGCAGCATGACCTGCCGCACCGTCTCGGCGATGGCGCGCCCGTCCTTCGGCATCGCGAGATCGCCGCCGGAAAGGAGCGGCGAGGACACGAGATACCAGCGCAGCGCGTCGGCGCCATAAGTGTTGAAGACGTCGATCGGGTCCGGATAATTCCTGAGCCGCTTCGAGAGCTTCTGCTTGTTCTCGTCGAGCACGACGCCGTGGCAGACGCAGGAGCGGAAAGGCGCGCGGTCGAACAGCGCCGTCGACATCACCATCAGCGTGTAGAACCAGCCGCGCGTCTGCGCGACATACTCCACGATGAAGTCGCCCGGGAAGTGGTTCTCGAACCAGTCCTTGTTGTCGAACGGGTAATGCACCTGCGCGAAGGGCATCGAGCCGCTCTCGAACCAGCAGTCGAGCACGTCCTCGACGCGGCGCATCACCGACTTGCCGGTCGGATCGTCGGGGTTCGGGCGCGTCAGGTCGTCGATATAGGGCCGGTGCAGGTCATGCGGGCGCACGCCGAAGTCCCGCTCGATCTCGTCGAGCGAGCCATAGACGTCCATGCGCGGATAGTTCGGATCGTCCGACTTCCACACCGGGATCGGCGAGCCCCAGAAGCGGTTGCGGCCGATGTTCCAGTCGCGCGCATTCTCCAGCCACTTGCCGAACAGGCCGTCCTTGATGTGGTCCGGCACCCAGGTGATGCCCTGGTTGAGCTCGACCATCCGGTCCTTGAAGGCGGTGACCTTCACGTACCAGGAGCGCAGCGCCTTGTAGATCAGCGGCTGGTCGGTGCGCCAGCAATGCGGATAGTTGTGGTCGTAGGTCTCGTGGCGCAGCACCACCCCCGCCTGATGCTTCAGGTCGCGGATGATCTCCTTGTTGGCCTCGAAGACGTTCATGCCGGCATAGGGCGGCACCTCGCCGGTGAAGTTGCCGGCGAAATCGACCGGGTCCACGACCGGGATGCCCTGCTCCTGGCCGACGCGCATGTCGTCCTCGCCGAAGGCGGGGGCGATGTGCACGACGCCAGTGCCGTCGGTCATCTCGATGAAGTCGCCGCCGATGACGCGGAAGGCGCCCTCCTCACGGCGTGTCTCGAAGAAGGGGAACAGCGGCCGGTAGCTGCGGCCGACGAGCTCGGCCCCCTTCAGCTGGCCGACCTCGACGAAGCCCTCGAGTTCCTTCGCATAGTTGCCGACGAGCGGCGCGCCGAGCACGACCCGCTGGCCGGCCTTTTCGAGCACGGCATAGTCGGCCTCTGGCGCGACGGCGAGCGCCATGTTGGAGGGCAGCGTCCAGGGCGTCGTCGTCCAGGCGACGAGCCGCGTCGGCACCTCGTCCGCCGCAAGCGGATCGAGCAGGAAGCCGACCGTCAGCGCCGGGTCCTGGCGCATGCGGTAGGAATTGTCGAGGCGGGTCTCGAAATTGGACAGCGGCGTTTGCGCGGCCCAGCTATAGGGCACGACGCGGTAGCCCTCGTAGATGAGGCCCTTGTCGTGCAGTTGCTTGAACGCCCACATGACGCTCTCCATGAAGGAAAGGTCCATCGTCTTGTAGTCGTTCTTGAAATCGACCCAGCGCGCCGAACGGGTGACGTAATATTCCCAGTCCGCCGTGAACTGCTGCACCGAGGTACGGCAATGCTCGTTGAAGCGCGCCACGCCATATTTCAGGATCTCGAGCCGCCCGGAGACACCGAGTTCCTTCTCGGACTGCATCTCGGCCGGCAGGCCGTGGCAGTCCCAGCCGAAGCGGCGGTCGACCACCTTGCCGCGCATGGTCTGGTAGCGCGGCACGAGGTCCTTCACGAAGCCCGTGACGAGATGGCCGTAGTGGGGAAGCCCGTTCGCGAAGGGCGGGCCGTCATAGAAGACGAACTCGGCGGCGCCGGCCTCGCGACGCTGCTCGATCGACCGCTCGAAGGTCCGGTTCTCTTTCCACCAGGCGCCGATCGCTTCCTCGATCTTCGGGAACGAAGGCGAGGGATCGGCGGCGGGATAGACGGTCTTCGCTGCGGTCATGGCGGATGTCTTCGCTGAATGGGCGGAAATCGGCGCCTTCGATAGCGCCTTTGGGCGGCCTGCGCCACCCCTGGGGAAGCGCCGTCATATGGGGTGCCGCCACCGCTGGCGAAAGGGATCGGCCGCGCGGTCGCGAGCCCCCGGCAGCGCCCGGTCCGCAAGCCGTCGCGGCGCATCGGCGCTGTGCATCAACTCTCCCATCGGCAGAGCCGGAGGCAGGCCGTTGCGCGACGATGGAAGACGGGTCGGTTCTTCCCGCAGGCGCGAAGGCCCCTATCCCCGCTTCGGCGTGATCCGGTTGACATGTCCCATCTTGCGGCCGGGACGGCTTTCTGCCTTGCCGTAGAGATGGAGCCGCGCGCCCGGCTCGGCGGCGAGCGCGTGCCAGTCGTCGGCCTCGGCGCCGATGAGATTGGTCATCACCGCGTCGGAATGGCGGGCGGTCGAGGCGAGCGGCCAGCCAGCCACGGCGCGGATATGGTTCTCGAACTGCGAGGCGAGCGCGCCGTCCTGCGTCCAATGGCCGGAGTTATGGACGCGCGGCGCAATCTCGTTGACGATGAGGCGCTCGCGCCCGCCCTCCTCGACCAGGAACATCTCGACCGCCAGCACGCCGACATAGTCGAGCGCCTCGGCGATGCGCATGCCGACGCCCTTCGCCTCCTCCGCAGTCTCCGGCTGGATCGCCGCCGGCACGGTCGAGGTGGCAAGGATATGGTTGCGGTGCACGTTCTCGGTGATGTCGTAGCAGGCCGTCTCGCCGCGGCGGCCGCGGACGACGATCGCCGAGACCTCGCGCGTGAAGGTGACGAACCCTTCGAGTACCGCCGGGTGATGGTTGATCGCCGCCAGCGCCGCGGCCGGATCGTCGCCGGGGCCGATCTTCACCTGACCCTTGCCGTCATATCCGAAGCGGCGCGTCTTGAGGATCGCCGGGCGGCCGACCCGTTCAAGGGCCGCAACGAGATCGTCGAGGCTGTCGATGGCGGCGAAGGGAGCGACCTCCAGCCCGAGTGAGCGCATCAGCTCCTTTTCGGTCAGCCGGTCCTGCGACGCCGCCAGCGCGCCGACGCCGGGCAGTACCATCGCCTGGCCGGACAGGAACTCGGCCGTCTCGGCGGGGACGTTTTCGAACTCGTAGGTGACGACATCGACGGAGCCCGCGAAGGCCGCGAGCGCCTGCTGGCTCTCGTAGGACGAGATCGTTCGCGCCGCGGCGACGTCGAAGGCCGGGCTCTCGCCATCGGGAGAAAAGACATGGCAGCGGAAGCCGAGCTCGGCAGCCGCCGTGGCCAGCATTCGGCCAAGCTGGCCGCCGCCGAGAATGCCGATCGTGGCGCCCGGCGCGAGGACGCCGTCAACCAGCACGCCGTCACCCATGGGACTTCGTCTCCTCGATCTGCGCCGGTCGCTCGGCAACGCGCGCCGTCTGCTCTGCCCGCCAGTCATCGAGGCGCCCCGCGAGCGCGGGATCCTCCAGTGCGAGGATCGCCGCCGCGAGCAGGGCCGCGTTGACCGCGCCCGCCCGGCCGATCGCGAGCGTGCCAACGGGAATGCCGGCCGGCATCTGCACGATCGAAAGGAGGCTGTCCCGGCCCGACAGGGCCTTGGACTCGACGGGAACGCCGAGCACCGGCAACGGCGTCATGGCGGCGCACATGCCCGGCAGATGCGCCGCGCCGCCGGCGCCGGCGATGATCACCTTGTGACCCGACGCGCGCGCGTCCTTGGCGAAGGCCACGAGCCGGTCGGGCGTGCGATGCGCGGAGACGATCCGATCGTCATGGCCGATGCCGAGGGCATCCAGCGTCTCCGCGGCCGCCTTCATGGTCTGCCAGTCGGACTGGCTGCCCATGATGATCGCCACCGGCTGAGCTTTTGCGGCCAAGCGCGTTCCTCCGATCGAGTCTCAGGATTCGCCGGGGACACTAGAGAGGCAGCCGGCACGGTGCAAGCATCGATCCGGGGCCGCCGCGACAGCGAGGACACCTCCCTCGGCAAAGAAATCCCTGCGATTCGCAAACTACTTGCGCAAGAGACGTCGTTAACCGATGCTGAACCAGTCTATGTCATTGAATCTCTTCATGCCCGAACCGCGCCCCGTCCCGCCGTTCCCCGCTCCCGCCTTCGACGCCGACCAGCCGGCGCGCCGCCGACCGCTTGCCGTCGAAGAGGATGCTTTGCCGGTTCCGATGGAGCAGCGGGCGCTGGTGGTGCGCCTTTCGCAGGAGGTGGCGGCGCTTCGCGCGGCGCTCGATCTCTCGCGCCACCGCATCGCGACGCTCGAGGTCGAGGCGTCGGCCGACCCCGTCACGGGGCTTCTCAACCGTCGCGCCTACGAACGCGAGGTCGAGAAGGCCGCCGCATTCCGAAACCGCTACCGCACGCCGGCCCTCGCTGTCCTCGTCGCGGTCGACGGCCTTGCCGGCGTCGCCGAGCGCCATGGCCAGAACGTCGCCAATCGCGCGCTCCAGACCATCGGCGCGCGGCTGAAGGGCCAGCTCCGCTCCTGCGACGTGGCAGCGCGGCTCGATCCCTATGCCTTCGGCCTTGTGCTCTGGAATGCCGGTCAGGCCGATATCGCGCCGCGTCTCGACGCGCTGCGCGCGGCCGCGGGCGGGATGGACCGCCTTCTGGAAGGACGCGTCACCTCGGTCAGCGTGCGCATCGCGGCGCTGCCGATTGAAGCGGACCACCAGCCGGCCTCGCTGATGGAGCGCCTCGAGGGTCTGCTCGGTGCCCGGCGGCGCGGGCCGCGCGAGACTATGCGATGATGTCTGGCAGGAGCTGATCCTCGAGGACCGCGATCCGGTCCTTGAGTGCGAGCTTCTTCTTCTTCAGCCTCTGGATGCGCAGCGGGTCGATGCGACCCGTCTCCGACATGACCGCGATCGCCGCATCGAGATCGGCATGCTCCTGCCTGAGGCGCGCCAGCTCGAAACGGACTTCCTGCTCTTCTTCCTCGGTCATACGCACGCCACCCCAAAGGGCCCGCCGACGCCTCGCGGCGCGCAGGCCTTCCGCGTCAGGACGATACATGCTCGCGCCGGGTGAGGCGAGCCCAATCACCGTGCGGAGGGTCTTGAACGAGCCGCCGGAGACCACACATCGCCATAGGGAAGTTGTTGAGCCGGCGGCGTCACAAAGCCGTCATCGAGCCGGTCCGCCGTTCGACACTGCCCATCGATTGTGGCACCATCGCCAGGCCGTCATCGTTAGCAAAGGGAGGCATTGCAGATGTCCATGCTGTCGCATCTCGAAGCGTTGGAGCGTCGTCACGAGGCGCTCGCGAAAGAGATCGAGGATGTGATGAAGGCTCATCCAAGCGTCGATTCGGTTGAAGTGCAGGCACTCAAGCGAAAGAAGCTTCAGGTAAAGGACGAGATCGCAAGGCTGAAGGGCAACGAGACGATGCACTGAGCATCGCTCCACCAAGACAAGTTCCGGCATGGCGCTGCGGTCCCGCCGCGGCGCCATCGCTTTTTTGGAGACTATTCCGCCGGCTCGAGCCGTGCCGCCGGCACGGGGGCCGGCCGCGCCTTCCCGCCGGGCTTCGTCCAGTCGAGCAGGAAGGCCAGCGCGAAAAGGAACACCATTCCCGCGCCGACCAGCGTGCAGTCGAGGACGAAGGACTTGCCCGTCAGGAGCGGATCGTTGGGAAGGTGGAACAGCTCCTGGCGGATGATGTGGGCCGTGACGGCGAGCAGCGTCGAGAGCCAGAACACCGGCAGCGTGTTGCGGCCGAGGCTGACGATCCAGTTGTCATGCGTGAGCCAGCGCTTGAGGAAAGCCGGGATCGGACTGCACAGGACGACATAGACCAGCGCGAGCAGGTGAGCGAGACGGAAGGCGCCGACCCAGCTCTTGTTGAAGCCAGTGATCCAGACCCATTCCGGCATCACGGGGAAGCGGTCCCACAGCGGCAGCATGACGAGCAGCGCCGACGCCACCAGATAGGCGAGAGCGAGCGCATAGAGCACCGGCGAAGGCCGGAGCGACACGCCACGCCGCAGCATGACGCCGCCGCAGAAGCCGATGGTGAAGATCAGCTGCCAGGTGAGCGGGTTGAAGTACCAGACGCCGTTGCCCGGATAATTGGGCGGACCGAAATGCAGGATGTTGGCAACGAGCCAGACCGCCGCGCTCGCCGCGAGCGCCACGAGGAGGTTGATCCGCGCCAAAATCATGATGATCGGCAGCATCGCCATCATCCCGATATACATCGGCAGGATGTTGAAGTTGCCGGTCTGGTATGTGAGCGCACCGATACCGGCCAGCGCGCCGAGCGTGTTGTCGAGGATCCAGTGCCGCTCGTCCGGCACCATCAGCTGCGGCGCGGAGAACCAGATCGTCGCAGCCGCATAGACCGCGAAGCCGATCGCGATGGACGACAGATGCGCGATGTAGATGGTGCCGATCCGCTTGGCGATCTGCCCGATCGATAGAGCCGCCTGGCCGTTTACGAAGCGCGGATAATAGGCGAGCGCGGCGGATATGCCGGCCAGCAGCACGAACACCTCGGCGGCGTCGGACAGGCCGAAATTGCGATGGGTGAAATTGGAGAAGAAGTTGCCGGGGATGTGGTTGACGAAGATCGAGACGAGCGCGAGGCCCCGGAAGAAATCGATCCGGTAGTCGCGCGGCATCCTGCCCGAAATCGCCTCGCTCAACGCAACGCTCCCTGAAACGCCATCGACGCGGCGCTAACCGCGAAACAAGGCGAGCTTACGGCAGCGCCGACCCGATTCAACGCCGTCACAGTGCAAAAGCCCATGCTTGTCCGCAGCTTCCTGCATGGCGCCGCACGGTCGGGCGACCAAATCGTGACTGTTGATATTATCACTGAGACTTATTATCTTCGGGCTATGGAAAACGACCCGCCCGAAAAGCATCTGGCCTTCCTGATAAACGATGTCGCGCGCCTCATCCGCCGCGCCTTCGATCAGGCCGCGCAGGGCTGCTCGCTCACCCGCGCGCAGTGGCAGGTGCTCGCCTTCCTGCACAAGAACGAAGGCTCCAACCAGGCCGCGGTGGCCGAGGCGCTGGATGTCGAGCCGATCACGCTGTCGCGCCATATCGACCGGCTGGAAGCGCTCGGCTTCGTCACGCGCCTGCCCGATCCGACCGACCGGCGCGCACGCCGCCTCTATCTGACGCCGGCGGTGCAGCCGCAACTTGCCGAGATGAAGGTGATCGGCAGGAGCGTCATGACCTCGGCGCTCGAAGGCGTCGATGAAACCGACACCGAGCGGCTGATCGCCGTGCTGACGCTGATGCGCGCCAACATGGCACGCTATGGCGGCGAATCCGAACCTGCGGATGTGTGCACCGACGCCCTTGCCGAACCGAGCATCGAAAAGGTCCCGTCGTGAGTGCCGAACCCGCAACAGAGGCTGAGAAGCCCGCCCCGCAGCTCAGCGTCGTGCCGGAGGCGCCGCCGCCGAAGCGCCGCCGCAGCCTGCGTCTGGTGCTGATGCTCGTGGTGCCGCTCGCGATCATTCTCGGCGGCGGCTATCTCTGGCTGACCGGCGGCCGCTTTGTCTCCACCGACAACGCCTATCTCGAGCAGAACCGCGTCTCGATTACCGCCGACCAGTCCGGCCGCATCGTTGATGTCGCAGTGCGTGAGAACCAGACGGTGAAGAAGGGCGATCTCCTGTTCAAGATCGACCCGCAGCCCTACCAGATTGCACTCAACCAGGCCGATGCCGCCGTCGCGGCGGCGCGGCTGCAGGTGGAACAGCTTCGATCCACTTGGCAGCAGGCTGTGGCCGAGGAGAAATCGGCCGAGGAGACGCTCGACTATCAGCAGAAGGTCTTCGCCCGCCAGCAGGACCTCCTGAAGCGCGGCGTCAGCTCCAATGCCGATTTCGACGCGGCCGAGAACAATCTGCGCAATGCCGAGCAGTCCGTGGCGCAGGCCAAGGAAAAGGTCTCCGGCGCGCTCACCGCCCTCGGCGGCGATCCGGACATCCCGACCGACCAGCATCCGTCCGTCATGCAGGCGCAGGCGGCGCGCGAGAGCGCCGCGCTCGCCCTCGAGCAGACGGCCGTGTATGCGCCCGCCGACGGCGTCGTCTCGCAGACGGACCGTCTGCGAGTCGGGCAATATGTGACCAATCCGGCCATGGCCCCGACCGTTCTGATGACGCTGGTCGAAACCAGCACGGCCTATGTTGAGGCGAATTTCAAGGAAACCGACCTCACCCATATGCGGGTCGGCCAGCCGGCGACGATCACCTTCGACGCCTATCCCGACCAGACCTTTCGCGCCCAGGTCGAGTCGATCGATGCCGGCACCGGATCGGCCTTCTCGCTGCTCCCGGCCCAGAACGCCAGCGGCAACTGGGTGAAGGTCGTCCAGCGCGTCCCCGTCCGCCTGAAAATCGACGGCGATCTCGACATCGCGGCCGTCCCGGCCGGCCTCAGCGCCTCGGTCGACGTCGACACCGGCCATCGCCGAACGCTACCGGGCTTCGGCACGGCGGTCGCCGAGACGACGACCCGCTGACCCTTCGCTGATGCGCCTCGGGAGGCGCTGCGCACGATGAGCACTACCAGCGCCGATACCGTGCCGTTCCGCGGGCTGATCACCGTTTCGATCATGCTCGCGACGATCATGCAGGTGCTCGACACAACGATCGCCAATGTCGCCCTGCCATCGATGCAAGGCTCGCTCGGCGCCGCCCAGGATACGATCACCTGGGTGCTGACCTCCTATATCGTGGCCGCAGCCATCGCGACGCCGGTGACCGGCTGGGTCGCCGACCGCATCGGCATCAAGCGTCTGTTCCTCACCTGCATCGTCGGCTTCACCCTCGCCTCGATGCTCTGCGGCCTTGCCGGCAGCCTCTACCAGATGGTCGGCTTCCGCATCCTGCAGGGCATCTTCGGCGCCGCCCTGGTGCCGCTCTCCCAGTCGGTTCTGCTCTCGATCAACCCCAAGGAGCGGCACGGCCAGGCCATGGCCATGTGGGGCGCGGGTATCATGGTCGGCCCCATCATCGGCCCGACGCTCGGCGGCTGGCTCACCGACAGCTTCAACTGGCGCTGGGTGTTCTTCATCAACCTGCCAGTCGGCATCGTCGCTTTTCTCGGCATCTTCTTCTTCATGCGCGAGGGGCCGATCCGTCTCAGGAAGTTCGACTTCTTTGGCTTCGCCTTCCTCTCGCTCGGCATCGGCGCGCTTCAGATGATGCTCGATCGCGGCGAGCAGCTCGACTGGTTCTCGTCTACCGAGATCCTGATCGAGACCGGCCTGATGGTGATCGGCTTCTGGGTGTTCGTCGTCCACATGGCCACATCGCGCGAGACGTTCATCGACCCGCATATCTTCAAGGACCGCAACTTCGTCACCGGCCTCGTCTTCATCTTCATCATCGGCATCATCCTGCTCGCCACCATGGCGCTGCTGCCGCCGATGCTGCAGAACCTCTACGGATACCCGGTGATCACGACGGGGCTGATCCTCGCACCGCGCGGCGTCGGCACCATGATCGCAATGATGCTGGTGGGCCGGCTGGTCGGACGGGTCGATCCGCGCATCCTGATCTTCATCGGCCTCTCGCTCACCACCTGGTCGCTCTACGAGATGACGACCTGGTCGGAGCAGATGGGCGCGATGCCGTTCATGATCACCGGCATCACGCAGGGCTTCGGCCTCGGCTTCGTCTTCGTGCCGCTGTCGACCATTTCCTTCGCGACGCTGCCGCCGAAATGGCGGACCGACGCCGCCTCGCTGTTCAGTCTGGTACGCAATCTCGGCTCGTCGATCGGGGTATCCATCGTCGCGACGCTCTTGGCGCAGAACACGCAGATCATGCACCAGGCGATGGCTGGCCATGTGACCGCCACCAATCCGGCGCTGCCGATGGACATGGCGATGGGCGATCTCGGCGCGCTGGCGCAGCTCAACGGCTTCATCACGCGCGAGGCCGCCTTCATCGCCTATATCGACGACTTCAAGCTCATGATGTTCGTCACCATGACGACGATCCCGCTTCTGCTCCTCCTGCGCAACAAGCCGCAGAAGGGGCCGGCGGAGCACGTCGCCCTCGATTGACGGTTCCGGTGTCTCCGGCTCCTGGCGCTGCGGCCCCTACCCGCCGCGCCCTGGAGCCGGAGATGCCGGATGCTCAGGCGAAAGGATGCGCGAAGCCCGCCGCGGCGCCGAGGATCACCACCAGCCAGGCCGGCCAGCGGGCGACCGCGAGCAGCCCCCATGCCACGATGGCCAAGGCGAGATCGTGGGGCGCATGCACCGCCGTGGTGAAGACAGGGTCGTAGAGCGCGGCGGCGAGGATGCCGACCACGGCGGCGTTGACGCCGGTCAGCGCGCGGCGGGCGGGGCCGAAGCCCGCGAGCCGCCGCCAGAACGGCAGCACCCCGATCACCAGCAGAAAGCCGGGCGCGAACAGCGCCAGCGTCGCGATCAGCGCGCCGGACCATGGCCCCGGCATCGCCGCCGTCGCTCCGAGAAAGGCAGCAAGCGAGAACAGCGGCCCGGGCATCGCCTGCGCGGCGCCATAGCCCGCAATGAAGCTCTCGGGAGCGATCATACCTGTGCCGACCACGCCGCGCTCCAGAAGCGGCAGCACCACATGGCCGCCACCGAAGACGAGCGCGCCCGCCTGATAGAAGGGTGCCGCCAGCGCGGCGATGCTCGACTGGCTTGCCAGCATCGGCAGCGCGGCGAGAAGCAGCGCGAAGAGCACCAGTGCCGCAATGCCGAGCCGCCGCGATCCCGGGGCGGCGACTCCAGCGGGGACCGTCGGCGGCCGGTCGGGTGCGAGGGCGAGGCCGATCAGCGCTGCGGCAGCGATGATGCCGATCTGCGTCAGCGCGAAGGGAAGGAGCAGCGCCGCCGCCGCGGCCGCGACGGCAAGGCCGGACGTGAACCGCGTCGTGGCGAGCGAGCCCGCCATGCCGCGCACCGCCTCGGCGACAACAGCGACCGCGACGAGAGCGAGCCCGCCAACAAGCCCGGCATCGATGCCGATGCCGGAGGCGAGGCCCAGCCCAAGGCCGGCCATGACGAGGGCCGATGGCAGCGTGAAGGCGACAAACGCCGCGATCGCGCCGGGGAGCCCCGCCTTCTCGTAGCCGACGCCCATGCCGACCTGGCTCGAGGTCGGCCCCGGCAGGAACTGGCAGAGCGCCACGAGATCGGCATAGGCGCCCTCCTCCATCCAACCGAGCCGGCGGACGAAGGCTTCGCGGAAATAGCCGAGATGCGCCACCGGGCCACCGAAGGAGGTGAGGCCAAGACGCAGGAACTCAAGGAAGATCGCACCGGGACTGGGCTCGTCCTCCGGCTTCTTCGCGTCGTACATGGCAGCCGCCGGTGTCCGCTGCCGCTCAGCGCTTGTGCCAGCCGCTGAACGGTGTCTCGGTCACCGGGCTGATCGGCGGCCGGCCATCCTTCCACGCGAGGAGATTGTCGACGACGCGCTGGCCCATGGCGTCGCGCGTATGCTCGGAGGCCGAACCGACATGCGGCAGCAGCACGGCATTCTCGAGCGCCATGAGTTGGGCCGGCACCTGCGGCTCCTTCTCGAAAACGTCAAGGCCGGCGGCATGGATCCGCTTCTCGGTCAGCGCGGCGATCAGTTCCGCCTCGTCGACCACCGTGCCGCGGCCGATATTGATGACGATGCCGCGCGGCCCGAGCGCATCGAGCACAGCGCGATTGATCAGCTTATCGGTCGAGGCGCCACCCGGCAGCACGCTGATCAGCATGTCGACATGGCGCGCCATTTCGACGAGATCGCCATAGTAGCGATAGGAGACATCGTCCTGCGGGCGGCGGTTGTGATAGACGACCGGCACACCGAAGGCCTCCAGCCGGCGCGCAATCGCCTTGCCGATACGGCCGAGCCCGACGATGCCGGCGACGCGGTCGCGCAGCGTCGCCTTGGTGAGGGGATAGGACGCCGACGGCCATTTTCCGGCGCGCAGATAGCGCTCCGCCGCGGAGAATTCGCGCACCGTCATCAGGATGAGACCGAGCGCCGTGTCCGCGACTTCCTCGGTCAGCACGTCGGGCGTATTGGTCACGATGACGCCCTTCTCGGCGGCGTAGCGCGCATCGACATTGTCGTAGCCGACGCCGAAATTCGCGACGATCTCGAGATGCGGCAGCGCGTCGATCAGCGCCGCGTCCACCTTGGCATGGCCGCCGGCGGCGACGGCGCGGATATGCGGGGCGAGCGCCTGCAGAGCCGCGGCGGGATCGTCGCGCAGATGCAGCCGATGCACGGTGAACTGGGCGTCCAGCGCCCGCTCGACGCTGTCGCTCATGCGTCCGGGCATCAGGATTTCGGGCCGTGACATCGTTTCCATGCTCCAGTTTTGAGAAAGGCGGGTCAGGGGCGGGTCGAGGCGCGAATGCGCAGCTCGGGCTCGATGAGAATGCGCTCCGGCTCCATTTCGGCGCCGTCGATCTGCGCGGCGAGAAGCCCGGCGGCGAGGCTGCCGATCCGCTCGGCGGCATTGAACACCGACGTCAGGGCCGGCGCTGCCCAAGCCGCGCCGTCGGTGTCGTCATAGCCGGCGACGGCGACGTCGCGCCCCGGCTCGCGACCGGCATGGCGCAGCGCGGAGACGAGGCCGAAGGCAACGAGATCGTTGAAGCCGATCAGCGCTGTCGGTGGGTCTTGCAGCGCCAGCAGCCGCTCCGCGCTCGCGCGCACCGCCTCCTGGCTCATCACCTCCGGACAGTCGAGCGCCGGATCGGCCTTGATGCCGGCCTCCGCCAGCGCAGCGACATAGCCGGCGTGGCGCTCGGCGCCGGCGCTGGTGGCGCGCCGGCCGCCGACGAACCCGATGCGCCGGTGCCCTTCCGCCACCAGATGGCGGGCGAGCGCGCGCGCGCCGGAGAAATCATTGCCGCGCACGAGCGGCACGGCCGCGCCGGAGACCTCGCGACAGATCATCACGAAGGGTAGCCCCTGGTCGGTGATCCGCGCGACGGCGGCCGCGTCTGTGCCGATCGCCGGGCACATGATCAGCCCGTCGGCGCGGTGCTGCAGCAGCGTATCGACGAAGGTCCGCTGGCGGCCGATATCGTCGCCATGGTTGCAGATCATGATCGCCAGCGAGCGGGCATTGAGCGCCGTCTCGAGCGCACGAAAGATCTCGGCGAAATAGGGGTTGATCACGTCATGGACCATGACGCCGACCATGTTGGTGCGCGCGGTCCGGAGGCTGGCGGCGGAGCGATTGGCGACATAGCCCGCCTCGTCGGCAAGCGCGCGGACACGCAGCCGCGTCGCCTCGGCCACCAACGGCGAATCGCGCAGCGCCAGCGAGATGGTCGCGGTGGAAAGGCCGAGCTCCTGCCCCAGCATGCGCAGCGTCAGCACGCGCCGGCCGGCGCGCCGCTGCGCAGCTCGGGGAGCGCCGTCCTTGTCGGGATCCACCATTTCTCGAGACCCGCCGTCCCCTGACCGCGCGTTTGCGGCACCCCCGCCCCGCGCGACCCTATGCTCTTCGCTTAAACCAATTTAGGTTTCGGCAAAACCACAAACTCCCCGCTCGCGCGAGCGCAATAAGGCAGGACAGCAGCATGCAGGACAGGGCGAAGGCGACGGTCGGCTTCATCGGGCTCGGCTATATGGGCGAGGGCATGGCGGCCAACCTGCTCGCCAAGGGCAATGCGCTGGTCGTCATGGCCAACCGCAAACGCGACGCCGTCGAGCGGCTCGTGGCTGACGGTGCCCGCGAGGTGAAGAGCGCGGCCGAGATGGCGTCGTTCTGCGATGCGATCTTCCTCTGCGTCACCGGTTCGCCTGAGGTCGAGGCCATCATCGAGGGACCGGACGGTATCTTCGCCGGCGGCAAGCCCGGCCTCATGGTCATCGATTGCAGCACGGCCGAACCCGCTTCGACGCTGCGGCTCGCCGAGGTGGTCGCGGCCAAGGGCATGAGCCTCGTCGATGCCCCGCTCGGCGGCACGCCGGCCGGCGCCAAGGCCGGCACGCTGCAGGCGCTGGTCGGCGCATCGGATGACGACTTTGCGCGGGCCGAGCCGCTCATCGCCTGCTGGGCCGCGACGATCGCCCATGTCGGGCCGGTCGGCGCCGGCCACAAGATGAAGCTGATCAACAACTTCCTATCGCTCGGCTATGCGGCGCTCTATTCGGAGGCGCTTGCGCTCGGCCAGAAGGTCGGCATCAGCCCTGAAACCTTCCACTCCGTCATCGGCCAGGGCCGCATGCGCTGCGGCTTCTACGACACGTTCATGACCTATGTGATCAAGCGCGACGAGAACGCCCACCAGTTCACGATCGCCAACGCCTACAAGGATCTCCGCTATCTCGCCGGCATGGCCGACAGCGCCCGCCTCGTGAACCCTCTCGGCAGCGCGGTGAAGAACCAGTTCGCGGCGATGGCCGCGGCCGGCCAGGCAGAGCGCTACGTCCCGATGCTGTCGGACTTTGTCGCCGAGGCGAACGGGGTGAAGAACCGGTAGCTTGGATCAGCCTGCACCAGAAAGTCGCTGCGAAGACGTTGTGTGGGGCAAATATGGTAGAGACAGATGATGATGATGTGGGCATGCGTCGTGGAGCCGAGGAGATCGGAGCGCGCGAACTCGACAAAGCACTGCGCGGACTGACACTGTTCGGCGACGACATCTACCTTGGCATGCAGGCTACAAACGTTGCGTTAGTCGATGTTTTTCTCATGCAGATGGAGACCGAGGCTCGTGAATATCGCTCCGATGACGAGGGCATAAATCTTGAGCACGCTGTTCTTCTGAACGCACTTAGCCAGCAATGGCTTTTTGCCGTCTATGAGCTGCTCCGGACATGGCGGGAGCGCGCTAAGAGTGTCTTGAAGTGGCACTCCAACGGCGGCCTCAAATTAAAGGCCGAAGCGCTGGAAAAGAGGCGCAATCCTGGAGACCTCAACCTAGGACGCGATCGCTTTGCTCAAACGATTCGTAAGATTATCGACCATCCGAAGATAACTAAGGAGATCGCAGATGATTTGGCTCGCACGCACGTTTTATTTAGGCAGCTAGAATTCCTACGAGTTGCCTTGGCGAAGCACGAGGTTTCAGGCCAGCCTAAGCTGTTCGCCAGAGCACCTGGCTACGCCCGGATTGACATGTGGACCGGCTCCATGTCCTACGAGCTCTCAAACGATTTTGTGATCTTGGGACAGGTCACGCGCCGTTCGTTTGCTGATGGGATACGGGCGCTCTCGACAGACCGCACCGTCCCGAGCAAAGAGGACATTGCCGCCTATGAAGCGTTCATGGCCTTGAAGCCAGACGATGTGCCAGACTTTGGAAAGGCCCCGGCTCCGAAACTCTGATCGAGCTGATGTCCCTGGTCAAGACACGTTGAGGCACCAGGCTTCGATCGGCCGGCTTGCCGATATTGGCGGCTCCGTTCCGTTCGCTAAGTCAGTATTTCGTCCTCGGCCACCGTTTGAGCCGCGGCGCCTGAAGCTCGGGCGGCCCCTCGCCTTCGGTCTTCTCCGCCCCTGCGCACGACAAAAAGCCCCGCCGAGCATTTCTGCTGGGCGGGGCTTTTTGGAAGGCGTGAAGAGAGGTTGTTTCTTTCTGCGTTTTGCAGGCCTGGCAGCGACCTACTCTCCCGGGTCTTGAGACACAGTACCATTGGCGCGGAGGAGTTTAACGGCCGAGTTCGGAATGGGATCGGGTTCAGGCTCCTCGCCATGACCACCAGGCCGGCAAAGCGCAGAAAGGGAAGAAGCTGGAATTGATCATTGGAGCGCATCGCGGATGCGATGGGCATTGTTAATGAGGGCGATCAAGCCGATCGAGTGATTAGTACCGGTAAGCTGCATGCGTTGCCGCACTTCCACACCCGGCCTATCGACGTGGTGGTCTACCACGACTCTCAAGGGAAAACTCGTTTTGAGGTGGGTTTCCCGCTTAGATGCTTTCAGCGGTTATCCCGTCCGTACGTAGCTACCCTGCAATGCGGCTGGCGCCACAACAGGTCCACCAGAGGTACGTCCATCCCGGTCCTCTCGTACTAAGGACAGATCCTCTCAATTTTCCTACACCCACGGCAGATAGGGACCGAACTGTCTCACGACGTTCTGAACCCAACTCACGTACCACTTTAATCGGCGAACAGCCGAACCCTTGGGACCTTCTCCAGCCCCAGGATGTGATGAGTCGACATCGAGGTGCCAAACGATGCCGTCGATATGGACTCTTGGGCATCATCAGCCTGTTATCCCCAGAGTACCTTTTATCCGTTGAGCGATGGCCCGTCCACGTGGGACCACCGGATCACTATGGCCGACTTTCGTCTCTGCTCGACTTGTCAGT